>JAZJZQ010000044.1:0-9247 GCA_040389625.1 Pseudomonadota bacterium | reverse complement strand
TGTTCTGGAACCAGGGCCAGATCTGTTCCGCCACTTCGCGCGTGCTGGTCGAGCGCCCCGTGTATGAAGTCTTGCTGGCCAAATTGAAGACGGCCGCCGAGCGCATCGTGCTGGGACCCGGCGGGCGGGACGGCGTGCAGATGGGGCCCATCGTATCGGCCGGCCAGTACCGGCGGGTGCTGGATGGGATAGCGCGCGGGCGCGCGTGCGGGGCGCGGCTGGTCACCGGCGGCGGCCGGCCGGCGCACCTGGCGCGCGGCTACTTCATCGAGCCCACCATCTTTGCCGACGTGCCGCTCGACAGCTGGATCTGGCGCGAGGAAGTGTTCGGCCCCGTGCTGTGCGTCCATCCGTTCGACACCGAGGAGGAAGCGGTGGCGCTGGCCAACGACACGCGCTACGGCCTGGCCGGCGCCGTGATGTCCGACGACCTGGCGCGCTGCGACTGGGTGGCCAGGGAACTGCGGGCCGGCGTGGTGTGGATTAACTGTTCGCAGCCCACGTTCACCCAGCTGCCGTGGGGCGGCTACAAGGCGTCGGGCCTGGGGCGGGAGCTGGGGCGCCACGGTTATGAAGCCTTCCTGGAAGTCAAGCAGATCGCCAGGTTTGACCATGGCTGCGACTGGAATTGGTATCGGCAGGGGGCGCGCGGCGGCTGAACGGCGCGGCCACGGTGGGCCGCTGCCGTGATTGTGTACGCGTCCGTTGGCAGGTCTCACTTATTTTTACAACAATGTCATAAATCGCTGGAAACTGAACAATTACTCGGTTATATTTGTATCCAGTCGCTGTTAATAAAAAAGGTACATGGTCGGTAAATGAATGGGCGAAGGTATCCCGCCTGACATTCAAATCCGATTAAAAATTCGACTTATAACAAGCTAGAAAGTGTCTGTCCGAATCCCGGACCAGGGCACGCCCATGATCAGATTGGAGAATATGAAAATGGCTCACCCGAATACTTCCTTTTGCCCGCACCGTCCTGCCTTCCGCCTTGGCGCAACGCGTAGCCTGATTGCCTGCGCTGTGTTGCTGGCCGCGGCCGGCGGCCAGGCGCTGGCGGCCGATGCCGCCCACCTGGGCACCACCCTCACGCCGCTCGGCGCCGAGGTGGCCGGCAACAAGGACGGCCGCATCCCGGCCTGGAAGAACGAAACGCAGGCCAGCGACGGCTGGGCATGGGGCAAGCTGCGCAAGGACTACTGGAAGTACAAGAACGATAAAGTCCTGTACACGGTCAACGCCGCCAACCTGGCGCAGCATGCCGATGCACTGACGCCGGGCCAGCAGGCCCTGCTCAAGCAGAACCCGGGCTTCCAGATGGAGGTCTACCCGACCCGCCGCAGCTGCGGCGTGCCGGACTTCATCGCCGAGAATACCCGCAAGAACGTGGGCACGGCCAAGCTGGGCGACGATGGCTGGAGCCTGAAATCGGCGGTGGTACCGGGCACACCGTTCCCCGTGCCGGCCAATGGCGCGCAGGCCATGATGAACATGAAGATGCGCTACCGCGGCGTGGGCGTGGATTTCCAGAACGGCTATACCTTCGTGTCGCCGCGCCGTGGCAGCGAGGACTGGATACAGGCCGGCTTCGAGCAGACCTACTTCTTCCCGGCCGGGAAAAAGGGCTCGAACAACCTGGCCGACGTCGGCAACATCGAGTACTTCACCTACTTCAGCTACAAGTCGCCGGCGGCGCTGGCCGGCCAGGCGCTGGCGGCCAGCATCTATCTCGATACGCCGAGCAGCGAGACGTTCTATTACTTCCCCGGCCAGCGCCGCGTGCGCCGCCTGCCGGCCTACGCCTACGATGCGCCGCAGATCGGCTTCGAGAACCAGTACCTGCTGGACGAGACCAATATGTTCACCGGCACGCTGGACCGCTTCGACTGGAAGATCGCCGGCAAGAAGGAAGTGCTGGTGCCGTACAACGTGTTCGGCGTGTACGACTTCAAGGCCAAGATCCAGGACGTGGTACAGCGCAATGCGCTGGCCACCAGCACCCGCCGCTACGAACTGCACCGCGTGTGGGTGATCGAGGCGACCGTCAAGCAGGGCGCACGGCACGTTTCGCCCAAGCGTACCTTCTATCTTGACGAAGACAGCTGGAACGTCGTGCTGGCCGAGGATTATGACGTGCAGGGCGCGCTGTGGAAGGTGAGGGAGGGCTACCTGGTCCCGGTCTACGAGACGGGCACCTGCGACGTGCTGGCGTTCGGCCAGTACAATCTGCCCGAAGGCCGCTACATCTTCGACTTCAACACGGTAGGCGCGGGCAGCGACGTGAAATGGCTCACCGAGACACGGGGCGAGCGCATGAAAGCGTCCTTCTTCACCTCTGAAAACCTGCGAGCCATCAGCGACCGCTGATCCGCCAGCCAACCCGGGAGAGTTCCATGAACAAGCCAATTATCTTGGCCTGCGGCCTCGGTGCGCTCGTCGCCAGCGTGGCAGCGCGTGCCGAAACCTTTAACACCGGCTTCGTGTCGGGCAGTTTCGATTCCACCATCAGCGTCGGCACCGGCATCCGTACCAGGGGCCCGGATGCGGGCCTCATCACGGCCGGCAATACGGGCGGTCCGGCCGGCGTGCTGTCGCCGACCAGCAGCCTGGGCGACCAGGGCGACCTGAATTATGCCAGGCACGATGCCTTTACCACCTACCTGAAAGGCTCGCACGAGCTGCTGCTCAAGTTCCCCGAGGACTGGACGGCGATGGGGCGGGTGAGCTGGTTGCGCGATTTTACGGCCACCCATACCACCGGCTGGACCAGCGCCACCACGCCGCCCGGCCTGGACGACAACCTGGCGCCGGACGCCCGCAAGGACTTGCGCTTCAAGGCGCGGCTGCTGGACCTGTGGGTCAGCAAGAAGTTCGACATCGACGACCACATGCTGCGCATCCGCGCCGGCAACCAGGTCATCAGCTGGGGCGAGAGCCTGTTCATCCCGGGCGGCATCAACGTCACCAACGCGGTGGACCTGATGCGCCTGTCGCAGCCGGGCACCCAGCTCAAGGAAGCGATCCTGCCGGCGCCCATTATCAGCGCGGCGGCGGGCCTGGGCCATGGCCTGAACGCGGAAGCCTACGTGCAGCTGGGCTGGAACGCCAACTACATGCCGCCCACGGGCAGCTACTGGTCCACCTTCAACGGCCTGGGCGCCGGCCATGACGACTACTTCCTGCAGGAGACCAAGGCCCGCAACGGCGGCCAGTGGGGCGTATCGCTGCGCTACCAGCCGACCGGTACGCAGCTGAACCTGGGCGCCTACGCCATCAACTACCACGACAAGTCGCCGTCGTTCACTTTCAATAATCCCAATGGCGTGATGGGCTGGGTGTATGGCGAGGACCGGCGCCTGTATGGCCTGTCCGCCAATTTCCCCGTCGGCGACTGGGCGGTCGGTTCCGAGCTGTCCTACCGGCCGCGCGACGGCGCCACGCTGAACGCGGCCACCACGGCCTGCGCTTCGCAAGGCGGCAACTGCTGGGTCGATACGGCCCGCATGCAGGCCGCCGTTACCGGCATGTTCAGCCTGACGCCGGACACGGCGCCGGCCATCCTGCGCCTGCTGCACGCCGATTCCGGCACCCTGCTGGCCGAGGCGGTGGCGATCCGTTTCCCGCACCTGCAGAACCAGTACGGCGACGACCTGGTGTCGGCCGGCGGCTGGGGCTGGGGCCAGGAATATTCGCCCACCGGCACCCCGGTGGCCGTGGGCACCCGCAATTCCTCGGGCGTGAACTTCGACTTCAGCTGGGTGTATGACGGCTCGCTGGTGCCGGGCTGGCAGGTGGTGCCGGAGGTGTATTACTTCCGCGCCCTCAGCGGCCGCACGCCCAACGGCGCCGCCACGTTCATGAAGGGCGCGCAGTCGGTCAACTTCACGCTGAGCTTCATCCAGAATCCGGCCAACTGGCAGGTGGCCGTCAACTACGCGCGCTTCATGGGCGGCAATGCGGTGTTCGACCAGCCTTACCGCGACCGCAGCTTTGTCGGCGTGACCATCTCGCGCAACTTCTGAACGGACTGGAATGGACGACAACATGACTAGGGAGCCGCTCATGACCCGACCTGCGCCGCGCTTGCTGGAGCGTTTCGAAGCGCTCTGCTTCGGGCAGCGCCGGCCGCTCATGGCCGCGCTGCTGGCGCTGACGGTGGCGATGGGCTGGCTGGGCTGGCAGCTGCGGATGGAGGCCGGCTTCGAGAAGCAGATGCCGACCAACCATCCGTATGTGGAAACCTTCCGCACCTACCGCAACGACGTGATGGGGGCCAACCGCCTCAACATCGTGGTGCGGGCGCGCCAGGGGACGATCTGGACGGCGGCGGGACTCAAACGCCTGTATGACGTGACCCAGGCCGTGACCTTCCTGCCGAACGTGGAGCGGCTGGGCGTGCAGTCGCTGTGGACACCCAACTCCTTCGTCAACGAGATCACGGAGGAGGGCTTCCGCGCCGATCCGCTGATCGACGGCAGCGTCACCCCGGACCGCCTGGACGAAGCGGCCATCGCCAAGATACGGGCGGCGGCGGCCCAGGGCGGCTTTATCGGCACCCTGGTGTCGCGCGGCCAGGACAGCGCCATGATCAGTGCCGAACTGCTGGAGACGGACAAGGACGGCAAGAAGCTCGACTACGTGGCCTACAACGGCATCCTGGAGCAGCAGATACGCCAGCACTACGAGGACGCCGGCTTCACCATCGAGATCATCGGCTTTGCCAAGCAGGTGGGCGAGATCGCCGATTCGGCCAGGTCGGTGCTGAAGTTCTTCGCCCTGGCGCTGCTGCTGACGGCGGGCGCCGTGTACTGGTACTGCCGCTCCATCCTGTTCACGCTGTTGCCCATCGCCTGTTCGCTGACGTCGCTGGTGTGGCAGTTCGGCGCCTTGCACCTGCTTGGCTTCGGGCTCGATCCGCTGGCCGTGCTGGTGCCGTTCCTGGTGTTCGCCATCGGCGTGTCGCACGGCGTCCAGCAGATCAACTTCATCGTGCGTGAAGTCTCGCTGGGCAGGAGCTGCATGGACGCTTGCCGCGCCAGCTTTTCCGGCCTGCTGGTACCGGGCACGCTGGCGCTGGCCACGGCCCTGGTGTCCTTCGTCACGCTGCTGCTGATTCCGATTCCGATGGTGCGCGAACTGGCTATCGCAGCCTCGCTCGGCGTGGCCTTCAAGATCGTGACCAACCTGGTGATGCTGCCGGTGGCCGCTTCCTACTGCCGCATCGACAAGTCCTATGCCGACGCCGCCATGGCGCTGCGCGAGTCCCGCGCCGGCTGGCTGCGGCTGCTGGCGCGCATCGCCCGGCCGCGCAATGCGGCGGTCTGCCTGGGCGTCGTCGCGGTCATCTTCGGCCTGGCCGTGTGGCAGAGCCAGGGCCGGGTAATCGGCACGGTGGAGCCGGGCGCGCCGGAATTGCGGCCCGATGCGCGCTTCAACCTCGATGCCGTGGCGATCGCCAGCAACTACGACACGGGGCTGGACTGGCTGACCGTGATCTTCGAGGCGAAAGCGATTGCCGGCGGTAGCGAGGGCCTCGGCGGCGCCGCCGGCGCCGCAGGGGGAGGGAAGGGCGTGGGCTACTGCGGCAACGTCAACATCGGCCTGTTCCAGGACCGCTTCACCTGGGCCATGCAGCCGGTGGCGGGCGTGCTGTCCATCGCCTCGTTCTCGGGCCAGATGAAGCAGTACAACCGCGGCTACAACGAGGGCAATCCGAAGATGGAGTCCATTCCCATCGATCCGGCCAACTTCGCGGCGCTGGCGACGGAAATCGCCCGCACCCGGGGCACCATGCGCAAGGACTGCAGCATGACGGCGGTGCACCTGTACCTGACCGACCACAAGGCCGTCACCATCAACCGCGTGATCGCGGCGGTGGAGGCGTTCGCCGCCAGCCACAGCGAACTTGGCGTCACCATCCGCCTCGCTTCCGGCAATGCGGGGGTGCTGGCCGCCGTCAACGATACGCTCGAGCACAGCGAGTTACCGATGATGCTGTATGTGTACGCGGCCATCGTGCTGCTGGTGCTTGTGACCTATCGCGATTTCCGCGCCGTGCTGGCCTGCTGCCTGCCGCTGACGGTGGGGACCTTCATCGGCTATTGGTTCATGAAGGAGCTGCAGATCGGCCTGACGGTGGCCACCTTACCGGTGATGGTGCTGGCGGTGGGCATCGGCGTCGACTACGCGTTCTATATCTACAACCGGCTGCAGCTGCACCTGGCGCACGGCCAGCCCATCGTCAAGGCGCTCGAACACGCGATCCTGGAAGTGGGGACGGCGACCATCTTCACGGCCGTGACGCTGGCCGTCGGCGTGGCCACCTGGTCGTTCTCGGCCCTGAAATTCCAGGCCGACATGGGCAAGCTGCTGGCCTTCATGTTCATGGTGAACATGGTGATGGCGATGACGGCGCTGCCCGCCTTTGCCGTGTGGCTGGAACGGCTCTTCCCGCGCAAGCGGCCGGTCCGGGTTCCCGGCCTGCTCCAACACTGACCGCACGAGGGACGCGATGATGAATCAAATGAAAACGCGATGCAACGGCAAGCTGCTGGGCGCCCTGGCCACGTTGCTGCCCGCCCTGACGATTGCCGCGGCGGCAGGCGGTAGCACCGCTGCCACCGCCGTTGCCGCTGCCGATACTGCCGGCGCTGGCGCGGCTGGCGCGGCTGGTGTGGTTGGTGGCGCTGGCGCGCCGGCTGGCGCCTGGCCGGTGAGTCTGCGGCCGGCCGAAACGGCGGCCCATGCGCACCAGGCAGGCATGCTGGCAGCCGCCTGGGCCGGGCCGCGCGCCGTGGCCGTCGGCGCGCACGGCATCGTGCTGCTGTCGGACGACCAGGGCAAGTCCTGGCGCCAGGCCGGCAAGGTGCCGGCCGACGTAACGCTGACGGGCGTGTCCTTTGCCACGGAAAAGGAGGGCTGGGCCGTGGGTCACGCGGGCGTGGTGCTGCACACGGTGGACGGCGGCGAGCGCTGGGAGCTCCAGCGCAGCGCACCGGACCAGGACCGGCCCCTGTTTGCCGTGCACTTCTTCGACGCCTCGCGCGGGGTCGCCGTCGGACTGTGGTCGCTGGTGCTCACCACCGGCGATGGCGGGCGTCACTGGACGGAACGCCAGTTGCCGTCGCCGCCCGGCGCGCGGCGCGCAGACCTGAACCTGTTCGGCCTGTTCGCCGGCCCCGGCGGCGCGCTGTACGCGGCGGCGGAAAAAGGCTATGTGCTGCACACGGATGACCAGGGCGCCAGCTGGAACTACCTGGCCACCGGCTACCGCGGCTCGTTCTGGACCGGCGCGGCGCTGGCCGACGGCGCGTTGCTGGTGGGCGGCCTGCGCGGCGCCCTGTACCGCAGCGCGGACGCGGGCCAGCACTGGTCGCGCATCGACACCGGGACGACAGCCTCCATTACCGGTATGGCGCGCACCGGCAGCGACGGCGGCGTGCTGGCCGTGGGCCAGGACGGCCTGACGCTGCGCAGCGAAGACGGCGTCGCCTTCCGCGCCAGCTACCGGCATGACCGCCTGCCATTGAACGCGCTGCTCCCCAACGCCGGCTTCACGCCGCCACTGATGTCCGCCATGGGGCCGGCCCCGGCGGACGCGAAATAGACCGCAACCTACAACCAGAGGAAATCGATGTCCAACCTGCCAAGAACCGAAGAACTGTGTTACCTGCCCGCCACCCGGGCGCTGGAACTGTTCCGCCAGCGCGAGCTGTCGCCGGTGGAGCTGCTGCATGCCTACCTGGAGCGGGCCGACCAGCTGGAACCCGTGCTCAACGCCTTCAGCGCCCAGCGCCGCGAGGAAGCACTGGCCGCCGCGCGCGCGGCTGAACAGGCCTACGGCAGCCGCTCTGCCAACCTCCGTCTGCTGGAGGGCATACCCGTCGCGCTGAAGAACGAGCACACGCTGTGCGGCTGGGTCACCACCAAGGGCTCCTGGCTGCAGGGTTCCGCGCCCGACACCGTCAACGCGCCCATCACCCAGCGCCTGCTCGATGCCGGCGGCGTGATCCACGCCCAGACCAACGTGCCCGAGTTCTACATGGCCGGCTTCACGCGTTCGGCCCGCCACGGCGTGACGCGCAATCCGTGGAATCCCGCCCTGACGCCGGGCGGCTCCAGCGGCGGCAGCGGCGCCGCGCTGGCGGCCGGCCTGACGACGCTGGCCTCCGGCTCCGACATTGGCGGCTCGATCCGCATCCCGGCCAGCTACTGCGGCGTGGTGGGCCTCAAGCCCAGCTACGGCCGGGTGCCCGTCACGCCGATCGCTTATGCGCTGCACACCATGAACCACATCGGTCCCATGGCGCGCACGGTGGCCGATTGCGCCCTGATGTTCAACGTCATCAACGGTCCTCATGTGGCCGATCCCGCCACCGTCGGCCCCAGGCTGGAGGTGCCGCTGACGTTCGATACGGTCAAGGGCATGCGCATCGCCCTGTCCCACGACCTGGGCTTCGCCACCGTCCATGACGACGTGCGCATGGCGCTGGAACAGGTGGTGCAGGCGCTGCGCGAGCAGGGCGCCATTGTCGAACCGGTGCAACTGGGCTGGGACATGCGCACGGCCGACGCCGTCGATTACCGGCTCGGTTACGAAACGGGCCGCGAATTCGCCGGCCGCATCCTGACCCAGGAGGCGGAAACGAGCGACTATATCCGCCACTTCGCCGCCGCCGGGCTGCGTGTGACGGGCGAGCAGTACCTGGCCTCAAACGACACGGTGGGCCGCATGTATGAATCGATGGCCACCGTCATGACCAGTTACGATGCCCTGATCTGCCCCACGATGGCGGGCATCGGCAGCGCGGCGGAAGGGGAGAAGGACAGCATGACCCTGCTGCGCACGGACGCCTTGACTTACCCCTTCAACCTGCTGAGCCGCCATCCCGTGCTGAGCGTGCCGTCCGGCGTGGCCCACAACGGCGTGCCGACCGGGGTCCAGATCGTGGGCCGCACCTTTGACGAAGCGACCGTGTTCCGCATCGGCGCGGCGGTGGAGCAGGCCGTCTGGCGCGGCCGCCGGCCCGACACGGCGGCCACCTGCGCCACCGCACGTGGAGAGCGTTGACATGAGCACCGCAAGCGACAACGGCGAAGGCGGCTCGCTCAAGCGCGCACTGAGCTACCGCGACCTGGTGTTCTATGGCCTGGCCTACACGGCGCCCGTCGCGCCGTTGACCATGGCCGGCTTCGTGTGGAGCGAATCGGGCGGCCTGCCGGTGCTGGCCTACCTGCTGGGCGC
>JAZJZQ010000043.1:0-1817 GCA_040389625.1 Pseudomonadota bacterium | reverse complement strand
CGCCCGGCCTGGCGCATCAGCCACACGGGGGTGTAGTCGGTCGGCTGGCGCAGCAACGCGCGCAAGAAGGTATCGTTCTGGAGCGGGGCGAATTGTGGCATGAAAGGCAATCGATGGCGGGAATAAAGACGCTATTATCGCATCCCGCGCCCCGTTTTTACGCATCGTCCTGAGCCCGGCATGATGAAACGTAGGCCCGGGCCGGCGCCATTTTGTGCTGGAACATTGTCCGTCCTTTCACTATGATGCTTAGCTGCCCGCCGGCAGCCCGACCCCGACCATTTTTGGAGCGACCATGAACCCATCCACGCCACTGCCCACCGCACCGTTCGGCGCCTGGCCATCGACCATCAGCGCCGCGCGCGTGGCGGCCGGCGCCACGCCGCTGTCGCAGCTGGCCGTGGGCGGGGCCGACGGCGGCGACATCTACTGGCTGGCCGGGCGCGCGGCCGAGGCGGGCCGCAATAGCCTGCTGCGCCACCGCGGCGCGGCGATCACCGAACTGACCCCGCTGCCCTACAACGTGCGCAGCCGGGTACACGAATATGGCGGCGGCGCCTACCTGGTGGACGGCGATACCGTGTATTTCTCCCATTTCGCCGACAACCTGCTGTACCGCCAGGACGGCGACGGCCCGGCCGTGGCCCTGACCCGGCCCGGCCAGCAGCGCCACGCCGACTTCGTGGCCGACCGCGCCCGCGCGCGATTGCTCAGCGTGCGCGAGCTGCACGGCGACGATCCCCACGGGCAGCCCGTCAACACCCTGTGCGCCATCGGCGCCGACGGCAGCGAGACGGTGCTGGTGCAGGGCGCCGATTTCTACGCCGCGCCGCGCCTGTCGCCGGACGGCCGCCAGCTGGCCTGGCTCAGCTGGGATCACCCGCGCATGCCGTGGCAGGGCACGGAACTGTGGCTGGCGCCCGTGCAGGACGACGGCAGCCTCGGTGCGGCGCGCCGCATCGCCGGCGGCGCCGAGGAAGCCGTGTGCCAGCCGGAGTGGTCGCCCGACGGCCGGCTGCACTTCGTGTCCGACCGCAGCGGCTGGTGGAACCTGTACCGCCTGGAGCAGGACCAGATCCGCGCCCTGTGCCCGATGGCAGCCGAATTCGCCACCCCGCACTGGACCTTCGGCGGCTCCATGTACGGCTTCCGTTCGGCCGACGAAATCATCTGCACCTACATCGTGCAGGGCGTGAGCCGGCTGGCGCGGCTGCGCACGGACAGCGGCCGGCTCGAGGAAATCGCCAACCCCTACCAGGAAATCCGCGAACTGCGGGTCGGCCCCGGCTTCGTCGCCCTGATGGGCGGCAGCCCCACCATCGCGCTGGAACTGGCCCGTATCGAATTCACCGGCGACGAGGTGGAAGTGCTGGCCCGCTCGATCGAGACGCTGCCGGCCGTGGCCGAGCTGTCCGTACCAGAATCGATCAGCTACCCCAGCGCCGGCGGCCGCACGGCGCACGCCTTCTTCTACCCGCCGTGCAATCCGGCCGTGCAGGCGCCGGCCGGCAGCCTGCCACCCGTGATCGTCATCAGCCACGGCGGCCCCACCAGCATGACCACCAGCACGCTCAAGCTGGCCACCCAGTACTGGACCAGCCGCGGCTTCGGCGTGCTGGACGTGAACTACGGCGGCAGCGCCGGCTTCGGCCGCGCCTACCGCGACGCGCTCAAGGGCCAGTGGGGCATCGTCGACGTCGAGGACTGCATCGCCGGCGCGCGCGCCCTGGTGGAACGGGGCCTGGCCGACGGCGAGCGGCTCATCATCCGCGGCGGCAGCGCCGGCGGCCTGACCACGCTGTGCGCGCTGACCTTCC
>JAZJZQ010000042.1:0-3965 GCA_040389625.1 Pseudomonadota bacterium | reverse complement strand
CCGTCTGGCGCCGCCTGGTGCAGGAACATTGCTGGGATTTTCACACCTGGCCATTGGATCCCGCCCGCCTGGGCCACGCGCTGGGCCATGCCCAGGGCATGGCGGCCCTGCGGGGCTGGCCGGCCGGCGGCGATGGCCTGCCCGGCGCGGGCGTGCCGGGCCATGCCGAGGGTGCGCAATCCGCCCCGGACGGTACGCTGACGGGCCAGAGCGTGGCCATCGTGCGGCTGCGGCGCCAGATCGCCAAGGTGGCCGGCGCCGCCGCGCCTGTCCTAATCTGGGGCGAGAGCGGCAGCGGCAAGGAACTGGCGGCCAAGGCCGTCCACCTGCAGTCGCCGCGCGCGGCCGGGCCCTTCGTGCCCGTCAACTGCGGCGCCATGCCGGCCAGCCTGATCCAGTCCGAACTGTTCGGTTATGAACGGGGCGCTTTCACCGGCGCGGCGCGCGAGAAACGGGGCCTGATCGAATCGGCCGAGGGCGGCTCCCTGTTCCTCGACGAAATCGGCGACTTGCCGATGGAACTGCAAGCCAACCTGCTGCGCTTTCTGCAGGAAAGAACCATCTGCCGCCTGGGCGCCACCCGCAGCATCATGGTCGACGTGCGCGTGATTGCTGCTTCGCACGTGCAGTTGCAGCAGGCCGTGCAGCGCGGCGCCTTCCGCGAGGACCTGTACTACCGGCTCAACGTGCTGGCGCTGGACGTGCCGCCGCTGCGCGAACGGCGCGACGACGTGCCCTTGCTGGCCGAGCACTTCTTCCATCTGTACGCGAGTGAACGCGCGCCGCGCCTGCGCGGCTTCAGCGCGCGCGCCATGCAGGCCCTGCGCGACCACGACTGGCCCGGCAACGTGCGTGAGCTGATCAACCGCGTGCGGCGGGCCATGGTGATGGCCGAAGGACGGCTGATCTCGGCCCAGGACCTGGGCCTGACGGCAAACGCGGCGCCGGCTGACGGCGCCCCGCTGGGCGACGCCCGCAGCCGTGCCGAGCGCGACGCCATCGACGCGACGCTGCTGCGGGCTGGCCGCAACATGACGGTGGCGGCCCGCGAACTGGGGGTATCGCGCATGACGCTGTACCGCTTGCTGGCCAAGCATGGCATCGCTCCGCCATCGCGGGCCAGCCAGCCGTAGCCGTGTCACTGCCGCGTTACAGCCTGCACCGCGGCAATCTTCGCCCCGCCGTGCCGCTTGCTTCCCATGTCGGCCCCATGTTTTTCAGTGCGTTGTCCGCCGGCCGGCCCGGCGGCTGTCACATGGCCGAGACGACTGGCTATCCCGAGGAGCGTGCCAGACCGTCTTTACGCTCCTGCCCGGCATCAATTTCTTCTTTTTTTTCAACGGCTTGTCGTTATGGGGCGCAAGGTGGCACCAAGTTTGCGATCACAGAATGGCCGGGCGCATGCTCCCCCCGGCCAGGAAACTTCTCGATCAACCCTTGGAAGCTAGGAAACTGCCATGAAAAGAACTTTGATAAGTACTGCCATCGTGCTTGCTTTCAGCGCCAGCGCGTATGCACAGACGACGCCGCCATCCTCTACCGCCCAGTCCGGGGCCGGTGCGATTGCCAACGACAATTCCAGCGCCATGCAGGACAGCAGCAGCAACCGCAACAACGACAGCAGCAACAAGAACAATAACAACAACAGCACCGGCGGCGCCGCCGCGAACGCTGCCGGCGCCGTATCGGCCAACAACGGCGCCGCCGCCACCTCTACCTTCAGCAATTCGTTCAACAATTCCAACGCCACGGCCACCAGCAACCTGAACGGATCTGTCACCAACAACGCCGTCCAGAACATCGGCAACACGGCCAGCAATAACGGCAATACGACGGGCGGATCGGCGGCCGGCGGCGTGGGGGGGGCGGGCACGGGCGGCATGGTCACCGCCGCCGGCGGCACCGGTGGCGGTGCGGCCGGCGGCAATGGTGCTGCCGGCGGCATCGGCGGCACGGCCACCAACGGCAGCGCCAGCAATGGTGACGCCTACGGCGGCAACGCCAGCGGCGGTGCCGGCGGCGCGGGCGGCGCGGCGGCCAATGCCGCCAGCGGCGCCGGCGGTGCCGGAGGGGCGGGCGGGGCGGGCGGCGCCGGCGGCACGTCCGGTAACGCCTTCGGCGCCAGCGGTGGCATGGGTGGCGCCACGGGCGCGGCCACGGGTGGGGCCGGCGGACAGGCCGGCGGTTCGACCGGCGGCGCCGGTGGCAGCAGCGGCCTGGCCAATGGCGCCAACGGCGGCATGGGTGGCAGCACCGGTAACGCCGGTGGCGGCACGGGCGGCGCCGGTGGCGCGGGCGGTCTCGGTGGTGCCGGGGCGGCCGGCGGCGGCGCCGGTGGCGGTACGTCCACGGCCAGCAATGTGCCGGCGGCCGGCGGCGCCAGTTCCGGCGCCGGCTCGGCCACCAATACCAGTGGCGCGGGCGGCGAAACGACGGGCATACCACCCAGCCAGGCGGCCAGTGCTTCGACCGGCGCCAGCACGGGCGGCGGCGCAACTTCCGGTGACAGCAACAGCACGGCCGGCGCCTCGAGCGGCGGCGCCGGTGGCGCCGGTGCCGCGGGCGGTGCCGGCGGCGCCGGGGCGGCCGGTACGGCTGGCAGCAATACGGCCGGTGCCGGTGCGGCCGGCGGCAGCGCGGCCAGTGGTGCTGGCGGTGCGGGCGCCGGCGTGACCAACACGGCCGGCGCCGGTGCCGGCGCCTCCAGTGGCGCCGGCGGCGCGGGTGCGGCCGGTGGCTCGGGCGCCAGCACGGGTGGCGCGGCGGCGGCCGGTGCTGCCGGCGGCAACGGCGCAGCCAGCGGCATGGCCCAGAACACGGGCGGCGCCGGTGCCGGCGGCGGTTCGGCCACGGGCGGCAATGGCAGCAACGGCAACCCGACCAACGGCAGCGCCAGCGCAGGTAATGGCGGCGCCGGCGGAGCTGGCGGAGGCGGCAACAGCGGCGGCGCCGGCGGCGACGGCGGCACCAACACGGCCGGCGCGGGCACGGGTGGCGCCGGTGCCGGCGGCACGGGCGGCGCTTCCGGCAATGTCTCGGTCGATGCCGGCACGTTCAACATGTCCAACAGCATGAGCAACGTTGGCCAGTCGGCGGCCGGGGTCATGGTCGTCAGCCAGAACAGCGGGATCGCGGCGCTGGTGCAGCAAAGCGTGAACGTGCAAGCCAATTTGCAGGTCGGTAAATAGTAGGCGGTGGCGGGGCCGGGCCAGGTGGACGGCCCGGTTCCGCTTGCGCCGATCCGGCATGCCGGACCGGCGCCCGCTTTTCCAGGCAGAGGACGATATGCAACAACGACGAATTCTATGGTGCGGCACGCTGGCCCTGGCTGCCGGCCTGCACGGGGTGGCGCAGGGGCGGGAGGCCGCTGCGACAGATGCCGCGCCTTATGCCATCGGGCCCGTTGCGGCGCCGGCGGCGCCCGCCCCGGTGCCGCCGGACGTGATCCGGTACGTGCAGGCCCCTGCGGTGCTGGCCCATGTCGCGCCGGTCCCGCGCGGCGCGGACGACGGCGTGGCGGGTGGGGCGACGGCCGGGGCAGCCTCGGCGCCCTTGGCGATGGCACCGGAACCAGCCTTGGTTGCCGCTCGTGCCAATGGCGGCGCGCCGGATGCGGCCCCGTTCGCGGTCCCACCGCTGGCGGCGGCACGGCTGGAACAATTGCGGGGCGGGACGGACACGGTGTGGAACGACATGAAGCTGGGCGGCGCCGTGACGGGCAACACGGCAGTCAACGTGGCCACGGGGGCCAACATCATCACCAACGGGTCATTCAGCAACGCTTCCGGCCTGCCGGTGGCGATACAGAACTCGGGCGCGAACGTGCTGATCCAGAACGCGACCATCATCAATGTGCAGTTGCAATGAAAAACGCCACCCTCAGCCTGTTTGTGCTTGCCGCCCTGTGCGGCCGGACCGCTCCCGCCGTCGAGCTTGAGTTGCCGGCCGGGGGCGGCTTTTTTGCC
>JAZJZQ010000041.1:0-3653 GCA_040389625.1 Pseudomonadota bacterium | reverse complement strand
TGCAGCGAACTGCCCACCATGTAGCGCGGCACGCCCATGTCCATCAGGCGCAGCGGCGTGCTGGCCGCGTCGTTGGTGTGCAAAGTCGATAATACCAAGTGTCCGGTCATGGCGGCGCGCAGACCGATCTGGGCCGTTTCCTGGTCGCGCATCTCGCCCACCAGCACGATGTCCGGGTCCTGGCGCAGGGCCGAGCGCAGCACGCGCGCGAAGTCGAGGTCGATCTTGTCGTTGACCTGCACCTGGTTGATGCCGCGCAGCCGGTATTCGATCGGGTCTTCCACCGTGATCAGCTTCTTTTCCACGGAATTGAGCTCGGCCAGCGCGCAGTACAGGGTGGTGGTCTTGCCGCTGCCGGTGGGCCCCGTCACCAGCACCAGGCCGTTGGGGCGCTGGATGATGGCGCGGAACTTGTCCAGGATGGGCTTGGGCATGCCGATCGCGTCCAGCCGCAAGGTGGTGTTGCCCTGGTTGAGCAGACGCATCACCACCGATTCGCCGTACTGGGTCGGCATGGTCGAGATACGCACGTCGATGCGCTGCTGCTTGACGCGCACGGCGAAGCGGCCATCCTGCGGCAGCCGCTTTTCGGAAATGTCGAGGTCGGACATCAGCTTGAGGCGCAGCGCCAGCGACGGCGCGATCTTGATGTCGGCCTCGGTCTGCAGATGCAGCACGCCGTCGATGCGGAAGCGGATCTGCAAGCGCCCTTCCTGCGGTTCGATGTGGATGTCGGACGCGCCCACCTGGGCCGCATCGTCGAACACCGACTGCAGCAGCTTGACGATGGGCGCTTCTTCCAGGTTCGGGTTGACGGCCAGCGCGCCGAAGTCGACCGACACATCGCCCAGGTCCTGCTCCAGCTCGCGCGCCAGGTCCGTGATGTCGTCCGTGCGGCGATAGATGCGGTCGATGGCGGCCAGCACTTCCGTCTCGTTGACCACGGCCAGCTGCACCGTCTTCTTGACGATGCGGGAAATCTCGTCGTAGGCGAACAGGTCGGTCGGATCCGACATACCCACCAGCAGCGACGCGCCCCGGTCCTCCAGGGTCAGCGCGCGGAAGCGGCGGGCCTGGGTTTCCGGCAGCAGGCGCACCACCTCGGGGTTGATGTTGTAGAACTTCAGGTTCAGGTAGGGAATGTCGAGCTGGCGGGCCAGGGCGCCGGCGATCTGCTCTTCCGTCACATAGCCACTCTCGATGAACAGGCGGCCCAGCTTGCGCCCGCTGCGCTTCTGTTCGGCCAGGGCCAGCCCCAGCTGCTCTTCCGACAGCAGCTTTTGCTGCACCAGGATTTCTCCCAGTCGGACTTTTTCCGGCCTACCCATGCATACTCCTCCAGATCGATCATGTACCCGTTGCCCGCGCCGGAACGGCCGGCGCCGCGCTGCGGCCATTCTAGTCCAGAAACTTATCCTTGCCAGCAATCTTCCATTCGCTAAATCATTATCGTCGCCAGAAAGCCGCTTCATAGGGGAATTTCATGTTTTCACTAGCAAAATGCCCGGGGAATGCGCTACAGTGTGGGTCGCTTCCCACTTGCGCGCTCAGACCGCTAGACATGACCGTACCCGCACTGCGATTCCACCAACTTGCCAAGCGCTACGACAGCACCAGCGTACTGCAAGGCGTGGATCTGGAAGTGCGGGCCGGCGAATGCCTGGCCCTGGTGGGGGTGAACGGGGCCGGCAAGACCAGCCTGATGAAATGCCTGCTCGATTTTTGTGCGCTCGACGGCGGCACCATCGAGATTTTCGGCCGCGACCACCGCCAGCCGGCCGCCCGCGCGCCGCTCGGGTTTCTGCCCGAACGTTTCACCCCGCCCTATTACCTGACCGGGGCGGACTTTATACAGTACATCCTGACCCTGCAGGGGCATGCGGTCGACCCGGCCGCCGTCACCGGCATGGCGCAGGCGCTGGACCTGGAGGTATCGGCCTTGAAACGCACCGTGCGCAGCTACTCCAAGGGCATGACCCAGAAACTGGGCCTGGCGGCCTGTTTGCTCGCGCCCAAGGCCCTGTACGTACTCGACGAACCGACCAGCGGCCTCGACCCCAAGGCGCGGGCCCTGCTCAAGACCCAGCTGCAAGCGCGGCGGGCGGCCGGCAGCGCCCTGTTCTTCACGTCCCACCTGCTGGCCGACGTGGACGAGCTGTGCGACCGCATGGCCATCCTGCACGCCGGCCGCATCCGCTTTGCCGGCACCCCGGCCGAGTGCCGCGCCCGCTACCAGGCCGACAGCCTGGAGCAGGCTTTCCTGCGCTGCATCGCCTGAGGCCGTCATCATGTACCGCTCCCACTTCGGTCTGCAGGAATCGCCGTTCGGCATCACGCCCAACCCGGCCTTCTTTTATGCCGGCAACACGCGCGGCGAAATCCTGCAGGCGCTGTTGTATGTCGTGACCCACGGCGAAGGCATCATCAAGGTCACGGGCGAAGTGGGCAGCGGCAAGACCATGCTGTGCCGCATGCTGGAAAGCCAGCTGCCGCCCCATATCGAAGTGATCTACCTGGTCAACCCCAGCCTGTCGCCGCTGGAAGCGCTGTTCGCCATCGCCAGCGAACTGGGGCTGCAGCCGACCGGCAAGCGCGGCGACGAAGTGCTGCGCGAACTGCACGCGGACCTGATCGCCAAGCACAGCGCCGGCAAGCAGGTGGTGCTGCTGGTGGAGGAGGCGCAAGCCATGCCGCTGGCCACGCTGGAAGAGATACGCCTGCTGACCAACCTAGAGACGGCCCGCAACAAGCTGCTGCAGATCGTGCTGTTCGGCCAGCCGGAACTGGACGAGCACCTGGATCTGGCCAGCATGCGCCAACTAAAAGAGCGCATCACCCACAGCTTCGAAGTGCCGGCCATGGCGCCCGAGCTGGTGCCCGAATTCCTCGACTTCCGGCTGCGCGCGGCCGGCTACGCGGGCCCGCCCCTGTTCAGCCACAAGGCGGCGCTGCGCATCGCCAGCGCCTCGCGCGGCATCGTGCGGCGCATCAACATCCTGGCCGACAAGGCCCTGCTGGCCGCCTACGCGGCCGACGCCGAACGGGTGGAGGTGGCCCACGTCCACAATGCGATACAGGATTCGTCATTCAAAAGCAAAAACAGTATCGTTTCACATGCCACGACGGCGCTCTCGCTCATCATCGTCCTGCTGCTGGCCGGCATTGCCTGGCTGCTGTGGCGCCCGCCCGTGCCGCCCCCTGCCCGCGCACCCGCCGCAGCCGCGGCCCAGACCGCACCGCGGACGGCCACGGCCGCCGTCAAATATTTGCCGAAATGAAACGTAACGGTTGCTGGACAAGGTAAATTGTAAGATCATGTCGACTAGAATTCCAAAAGCACAACATTCAGCACAAGGGGCGGACAACGCAATGAAAAACCACGTTTCTCCCTTGATCGCGGCCCTGTGCGGCATGCTGCTGGCCGGCTGCGCCAGCGCACCCATGCCCGATTCGCCCAGCCATATCCAGGAAGCGCCCCGCACGGCCGGCGCCATTCCCGAGCCGGTGCAGGAAAGCATCAACCTGCAGCCGCCCAAGCCGGCCGCCAAGGTGGAAACCTACAGCGTGACCGTGCACAAGGTGCCGGTGCAGTCGCTGCTGTTCGCGCTGGCGCGCGACGCCGGCCTGAACGTGGACATCCACCCCGGCATCGA
>JAZJZQ010000040.1:0-4337 GCA_040389625.1 Pseudomonadota bacterium | reverse complement strand
ATGCAGGAGACCATACATGACACTAGAAGTGCTGCCGGCAGCGCTGCAATCGATGAGCAACGTCAAGCCCATCCTGGCCGATGGCAATTCCTCCATCCTCCACAAGACGCTGGGCAAGGACCTGCTCAACAAGGCGATCTACATCGCCACGCCCCTGATCGTGTACATCAAGCAGGGCAAGCAGATCATCCGCGACTATGACGGCATCGACAACGTGGTCGACGAGAACCACCTGATCTTCCTGTCCAAAGGGGTCTATACGGTGTCGGACTACGTCACCGTGAGCGACATGTTCGAGGCAGTGCTGCTGTTCCTGGACGATAAGCTGATCGCCAAATACCTGGCCGGCGCCGGCGGCGGGGGGCATAGCATCGGCGCCGACATGCCGCCGCTGCAGGTGCGCGGCACCTACACGCTACATGCCAACGAACAGATCCGGCGTTACATCGACTCGCTGAACTACGTCTACAAGGGCGCCGAGGGCAGCGACGCCCTGCTCGAGCTCAAGCTGCTGGAGCTGCTGCACCTGATCGCGATCCAGGACAAATCGTTCCGCTTTCTGCGCGAGCTGTCCTGCGGCGGCACCAACCGCAAGCGCCGCCTGATCACCGATTTCATGGAGCAGTATTATTCGCACAAACTCAAGATCGAAGACTACGCGCTGCTGACGGGACGCAGCGTATCGACCTTCATCCGTGACTTCAAGCGCAGCTACAGCACCACGCCAAACCGCTGGCTGATCGAGAAGAAGGTGGACATCGCCCACCAGCTGCTGCTGCACAAGAACTACTCGGTCACCCATGCCGCCTCGGAGGTGGGCTATGAAAACACATCCCACTTCATCAAGGCCTACAAGCAGCGCTACGGCGTCACGCCCAAGAAAGCCAAGACCTACGCCGAAGGACTGTAGGACTAGCAGCGTTCCGGATAGCCGGTGATGTCGGCGATCTCGGCATACATCGGCTGCAGCCGCTCATACATCTTGAGGTAGACGCGCCGGTACAGGCGGTCGTACATCTTGCGGTTGGCTGCGATCGGCTGGAACACGCGACCGGGGCGGGTCATGGCGCGGATGGCGCTGTCGAAGTCCGGATGCAGGCCCAGGCCGGCCGCGATTGCGATCGCCGCGCCCAGGCCCGACGTTTCGTACACGTGGGCGCGCGCTGCGGGCAGGCCGAAAATGTCGGCCGTCAGCTGCATGGCCGCGTCGCTTTGCGAGCCGCCACCGGCCACGCGCAATTCCGTCACCGGTACGCCGCTGCGCTTTTCGATCCGCTCCTTGCCCTCGCGCAGCGCGTAGGCCAGGCCTTCGAGGATGGCGCGGTACATATGGGCGCGCGTGTGCACGTCGCCGAAGCCGATCATCGCCCCCTTGGCCTCCGGCCCCGGCACCTTGATGCCGGGACTCCAGTACGGCTGCAGCATCAGGCCCATGGAACCGGGCGGCACCTGCTCGACCAGCTGGTCGAACATGGCCTCGGGCGCCGTACCGCGCTCGCTGGCCGTGGCCTGCTCCAGGTGGCCGAACTGCTCCTTGAACCAGTTCACCATCCAGTAGCCGCGGAAGATCTGCACTTCGGTGCTGTAGGCGCCGGGAATGGCGGCCGGATAAGGCGGGATGAAAGGCGTGACCTCCACGTATTTCCTGGTCGTGGTGTTGATGGTGGCCGTGGTGCCGTAACTCAGGCAGCCGATGTGCGGCGCCAGGCCGCCGGCGCCGATCACCTCGCACGCCTTGTCGGCGGCGGCCGCCACCAGCGGCGTGCCCTGCGGGATGCCGGTGGCCTCGGCTGCGGCGGCCGTGATGGCGCCGATGACGGTGCCCGGCTCCACCAGCTCCGGCAGCATTTCCGGCTTGATGGCCAGCGCCTGCCATTTCCAGTCGCGCTTGCCGGCCCAGCGGTGGCGTTTGTAGTCGAACGGCAGATAGGCCACCTGCGAGCCGATGGAATCGACCATGCGCCCGCACAGGCGGTAGTTGAGAAAGCCCGACAGCAGCAGGAACTTGTCGGTCCTGGCCCAGATGTCGGGCTGGTGGGCGGCGATCCAGTTGATCTCGGCCTCGCGCCGGAAGTATTCGATGGTGTCGCTCACGCCAGCCACCTTGAAGGCCGTGCGCCACAGCGCGTTCAACGGCGGCACCTGTTCGGTACGGCGCTGGTCCAGCCAGGTGATGGCGGGACGCAGCGCATTGCCGTCCGCATCCAGGTTGACCACCGTGCCGCGCTGGGTGGTGACGGCCACGCCCTTGACGGCGGACTTGGGGATGTCCGTTTCCGCCCACAGGCGCTGGCAGGCCACGCACACGGCCTTCCAGTAGCCGTCGGCGCTGTGCTCGGCCCAGCCGGGATTGTCCGAGAAATACGGTTGCAGATGGACCTGCGTCTTGGCCGCCAGGTTGCCGTTCAAATCGAACAGCAGCGCGCGCACGCTCTGGGTCCCGTTGTCGATGGAGAGGAGGTATTGTTCGGCCATGTCGTTCTAGTTGGTGGTGGCACGCTGCGCGGGCAGGCTGTAGTGGCTGGCACATAATGCCAGATAGGTGCGCTGTTCGTCTTCCCAGCGCTCATCGCTCCAGCCCAGTTCCGGCTGGCAGATGGCGCGCACGCGCGCCAGGATGTCCGCCCCGCCGCCGCGCAGCTGGATGCCGATGCGGCTGCGGCGCAGCAGCAGGTCGTCGAGCTTCTGCACCGATTCGCAACGGGCCGCCCAGCGCAGCTGGACCCACAGCGTCTCCGTGCCGGCGATGGTGGCCAGTTCGCCCGGCTGGGCCGCGTCCACCAGCTGCTGCGCCAGGGCGCCGTAGCGGCCCTGCAGGCGCGCCGCCTGCGTGACCGACAGGCGGCGGTCGTAGCGCAGCGGCGCGGATGGCTCGAAGATGGGGCGCGGTTCCAGCCCGTCGCGCCAGTCCGGCAGCAGCGTGGCAGCCTTGCGCAGCGCATCGAGGGCGATCACGCGGAAGGTCGTCATCTTGCCGCCGGTGACGGTCAGCAGGCCGTCCTCCAGCCACAACGCGTGGTCGCGCCCCTCCTTGGATGGGTCGCTCTTGCCGCTGTCGATCACGGGCCGCACGCCGGCGTAGCTGGCCAGGATGTCGCTTTCCGTCAGGTTCGATTGCGGGAACTGGTCGTGCAGCGCCGCCATCAGGTAATCGACTTCGGCGCGCGTGATGGCCGCTTCGCGCGCCATGTCGCCGCGGTGGTCGACGTCGGTGGTGCCCACCAGCGTCACGCCCTCCCAGGGGAAGGCGAACACGGGACGGCCGTCTGCCGGGTGCATCAGGCTCACGGCCTGCGCCAGCGGCAAGCGCCAGGCCGGCAGCACCAGATGGCTGCCGCGCAACGGCCGCAGCCGCGGCGCCGCCCCGCCCTGCGCCCGCAGGCCGTCGGCCCAGGCGCCGGTGGCGCTGATGACCAGCCTGGCCCGCACTTCGTGCAGCTGGCCCGTCACACCGTCGCGCACGCGCACGCCGCGCACCTGGCCGACCTCTCCGTCGTTACGCAGCAGCGATTCCACGGCCATGTAGTTCAGCGCCACACCGCCGTGCTGCTGCGCCTCGCGCAGCACGCGCAGCACCAGGCGCGCATCGTCGGTCTTGGCGTCCGTGTAGCACATGCCGCCCTGCAGGCCGGCGCCGGAGATATTGGGCGCCAGCGCCAGGAATTCGTCATGGCCGAAGTAATGGCGCGCACGCTGGCCCGCCATCAGGTCGTAGATGGCCAGGCCGATCAGGAACGTGCGCCGCCCCGGCTTGCGTCCCACGTAGTCACCGAAGGCGAAACTTTGCGGCTCCACCAGCCCGGCCGCGTCGCGCAGCAGCTGCTGGCGCTCGTGCACGGACTCGCGCGTCAGGCCGAACTTGCCCTCCTTCAGGTAGCGCAGGCCGCCATGCACCAGCTTGGACGAGCGGCTGGACGTGCCCCACGCGAAGTCGCGCTGTTCGACCAGCAGCGTCTTCAGCCCGCGCCGCGCCGCCTCCAGCAGGATGCCGGCGCCCGTGATACCGCCGCCGATCACGATCAGGTCCCAGTCGCGCGCCAGCAGCTGCGCCGTACCGGTCCGTCCGCCGCTGTTCCAGTGCGCGCTCATGACGCGCGGCCCTCGGACGGCAGCAGCTTGCCGGGATTCATGAGCTGCTGCGGGTCGAAGTGGCGGAACAGCGCGCCCATGGCGCTCAGTCCCAGTTCGCCCTTTTCGGCCGCCAGGTAGGGCGCATGGTCGCTGCCCACGCCGTGCTGGTGGCTGATGGTGCCGCCGTTGGCCACGATGGCCTGGCTTACCGCCTGCTTGAGCGTGCGCCAGCGCGCCAGGTCCTGCTCGAAATTGCCGGCCAGGCG
>JAZJZQ010000039.1:0-2297 GCA_040389625.1 Pseudomonadota bacterium | reverse complement strand
TGGCCGATGGTGTGGATGCGCTGGCCCGTCTTGAACTGCACGTGCTGGAACAGCAGCTCCTCGGCCGAGATCGAACAGGCTGCCGGAATGTGGAGCAGATCGCACACTTCTTTCAGGTTCGACCAGAGGCGTCCCTGGCGTTGCCGCCCCGCCTCCATCGGAGAAGGCGGGACGTTCGCCGGGGATGCCGGACGGATTGCGGACGCTTGCGTGGACAGCATGTTCATCTCCTGGTGTCAGGTAAATCAGTTCAATGGCGCTGGGAAGGACGGCCCGGTTGCCGCGGCCGCTGGGCCGCCTGCCTCGCGCGCAGGGATGGGGCGCGCCCGGTGCCGGCTGATCTTGTTCTGGCCTGTCTCGCCTGGCGCCGTGGTGCTGGAAACTGAAATGGCTGCGAAGCAAAACAATCGTATGGTTTCAGTATGCCAACGGGGAGGGGGGATTAATATCAGCAAGCGCTGAATATGCGCGTAGGAGACGGCGCGAAATTGTAGGAGTCGTCCTACTGGGCCCGGCTGCCAGGGCGGCGCCGGGCGGATCGTTCAGGTTTTGAAGGGCGATAACAGGCGATGCGCCACGGCATATTGCACCATTTCCGACAGCGAATTCATGCCCATCTTCTGCATGATGCGGGTCTTGTGGGTGCTGACCGTCTTTACGCTCAGGTGCAGGCCGTTGGCGATTTCCGTGATGGACTTGCCGGCCACCAGCAGCGAAAACACTTCGAACTCGCGGTCCGACAGCTGTTTGTGCAACAGGCTCTCGTTGGGCATCATGATGTTCAGGGCCAGCTGTTCGGCCACTTCGGTGCTGATGTAGGGCCGGCCCGAAGCGACCTTGCGGATCGCCCCCACCAGCTGGGTGCCGGCGCTTTCCTTGGTCAGGTAGCCCTGGGCCCCGGCCCGGATGGCGCGCACGGCGTATTGTTCTTCCTCATGCATGGTGAGGATCAGGATGGCCAGCTTGGGCGCTTCGCTGCGGATCTGGCGGATCAGGTCCACCCCGCTGCGCCCCGGCATGGACAGGTCCAGCAGCAGCAGGTCGAAGCCGCCCTGGCGCACGTGGTTGAGCACTTCAAAGCCGTCGATCGCCTCGCCCACGATGTCGATGTCCGGCGCACCGTCGAGGATGCGTTTGAGTCCCTCGCGCATGATGGTGTGGTCGTCGGCAATGACAATACGTATCATAGGTCGGTCTGGATAATGCCTTTCGGCATGGGTTCAAAGTTTGCGATGGGAACACACTGGCCCGGGCGCGCCATGCGCCGGACCGCAGCATACTACCGCAAAATCGCGGCGGCCATGCCAGTTAATCAATATTGCCGGCCCTGTCCTAGGGCGCGGCGGGCGCCGGTTCCTTGATCAGGCGGTGCACCAGCACCGGGATGCGCGAGTGCGACAGCACCTTGTTGGTGACGCTGCCCAGCAACAGCTGGCCCCAGCCGCTGCGCCCGTGCGACCCCATGAAGATCAGGTCGCACCCTTCGCGGGCGGCCACGTCGACGATCTTGAGCGCCGGGCTTTCCGCGAACACGGTCATGCCCTGGCAGCGCAGGCCGCGGCGGGCGGCCGCGTCGACGATCGGTTGCACGTGCTGCTGGCCGGCGCGCTGCATGGCGGCCATGTATTCCTCCTCGCTGGGATAGCTGGGGGGAATGATTTCCACGTAGATGGGATACTGGTATTCCGGCGCCACGAACAGGGCCAGGATGTCGGCCCCCATCTGCTCGGCAAAGTCGACCCCGGCGCATGCCGTCTTACTCGACACGGTGGAACCATCGGTCGTAATCAAGATTTTGCGGTACATGGCAGTCCTCCTAGGTTCACGCCGGCACGCGCCCAGCCAGCGGCGCGGCTGGCAAGCTGCAAGCGGGGCCAGCGCTCCAGTTTAATTGTAGTCCCGATTCACATTATTATTAGCATGGAAAGTCTTGATCCGTATCAATAAGCATAACAGCAGTTGCTGTTAGATCAATGCTACCGCATCATTTTTTGCATATGGGCACTTGTTTTATGGTTGCCGCCATACCTGGCCGATCTTTCCAATGTTAGTATCTGCAAATACAACAGAAAACTTGGCTTTCCACCCTGAGCTGCGGGTATGCCGACCGGCTTTCCGGCCCCGGAGATTGAACAATCCGGCGCCGCCCTGCTAAACTCGCGTAAGCGCGTTATATTGCCGGGCGTCATCACTCTCGCGCCCGCCTGCGGATGGGGCGGCACAGGGTGACAAAAGCAAGATGAGGGCAGCAATTTTACAAATTATGGAGAAGCAGGGATTATGACCAACGCCGCTGA
>JAZJZQ010000038.1:0-3105 GCA_040389625.1 Pseudomonadota bacterium | reverse complement strand
CGGTCACCAGCTTGTTCTCGCGCAGGATGTCCTTGATCTCGTAGAAACGGGTCGAGGCGGAGGCAGCCTTGACGCGGATCCAGTCCGGCTTTTTCAGGCGCTCCACCTGCTCGATCGGCACGATCTTGATCGGGATGCGGGCGGTTTTGCTGGCGCCTTTTTGCTTTTCGCTCGGGTTGTAAGCGGGGGCAATGCTGGAGTTGGTATCAGAAGTCATTTGGCTGCGTGCCCACAGGGGCGGTAGTTTGGTTATTCGATGTCGGCTTGCTTGTTATGCATGCTTGCCGCTTGCGGCGCCGCTTGTGGTGCCGCTTCGGTATGCGCTAGCTCGCGCACCAGTTCCTGCGCCAGCGCGTGTTGCACGTCGGCCAGTTCGGCCGCCGCCCCCATGGAGCGCATGTCGACCGTTTCCAGGCCGGCATAGCCACAGGGATTAATCCAGGAAAACGGCGCCAGGTCCATCGCCACGTTGAGCGACAGGCCATGGTAGGTGCAGCCGTTGCCGCGCACTTTCAGGCCGAGGGCGGCGATTTTGGCGCCCCGCTTCGGTCCGTCGGCCATGTAGATGCCGGGAGCCCCGTCGATGCGCTCGCCTGCGAGATTATACGCCCCTAATACGTTGATGATCGCTTGCTCGATTTTATGCACGAATTGGCGGGCGTACAGTTTGCCGCCCGGTTTGTTGCGGCGCAAGTCCATCAGCAGGTAGATCACGACCTGTCCGGGGCCGTGGTAGGTCACTTCGCCGCCGCGGTCGGTCTGTACCACAGGTATCGAATCGGCCCCGGCCAGCAAGTGGCCGCGGTCGGCGCCCAGGCCCAGCGTGAACACGGGCGGGTGCTCGACGATCCAGAATTCGTCGCGCGTGTCGGGGGTGCGGGCGTCGGTGAACGCGCGCATGGCCGCAAAAGTGGCGTCGTAGTCGGCGCGGCCCAGGTGGCGGATCAGCGCCGGTTCGGCTTGGAGTGTGGACATAATGGCAGGCAGCAGGCTGGTTTCGGAGCCGGACGGCGGGAAACCGGAACCCCGGCATTATAAGCCAGCCGGGCATTTCGGGCTGTTTGGCCCGTCAAGCCGGCGCCAAATAGGGACGCTTTAGTTCGGCTGGTGGTGCGCCAGCCAGCGCTGCACAGACGGGCGCTGCCACTGGCCGGCCGCGTAATCGCGCAGCCGCTGCGGCACCGGGTCGCCGTTCACGATCAGGCGGTGCAGCATCACGGCCAGGTCGGTGTCGGCGATGCTCCAGCGGCCGAACAGGTTGGCGCCATCCACCAGGCGCTCGGCGGCGCGGATCAGCTGGTCGGCGCAGGCCTGGGCCTCGCCGCTCAGCGGCACGCTGGTGGGGCGGAAGAACACCGTCTCCGTGTTGCGCTCCGCGCGCAGCGGCATCAGGTCGCTGCGCAGCCAGGCTTGCAGCTGGCGCGCACGGGCGCGGGCGTGGCGCTCCTGCGGATACAGGGCCGTGTACTCGGGGGCGGGGTAGGCCTCGTCCAGGTACTCGGCGATGGCGCTCGATTCGGTCAGCACGAAATCATCCTGCACCAGGGCCGGCACCCGGCCCGTCAACGCCAGGTCGCGGTAAGCGGGACGACGGTGGATGCCGGCCTCCAGATCCATGGTTTCCAGGCCAAAGGGCAACCCCTTTTCCGTCAGCGCCACATAGACGGACATGGCGTAGGGGCTGGCAAACAGGCTGTCGACATACAATTTGAAAGGCATGGGGGCTCCGCAGTGCTGATTGAATGGATTTCACATGGTAAGCCTTGCATGGGACACGCCATAACGATATATTTTGGCAACTGTAGCTAATTTTATTCACATAAAACCATGTCCGGAACACGCCGCCTGCCCAATTTTTCCGCCCTGCGCGCTTTCGAGGCGGCGGCCCGCCACCAGAATTTTTCCCGCGCGGCCGAGGAGCTGCACCTGACCCATGGCGCCATCAGTCACCAGGTGCGGGCGCTGGAGGAAGAACTGGGCACGTCGCTGTTCGTGCGCAACGGCCGTCATGTGAAGGTGACGGCGGACGGCCTGCGCTTCGCTCGCCAGTTGGGCAAGGCCTTCAGCGACATCGCCACGGCGGCCGACGCGCTGCGGCCGGCCAGCGCCAGCCGCCGTCTGACCGTGTCGTCCATCCCCTCGTTCGCGGCGCGCTGGCTGGCGCCCCGGCTGGGCCAGTTCATCGACCAGCATCCGGACGTGGAAGTGGTGCTGCAGGCCAGCGGCCAGCTGCAGGACCTGGTGCGCGACGCGGTCGATGTGGGCATCCGTTTCGGACGGGGCCATTATCCGGGCATGGTGGTGCAGCGCCTGATGGGGGATGTGTACTACCCGGTGGCCAGCCCCTCGTACCGGGGCGGCCATCTGCCGGCCACGCCGCGGGAACTGGAGCAGGCTTGCCTGCTACGCTCGGTGGAGCCGTGGACGCCGTGGTTCCGTGCGGCCGGGCTGGCGCTGGCCGAACCATCCGGCGGGGTGATGTTCGAGGATTTGTCGATGCTGGTGCGTTCGGCCGTGGATGGCAACGGCGTGGCGCTGGTGCGCCATGTGGTGGCGATGCAGGAAATCGCATCCGGCCAGCTGGTGCGGCTGTTCGACATCGCCACCCCGTGCCCGGACGAATACTACTTTGTCAGTCCGCCCGCCGCCGCCGTCAAGCCGCAGGTGCAGGCGTTCCGCGCCTGGCTGCTGGCCGAAATCGACAAATTCCGGCAGCAGCAGGACGGCTGATTACATCACGATCTTGACCATGGGATGGCCGGACAGCTCCGTGTACAAGGCATCGAGCTGCGCGCGGCTGGTGGCGCGCACCACCACCGTCAGGCCCGTGTAATTGCCCTTGGCCGAGGGACGTGCTTCCAGCTTGCCTTCATGGAAAGTGGGGTCGTGCTTCTGCACCACCTGCACGATGGTGGTGGTGAACTCGATGTGCGTCGGGCCCATCACCTTGATCGGGAAGTCGCTCGGGTACTCGATGAGGGACTCCGACGGGGGAACTGCGGGTGGGATGGTCGCTGCCATGGTCATTCCAATCAATATAAAAAAGGTCGCGCCAACGCGGCGCTCACCCACATATTGTAGCCAATTCAGGAATTACCAGTGCGG
>JAZJZQ010000037.1:0-3909 GCA_040389625.1 Pseudomonadota bacterium | reverse complement strand
TTTGAGTATCTTGCAAGCTAAAGCGGAAAGCAAGCGATTTTTCGTCCGCCTCCAGCCCCTTGCCGCGATATTCATCAAACAAAACAATGGCTTGCACTATATTTCCGTGCGGAATTTCTTTCACCACAGCATTAAACGTATCGACCAGATCCTGGGCCGGCACGCCTTGCTTGACCACGGCGGCCAGGTCGCGGGTGGCGCCGGGGAACTTGGAGATTTCCGCATAGACGGGCAGCGAGCGTTGCTCGAGAGCAACAGCATCCACTTCGAACACGACGGGCGCCTGCGGCAGGTCGTACTTCTGCATCCAGCGCGGGTGCAATTCGCCCAGGTAGCCCACGGTCTTGCCGTCGAGCTCGATGCGGGCCGAACGGCCCGGATGCAGGGCAGGATGATCGGCCTTGACGAAGCGGGCCACGGCCGGCGCGAACAGTTGCTCGAGGTCGGCCTTGACGTCGAAGAAGTCGACGTTGCGGCTGTCCTGGCCCCACTGCTCGTCGGCCACGGGACCGTAGGCCATGGCGGCCACGCGCTTGGGCTGGCGGTAGCCGGCCACGGTCAGCGGGCCGTCGGCCACGCTGGCGTCGCGCAGGTAGACGGCGCCCGTCTCGAACACGCGCACCCGGCTGGCCTTGCGGTTCAGGTTGTAGCGCACATTGGCCACCAGGCTGCCGATCAGCGAGCTGCGCATCACGCTGAGCTGGCTGGCGATGGGGTTCTGCAGCTTGATGGGCTGCTCGTTGGCGCAGAAGTCCTGCTCCCAGGCCGCTTCCACGAAGCTCATGTTGATCACTTCCTGGTAACCGAGGTCGGCCAGCTGGTGGCGCACGGCGAACAGCGAGCGCGTGTCTTCCGGCGCGATGATCATGGTATTGGCGGCCACCGGCGCCACGGTCGGGATGTTCTCGAAGCCGTACACGCGGGCCACTTCCTCGATCAGGTCTTCCTCGATCTCGATGTCGAAGCGGTAGCTGGGCGCCGTCACGCTGAACACGCCGTCGGCCAGCGTGAACGGCAGGGCCAGCCGGGTGAAGATGTCGGCGATGGCCGCGTCGTCGACCGCCACCCCGATCACCTTCTGGGCGCGGGCCGTGCGCATGGCCACGGGCTGGCGCTGCGGCAGGTTGACCACGTGGTCATCCACCGGACCGACCAGGGTCTGCTGGGTGCCGCAGATTTCCAGGATCAGCGACGTGATGCGCTCGATGTGCTCGACCGTGGTGGCGTAATCCACGCCGCGCTCGAAGCGGTGGGCGGCGTCGGTCGAGAAGTTGTAGCGGCGGGCGCGGCCCTGGATGGCGGCCGGATGCCAGAACGCCGCTTCCAGGTAGATGCTGTCCGTGTCCAGCGACACGGCCGTGGCGTCGCCGCCCATGATGCCGGCCAGCGATTCGAGTTCCTTGTCGTCGGCGATCACGCCCACCCATTCATCGACGCTGATGGTGTTACCGTTGAGCAGCTTGATGGTTTCGCCAGCCTTGCCCCAACGCACGTCCAGGCCGCCGTGGATCTTGGCCAGGTCGAACACGTGGGACGGACGGCCCAGTTCCAGCATGACGTAGTTGGAAATGTCGACCAGGGCCGACACGGGACGCTGGCCGCTGCGCTCGAGGCGCTGCTTCATCCAGTCCGGCGTGCTGGCCCGGGCGTTCAGGTGGCGGATCACGCGCCCCGAGAAGCGCCCGCACAGGTCGGGCGCCGACACCTTGACCGGCAGCACTTCGGCGCTGTTGACGGTGGCCGTGCGGAACTGGGGCACGTTCAGCGCCACGCCCGTCAGGGCCGACACTTCGCGCGCCACGCCCAGCACGGACAGGCAGTCGGCCTTGTTCGGGGTCAGCTTGATGGTGAACTTGAGGTCGTTGAGCGCGTAGTAGTCGCGGAAGTTCTGGCCCACGGGCGCGTCATCGGGCAGTTCCATCAGGCCGGAACCCTCTTCCGACAGCTTCAGTTCCTTGGCCGAGCACAACATGCCCTGCGACTCGACGCCGCGCAGCTGGCCCACCTTGATTTCGAACGGCTTGCCGTCCGCGCCGGGCGGCAGCACGGCGCCGGCCATGGCGCACACCACTTTCAGGCCGGGACGCACATTGGGCGCGCCGCACACGATGTTGAGCAGGGTGCCGGTGCCCACGTCCACCTGGCACACGTTGAGGCGGTCGGCGTTGGGGTGCTTCATCATCTCGCGCACGTGGCCCACGACCACGTTCGAGAACGGCGGCGCCACCGCTTCCACTTCTTCTACTTCCAGGCCGGACATCGTCAGCAGATGGGCCAGTTCGTCCGAAGTCATCTTCGGATCGACCATGGTACGGAGCCAGTTTTCGGAAAATTGCATATTCGAGCTTTCAGCCGCAAAGATTGTTCAGAAAGCGGGAGCGCGACGGCACTCGACCGCTGTTGGTATAAACCGTTTAGACGATTAGTTGAACTGCTTGAGGAAACGCAGGTCGCCTTCGTAGAACAGGCGCAGGTCGTTGATCCCGTAGCGCAGCATCGTCAGGCGCTCGAGGCCGGAGCCGAACGCGAAGCCGATGTACTTTTCCGGGTCCAGCCCGAAGTTGCGCACCACGGTCGGATGGACCTGGCCCGAACCGGACACTTCCAGCCAGCGGCCCTTCAAGGGACCGGAGCCGAAGGCGATGTCGATCTCGGCCGATGGTTCCGTGAACGGGAAGTAGGACGGGCGGAAGCGCACCTGCAGGTCGTCGGTCTCGAAGAAGGCCTTGACGAAGTTCAGGTACACGCCCTTGAGGTCGGCGAAGCTGATGTTCTCGGCGATCCACAGGCCTTCGACCTGGTGGAACATGGGCGAGTGGGTGGCGTCGCTGTCGACGCGGTAGGTGCGGCCCGGGGCGATCACCTTGATCGGCGGCGTGTGGCTGCGCGCGTAGCGCACCTGCATCGGGCTGGTGTGGGTGCGCAGCAGCAGCGGCTTGCCTTCGCTGTCGTTGCCTTCGATGTAGAAGGTGTCCTGCATGGAACGCGCCGGATGGTTTTCCGGGCTGTTGAGGGCCGTGAAGTTGGTCCAGTCGTTCTCGATCTCGGGGCCGTCGGCCACGTCGAAACCGATGGAGCGGAAGATCGCTTCCACCCGTTCCCAGGTGCGCATCACGGGATGGATGCCGCCGCCGGCGCGGCCGCGGCCTGGCAGCGAGACGTCGATCGCCTCGGCATTCAAACGGGTTTGCATCTGGGCGTCGGCCAGCGCGTCGCGCCGGGCCGTCAGGGCCGCTTCGATCTGTCCCTTGGCGGCGTTGATCAGGGCGCCTTGCGCCTTGCGCTGCTCGGGGTCCAGCTTGCCCAGGCCCTTCATCAATTCGGTAATCTGGCCGGTCTTGCCCAGGTATTTGGCTTTGGCGTTTTCCAGTGCGGCGGCGTCATCTTGCGCGGCCGTGAAATCCTGTACCGCGGAGGCGACGAGTAGTTCCAGGGAGTCCATGCTTTTCGTTTTCCTCAATCAAAAACGGGGCACAGGTATACACCTCTGCCCCGTTCTTTTGGTCGCCACCCCTGGGGTGGCGCTGACAAATCATTGCTTACGCAGCGATTTTTGCTTTCACAACGTTGACAATCGCAGCGAACGCTGGCTTGTCCATCACAGCCATGTCGGCCAGGACTTTACGGTCCAGTTCGATCGAAGCTTTCTTCAGACCGTTCATGAATACGCTGTACGTCACGCCATGCTCACGGGAAGCGGCGTTGATACGGGCGATCCACAGGCGGCGGAAGACGCGCTTCTTGTTACGACGGTCGCGGTAGGCGTACTGGCCAGCGCGCATCACTGCTTGCTTGGCAATACGGTAAACCTTGCTGCGACGACCGCGGTAACCCTTGGCCAGGTTCAGTACTTTTTTATGACGGGCACGAGCTGTAACCCCACGTTTTACTCTAGGCATAGTAACTCCT
>JAZJZQ010000036.1:0-5975 GCA_040389625.1 Pseudomonadota bacterium | reverse complement strand
GGCCGGGGGTGGCGGTAGCACGACCAGACTGGGGAATGGTTTTATGAACAACGACAAGGGGCGCTGGAAGCCGGCGCTGCTGGCCGCATCGGTATCGGCTGCGCTGCATGGCGCCGCGCAGGCACAGGGTGTCCCGTCCGCAGGAGACGCGGCGGAGGGACAGATACAGGAAGTCGTGGTCACGGCGCAGCGCACCGCATCGCTGGAGTCGCGCACGCCGGTCGCCATGACGGTGCTGACGGGCGACCAGCTGCGCCAGGCCGGCATCGACCAGCCATCCGCCCTGGGCGCCCGCCTGCCCAACATCCACCTGGACGGCGCGCCGGCCGGATTGAAGATCACCATCCGCGGCGTGACCAACGCCGACACCACGGAAAAAGGCGACCCCTCGGCCGCCTTCATGGTCGACGGCGTCGTCCTGCCCCGCCCCCAGCTGCAGGAACTGAGCTTTTACGACGTGGACCGGATCGAAGTGCTGCGCGGCCCGCAAGGCACGCTGTACGGCCGCAACACGACGGCCGGCGCCATCAACGTCATCACCAACGCGCCCGGCCGCCAGCTGGAAGGCGCGGTCGGCGTGGAGCTGGGCGACTACGCCAGCCGCAAGCTCAACGCCATGCTCAACCTGCCCGTCAACGACGCGCTGGCGCTGCGCGCGGCCATGGCCGCCAACCGCCACGACAGCTACCTGATCAACGGCCAGGGCACGCCCTACGAGCTGGGTCTGGACCGCGACGACCTGTCGGCCCGCCTGTCGGCCCGGCTGGCGCTGGGCGCCACGGCCGCGCTGCTGCTGCGCCTGGACCACAGCACCACGCACGACAACAGCGACAGCATCGTCCCCGACACCAATTTCTACCACGGCGTGGCCAGCGGCCAGCCCACCTGGTACGACGCCAGCACGGAGCAGCGCCTGACCAACGGCTTCGTGCCGCCCAACACCCGGCCCGAACAGGGCTACCACCGCAAGCACACGACCGGCCTGTCGGCCGAGCTGACGTGGGACCTGGGGCCGGCCACCGTGACCTGGCTGGGCGCCCACCGCCGTTTCGACAACGACATCCTGTTCAACTACTACTATCGGGTGGCGCCGGGCTTCGCCATCGGCGTGCACCAGACCTACACCGGCAGCAACACGGAGGACTCGCACGAACTGCGCGTGGCCACCAACGGCAACGGCCCCGTCACGGCGCAGGCGGGCCTGTACTACTTCCACGAGCAGACCGACTCGGTGTACCGCTTCCGCGACCTGAACCTGCTGGGCCTGCCGCCGTACTACGTGTTCCCCACCGGCCCTGTCATCGCCCGCAGCAAGGCCGTGTTCGGCCAGGCCACGTGGCGCGTGACGGACCGCCTGCGCGCCACGGCCGGCGTACGCTACACCAACGACGACAAGTCGCGCGTGGGCTCCACCAATTTCCAGCGCGGTCCCGACTTCAACCCGGCCACCGACTTCAAGCTGCTCAACGCCGCCGCGCTCAACACGCACAAGAACACGTGGCGGCTCGGTGTCGATTACGACCTGACGCCGGCCACCTTCGTCTACGCCACGCTGTCGACCGGCTACAAGTCGGGCGGCTTTAACGACGGTTGCCAGGCCGGCAGCAGCGCGCTGGGCATCGCCTGCCCGGCCGCCGTGGCCGTCCCCGCCAGCACCCTGTACTACCAGCCCGAAACGCTGACGGCCCGCGAGGCCGGCCTCAAGACCCGTTTCTGGCAGCACCGTGCCAGCCTGAACGTGGCCGTGTTCGACTACGATTACCGCAACCTGCAGCTGTCGGGCGTGGCCCTGCTGCAGGGCGCGCCGCGCTACGTGACCACCAACGCCGGCGTGGCCAGCGTCAAGGGCCTGGAGGCGGACGGCCAGCTCAACCCCAGCGCCGACGACCGCCTCAGCTACGGCCTGACCCTGCTCGACGCCCATTACGTGCGCTACACGCCGGACGGCGTGCACTCCTGGGCCGGCAGCAAGCTCGATCGGGCGCCGTCGCACACCGTCACGGCCGGCTACGAACACCGATTCCTGCTGGCCGGCGGCCAGCTGCGGGCCAGCATCGTGGCGCGCCGCAGCGCCGCCTACACCATCGGCGTGCCGACCCAGCAGCTGCAATACCGCATCCCGGCCCGTACCGCCAGCGACGTCACCGTGCGCTACCAGCCCGGCGGCGCCCCGTGGAGCGTGCAGGCCCAGGTCAAGAACCTGGAGAACAAGGTACAGCCGATCACCATCGACAGTTTCGGCATGGTGGTGCCCAGCGACCCGCGTACCGCCGCCGTGCGTTTCGATTATCGTTTTTGAAGTCCGTTGTTGAAAGCCCGCAGCCAGTCCGCCGCGTGCGCGCGGCGCCTATCCACTCTATGATCCGAAAAAACCGCTCATGAAGTCTGTCCTGCACCACCTGCCCCGCTTCACCAACATCCTGCTGATCGTGTTCCTGGCCGTCACGCTGTCGCGCGGCCAGGGCGATACCACCAGGCTGCTCATCGTCAGTTCGCTCGTCATGTTCGCCTGCTGCTGGAGCAGCGCCATTCACCTGTTGGGCGCGCGCGCGGCCCGCAACTTCGTCGTCATCGGCGTCGTGCTGGGCTGGCTGGCCGAACAGCTGGGCGCCAGCTACGGCTGGTTCTTCGGCAGCTATACCTACACCGACGTGCTGGGGCCGCGCCTGGGCGCCGTGCCCGTCATCATCCCCCTCATGTGGTTCGCGCTGTGCTACGTGGCCTACGTGATCGGCAACCTGATCGTGTGGCAGTCGCCGTCCGACGGCGTGGCGCCGCTGCGCCAAAGCCTCACCATGTCGCTGCTGGCGGCCATGATCGTGACGGCCTATGACCTGGGCGCCGACCCCTACATGGTGTACGGTCTCAAGGCCTGGATCATGACCAAGACCGACGGCTGGTGGTTCGGCGAGACCCTGCAGGGCTTCGTGGGCTGGATGCTGGTGTCGTTCGTGATCGTGTTCCTGTTCCGCCTCACGCTGCGCAAGCGCCCGCCCGTGGCCGCGCTGCCGGTGGCGCGCCGCCATGCGCTGGTGCCGTTGCTGGTGTACGGCGGCAGCATGGCGTTCCAGGTGGCCGAAGGCACGCCGGTGGAGACCCGCACCATTGCCCTGTTCGCGATGGGCATCCCGTTGCTGGTGGCCCTGTGCGGCTTTGAGCGCTGGCGCCAGCCGGCCCTGGCCACGGCGCCGGCCGATGCCGCCGCCCCCAAGGCAGCGAGGGCATAATGCGCGATACCATCTCCCACGCCAGTACCCTGCGCGCCGACCCGCTGGCCGACGACACCATCGCCCGCATCCTCGGCCCCTGGGACCAGAACGGCGACAACGCGGCCCAATGGCAGGCCATCGCCACCGTCAACGACCAGTTGTCGCAGTGGCAGGCCAACGGCGCCCTGCCCGGCTGGCGCGCCAGCGCCGGCGTGCCGCCGGCCATCGCGGCCGCGCTGGAAGCCTACATCCAGGCCGGCCTGCGCCTGCCCGACTGGGCCGAGCCGGCCAAGATCGCCCGCGCCGAGCAACTGTTCATGGACATGAGCATGCTCTCGTGCACCCTGCTGTTCTGCGCCAGCCTGCCCGAATGCTATGTGATCCCCGACCTGGCCGGCGTACTGCACGCGGCCGGCCAGCTCGAGCAGCATACCGACTACCGCATCCGCTCCACGGCCGCCATGCTGTTCCCGGTCATGATGCACGGCGGCCTGACCGACGCCGAGGGCGGCGGGTTGGCGCAAACGCTCAAGGTACGCCTGATCCACGCCACCATCCGCCACCTGATCCTGCGCGGCAATCCAGCCGACGCGGCGCGCGACGGCGCGCCCGCCGTGGTGCCGCCTTTGGCCGCGCTAGCCGGCGAGCCCCTCAGCATGCAGGGCACGCTGTACGCCCATGGCTGGAACGTGGAACGCGACGGCCTGCCGTGCAACCAGGAAGAACTGGCCTATACGCTGCTGACCTTCAGCTACGTGTTCCTGCGCGCCCTGCGCCGGCTGGGCCTGGGATTGCCGGCCGCCGACGAACAGGCCTACCTGCACGCCTGGAACGTGGTCGGCCACGTACTGGGCATCGAACGAAGCATGATGGCCGACACGATGGAGCAGGCTGCGGCGCTGTTCACCCGCATGCAGGCCAGCGGCCGGGACCACCCCTACCTGCCCGATGCGCGCCCCGCGCTGGGCGCGGCCCTGATGCAGACCATGGAAAAGGAACTGCCGCTGCGCATACTCAAGCCCTTCCCCGTGCTGCTCACCCGCCACCTGTGCGGCCCGGCCGCCTCGCGCGACCTGGGCCTGACGGCCCGCGTGTCTTGGCCGTCGCGCGCCCTGTTCGCCGCCGCCATGGGCACGATACGCCTGATCGACGGCACGGCGCGCCTGTTCTGCCCCCAGTTCTCGCTGTCGCGCCTCGTCACGCGCGTGGTCGGCTACCAGTTCACCGTCAAGCTGTTGATGGACCAGACCCGGCCCCTGAAACTGCCGCAGGCGCTGCTCAACCAGGTCGGCGCCGTCACGGCCGGCTGGGCTGAAGATCCGCAGGCGCCGCGCTGGATCAACGCGCTCGAAGCGCGCCTGACGGGCCGCCGCAAGCGCACCTTGCCCACCGGGCCGCAACCATGAGCGCGCTGTCCGCTTCCATGCCGGCGCCGCCTCGACTGAAAGCCAAGGGCCCGCACCTGGCGCCCGCGCTGCCGCGCCAGCCGCTGCTGCTGCCTCTGTTTCTGCTGTTTCTGCTGTTACTGCTGCTGGCGCCGCCGGCACGCTGCGCGCCAGGCCCCCTGCTGCTGGACGACACTCTGGGCCAGGTCGATGCCTGGCCCGCCCTGACCGTGCTGTCCGACCCGGGCGGCAAGCTCGATGTGGAAGCGGCGCGCGACGCCGTCGCCCGCTACACCCCGCCCGGCTCGGCCTACGCCACGCTGGGCGTACACCGCGACGTATTGTGGCTGCATATCCCCGTCACCGTGGCCCCGGGCGGCGACGGCGACTGGGTACTCAATATCGATTACGCCGCCATCAACCGGGTCGACGTCTACGTCAGCGCCCGCGGCGCCATCGTCCACCATGCGGCCATCGGCAACCTGCTGCCGCGGCCGGCGCCGGGCGAACGGGGACGGGCGCCGGCCGTGGCCCTCAAGCTGGCCCAGGGCACGGGCCAGGAGCTGTGGCTGCGGGTGGAAAACTCGGGCTCCATGATCCTGCCCATCCGCCTGTCCACGCCGGCCGCCTTCCACGCCGCCGCCCTCAACGAACAGATGCTGCAAGGCTTGCTGATCGGCCTGAGCCTGTGCCTGCTGCTCTACAGCCTGGCCCAGTGGATCAACCTGCGCGAGCCCCTGTTCGGCAAATACGCGCTGCTGACGGCCGGCACCACCATGTTTTCGGTCGAATTCTTTGGCCTGGGCGGCCAGTACCTGTGGGGCAGCCACCCCTGGATGACCACCCACGCCGGCGGCCTGTTCGCGCTGATGGCTTCCTGCGGCGCCTACCTGTTCGTGGAGCAGGCGCTGGCCCGGCCCGGCATGGACCGCACCTTCAGCCGCCTGATGCAGAGCGGCGCCGTACTGGCCCTGCTCAGCGCCGGCGCCTACGCGGCCGACGTGATCGGGGTGCAGACGCTGGTGTCCATCGTCAGCACGCTGGGCCTGATGCCCATGCTGCTTGGCCTGCCCGGCGCCTTCATGCGCGCCCGCCGCGGCGACGCCGTCGGCATCTACTTCCTGGTCGGCTGGGCCGTCAGCTTCCTGTCCTCGGTGCTGCTGTCGCGCGTCATCAACGGCGCCGTGGCGGCCAATTTCTGGACCATGCACGCGCTCCAGTTTGGCAACCTGTTCGACATGCTGGTGTTCATGCGCATCCTGGGCCTGCGCACCAAGGCCATGCAAAGCGCCATGCTGCGGGCCGAAGCGGCCACCCGCATGAAGTCCGACTTCCTGGCCAACATGAGCCACGAGATCCGCACCCCGCTCAACGCCATCAT
>JAZJZQ010000035.1:8581-25292 GCA_040389625.1 Pseudomonadota bacterium | reverse complement strand
GCCATTTTCTACTTGGACGCGCCGGACAAGTCACGCGGCTAGTGCGCTTGGCGGCGGGCGTGCTTAACTTTCCTTTGTGCGGCGATTCCGCGATTGACTGCCGCATCGAATACGCCGAGTGAAACCGAGCCGTGAGATAGCACTTCGTTGTGGCAGGCGTGCAAATCAAAGGCCGGGCCCTGCGCGTTTTCAGGACGGGCGCGCAGTTCTCGCTGCTTCAACTTGCGGAACTTGTAGCTGATGGCCTGGCCGGCACCGCAATGCAGCGCTTGACTCCCCCACCGCCGTCACCTCGTCCTGCGCTCATTGTCCTTGAAGTATGCGATCGCCTGCTCGCGCGGTGCCATTGTTGCTATGCGGGTAGAGATGGCGGCCAGCCTGGTTTGATTTCGCTATTTGAAGCGTGAGCGTACCGGGGGCCTGACGGCCGTTTGGTCGGTGGGGTAGGCCGGGGGAGGAGCAAATTTCCACGTCGTCTCCCCCCAACACCCCAAATACCCCCGCGCAATTCAAAATCACGACAACAAATGACGGGAAGCCTGCCCCGTCCTAAAGCACCCCGGACGAATCGGGCGTGGCCCGCAACTCATGATAGACAAACGCCTCGCGTATCAGCTCACGCAAGGCATCGTCCTGCCACGGCTTGTGCAGGAATTTAAACAGCGTCCCGCGACTGACCGCGTCGACCACGGTAGCGAAATCCGCATGCCCCGACAAAATGATACGTATCGTATCGGGGTAGAGTACCCGCACCCGCGACAGAAACTCCGTGCCGCTCATGGCCGGCATACGCTCGTCCGACAGAACGACCTGTACCGGATGTTCGGCCAACAATGCCAAGCCCTGCGCAGCGCTGGCGGCCGTCAACACCCTGAAGCCCTCGCGCCGGAACGAGCGCTGCAGCGCGGCCAGTACATTGGGTTCATCATCGACCATCAGCAGCGTCCTGCGCTGTGCCAGCTGCGCGTCCGGCAACCGGGAGGCATGCTGGCGCACCGGCGCGTCCACATATTCCGGGGCCGGCAATGGCCGGCTGAAGCAATAGCCCTGTAACTGATCGCAATGATGCCGGCGCAGACAATTCAGCTGGCCCGCCGTTCCCACCCCTGCACCCACCACGGGCGACTGCAATGCATGGGCCAGCGCGATGTCCGAGCGGCAGATCGCCGCGTCGCCGGGATCATGACCGCAGATCGCTGTCAGTTGGGCCATAAAGCCTCCTTGGGGCAAGCCCCGTCTAAAGTAGCGCCTGTTGTTGCCTGTGCAAAATCGCGCCAGGCCGGCGCCCGGCTAAAGCTACGGTGCCGGAACACCCATCAGCGTCCTGATTTCAGCGATGCTCAGCCTGGTCGCGTCATGGATCAGAATCACGAGCTCGGCCGGCACCGGCAGGCGCCGATGCCGCACCTTGCTCAGTTGGGGCGGCGCCACGCCCAGCACGCGCGACAAGGCCACATCGGTCCTTAAATCGAGCGTTGCCAGCACGGTATCGAGCAACCGGTTCGGGTCGTAGTTGGGATCGGCGAGTAATTTGGATGGCGCTTTCATGAACGTCGCTCCTCTCTCTGCGTGGTGGTCAGTGCCCGGCCGCTGTCTGACTGTGAAAAGATGGATGTTGCCGAGTGAAAATCTATTGCTGTCAAGTTAGACTAACATGACTTTCCTGTCAAATAGAACTTAACTACCGCCCCGAAGTATTGATGGGATGGAAGTCGGACGCGCAGACCGCCGCGCAAGTGGGGGCTGGCGTACATACCGGCATGCCGTCAGGGGATAGATTGACGACAATACAGCCTCAGTGATCACTCGAACGGGAGCACAACCATGGAAACCACAGCCTCCAGCACATCATCGGTGCAAACCGTGATGCAATCCTGTATAGACGCCAGTTCCACATGCCACCACACGTGCAGCTGCAAATTGGCCGCCGTCTGGCAGACCTCATTTTGCCCCGTTACCCTTGGCAGGAGCGGGGCGGGTTTAGCCTGCCCCGTGGCGCGCGGTTATTCGTCCCGATGATACATCTTATTACAAATGATGATTGGCGGAATATATTGCAATGCAGCATAATTCACCTGTCTCCTCCAACTCTTCCAAGAATTGGATTTAACCCGCCCTCTGTTGGCGGGTTTTTTTTTGCCGCGCACAGTGCGATCCGTTGGCCCGGCGTGGAACGCGGCGGCACCGGGACCGCGCCCCGGCGCGTACTGGAAAAAAGCGGGGCGGCGCCTGGCATGACCACCGCAGGCTGATGCTATCATCGTGCGATGGACATCTATCTTGCAATTGAAGCATTCGTCAGCGTCGCCGAAACCCAAAGCTTTGCCGAGACTGCCCGTCGCATGCGGCTGTCCAAATCCGTCATTACCACCCGCGTCCAGCAGCTCGAGCAATTCGTCGGCTCACCGCTCTTTCACCGCAACACCCGCAATGTCCAGCTGTCCGAAATAGGGCAAGCCTTCGTGCACGAATGCGCGGAGCTGGTCACCCGCACCGACCAGCTGGTCGGCCAGATGCGCGGCCACACGGGCGCGGTGGCGGGGCGGCTGCGGATCCACGCCTTGCCGGGTTTCGTGCTGGGCCGCATGGGCGTCTACCTGCGCGAGTTCCAGGCCCAGTATCCCGGCATCCTGCTCGACCTGATCGTCAACGACGCCGTGGTCGACCCGGTCAAGGCCGGCGTCGATTGCGCCTTGCAGATCTTCGAGCCCAGTTCCGACGAGCTGATCGGACGCGAAGTGTTTACCGTGCGGCGCGTGTTCTGCGCCTCGCCCGACTATCTGCGACGCCACGGCGCGCCGGGCAATCCGCGCGAACTGTACGACCACACGCTGGGCCTGTATTCCGGCTATCCGACCCGCGACCGCTGGATCTTCGACCGTCCCGGCGAGCAGGTATCGCTTGACCTGAAGCCGGCGCTGCGCTCGAACAGCGTGCACCTGCTGAAGGAATACGCGTGCGAACACGCGGGCATCGCCTGCCTGCCGACGCTGGTGGCGTCCGACGCCATCCTGGCCGGCCAGCTGCGGATCGTGCTGGACGACTGGAGCCTGTCCTCATTTCCGTTTTCCGTCGTCTATGCCCGGTCGCACCGGGGCGAAGTCAAGCTGCGCCTGTTTATCGAAAGCCTGCTGGCCAGCTTCTCCGGCGAGCCGCCCTGGGACCGGGCCCTGACCGAGCGCGGCCTGCTGCCGCCGCTGCGCTGATACGCACCCGGGCACGTCACGCCGCCACTGGTAGTCATTGTTTGGAAATCCAGAACGCTCCAGTCGTGTGCCGTGGACTACTCGCAGCCGTCATTGTTCCCTAGACTGCAAGGCAGGACGACACGCAACGGTCGCCATTCCGCCAACAGGAGACAACATGACACAGTACACCACCAGGTTCGGTTCGCTGGACAGCTATGAGAAGGGCGGCGTCCAGGTAATCAACGACGACGCCAGGCATTACGCCTTTTCCAATTGTTTCGAAATCGCGAGCAAGGCGCGGCCTTACGAAAAAGTCGTTTTCGGCATCAACCAGATCTACGTGCTGGAAACCATCCGCGCCGAGGGCCGTTCGCCCTGGTATGCCTGCGCCCACGACGAGTTCGTGCTGTGCATGGACAGGGAAGTGGACATCATGCTGGTCAAGCTGGACCCGGCCGCCCGGATCGCCGACCAGGACAAGAACGGCGCCGTGCTGGTGGAAGGTGAGCCGCAAGGCCGGCCCATGGGCTGGATGCGCGTGCGGCGCGGCCACCAGGCGCTGCTGCCCGCCAACACCGCTTACTGCTTCAAGGCCGCTGCGCCCGCCGTGCTGATCCTGCAGACCTGCCTGGGCGAGTTGTCGGTCGAAAAATGGGCAGACATCTGCCAGGCCGCCTGAGTACCGAACCGAAGGAGAGATAAAGATGAACGCAGCTACCCAATTCGACGTGCTGGCCAGCGCCGCGCACCCGGTCCTCGGCTACCAGGCCTACACCCTTGGCGACTTTTCATTCGAACGCGACGAATACTTTGTCCACATCCGCTGGGTCACGGCGAAGGGCAAGCAGCTCTCGCACACGCTCGATGCCGGCGACTTCCTGCGCGCGCTCATGCGCGACGTGGGCTGGGGCTTCTTCTACGGCTGGGTCAATTTCGACAGCGTGTTCGGCACCACCAACCATTACAACACGGTCGACGTGTTCGCCGGCAGCTACAACGCCAGCTACAAGACGGCCGGCGCCGACCTGCTGCAGAACTTCCCGTCCGAGCAGGTGCGCCAGACGTTCGTGGCCATGCTGGAAAACTGGACCAACGACGGCTTCGATCCCTACGCCGCGCCGCTCGAAACGGGCAGCCCTTACGGCCGCAAGCACGGCGACAACACGGGCGCCGTGCGCCGCCTGCGGCAGCTGGCCGCGCGCTGCGTGGGCCTGCGCGACGACCTGGCCATGCGCACCGATGCCGGTGGCTATCCGGTCAACCGCGCCTTCGCCGACGTGGCGCAGGACGCGCCGGAGCTGCACCCCGAGCCGGGCTTCGAGGACGAAGTGCACGCCTTCAACCTGTTCGCCTACCTGTCGCGCTCGGACGTGGTGTGGAATCCCTCGTTCACGTCGGTCGTCAAGCACAGCTACATGTGCCCCACCACGGAAGAGCACAAGCTGCCCATCATCCACGGCAACGACCGCGTCGAGTGGTTCTTCCAGATGAGCGACGAAATCACCTGGGACTGCGGCGACAAGCTCACCGCCGAACCGCTGGCGCGCATCGTGATGAAGGCCGGCGACATGGCCGCCATGCCGGCCAACTGCCGCCACCAGGGCTATTCGCCCAAGCGCTCCATGCTGCTGGTGTGGGAGAACGGCTCGCCCAAGGTGGTGCATGACATCCTGGCCGGCAAGTCGCCGGTCTACCCAGTGACTTTCTAACCCCCCCAAACTCGTATCCGGCGCAGTACCGCAGTGGATGGGCCCCGGCCCATCCAGCGGACCTGCTCGCCCGTTCCATCTGTCAGCGGAGAAGCTATGCAAACCAAACTATTCATCGATGGCCGCTTTGTCGAGGCCGAGGACGGCGCCACCCTGGCCAGCCTGAACCCGCACGACAACTCGGTGATCGCCCACGTCGCCATGGCCGGCAAGGTCGACATCGACAAGGCGGTGGCCGCCGCCGCCCGCGCCTTTCCGGCCTGGTCGCGGCTGCCGGCCATGGAGCGGGGCCGCCTGCTGCTCAAGCTGGCCGACGCCATCGAAGCCAACGCGGACCAGCTGGCACGCCTGGAATCGCTGGACACGGGCCACCCGCTGCGCGACACCCGCGGCCTGGACGTGCCGCGCACGGCCGCCACCTTCCGTTATTTCGGCGGCATGGCCGACAAGGTGGAAGGCAGCGTGGTGCCGGTGGAGGCGGGCTTCCTGAACTATGTGCTGCGCGAACCGCTGGGCGTGGTGGCCCAGGTGGTGCCGTGGAACTTCCCCCTCATGTTCACCAGCTGGAAAATGGGGCCGGCACTGGCGGCTGGCAACTGCGTGGTGATGAAGCCGGCCGAGCTGACCCCGCTGTCGACGCTGCGCATCGCCGAGCTGATGGCCGAAGTGGGCTTCCCGCCCGGCGTCGTCAACATCGTGCCCGGCCTGGGCCACGTGGCCGGCCAATACCTGGCCGAACACGAGGGCGTGGCCAAGATCGCCTTCACCGGCTCCACCCAGACCGGTCGCCGCATCGTGCAAGCGTCGGCCGGCAACCTCAAGAAGATCCAGCTGGAGCTGGGCGGCAAGGGTGCCAACATCGTGTTCGGCGACGCCAACGTGGACGCGGCCGTCAATGGCGCCGCCTTCGGCATCTTCCATAACCAGGGCCAGGCCTGCATCGCCGGTTCGCGCCTGGTGCTGCATGCGGCCATCGCCGACGAGTTCCTGGAAAAATTCACGCGCCTGGCCGGCTCCATCAAGCTGGGCGATCCGCTCGACCTCGCCACCGAGATGGGGCCGCTGACGTCGCAGCAGCACCGCGACCGCGTGCTGTCCTACTGCGACGTGGCGCGCGCGGACGGCGGCCAGGTGCTGCTGGGCGGCCGGGCGCCGGCCGACCCGGCCCTGGCGGCGGGCTTCTACGTGGAGCCGACCATCGTGCGGGCCGACGTCCGCGACCGCGTCAGCCAGGAAGAAGTGTTCGGCCCCTTCGTCACCGTCACCACCTTCGAGCGCGATGAACAGGCGCTGGCGATCGCCAACGGCACGCAATATGGCCTGGGCGGCGGCCTGTGGACGCGCGACCTGCAGCGCGCGCACAAGGTGGCGCGCGAGATGGTGTCGGGCATGGTCTGGATCAATTGCTACAAGCGCGTCAGCCCCGGTTCGCCGTTCGGCGGCGTCGGCCAGTCCGGCTACGGACGCGAGATGGGCTTCGAGGTGATGCGCGAGTACACCCAGCCCAAATCGGTCTGGATCAACGTGGACGCCAACGTCGCGCCCCATTATCCGCGCTGAGGACGGGCACCATGGACAACTTCATCTTTTCAGCCGCCTTTCCCCGAGTCGTGTTCGGCGCCGGCAGCCTGCAGCACGTGGGGCGTGAAATCGATCAGCTGGGCGCGCGCCGGGCGCTGGTGCTGTGTACGCGCGAGCAGCGTCCGCTGGCCGAGCGGGTGGCCGCGCTGATCGGTGAGCGCTGCGCCGGCATCTACGACGGCGCCGTCATGCACGTACCGATGGAGACGGCGCGCGCCGCGCGCACCCTGGCGTGCGAACTCGGCGCCGACTGCGCCATCGCCGTCGGCGGCGGCTCCACCACGGGGCTGGGCAAGGCCATCGCGCTGGTATCCGAACTGCCCATCCTGGCCATCCCCACCACCTATGCGGGCAGCGAAATGACGCCCGTGTACGGCATCACGGAAGGGGGCGTCAAGAAAACGGGGCGCCATGCCCGCGTGCTGCCCAAGACCGTCATCTACGATCCGGAACTGAGCCTGACCCTGCCGCCGGCGCTGTCCGTCACCAGCGGCATCAACGCCATGGCCCACGCGGTGGAGGGGCTGTACGCCCAGGACCGCAACCCGATCATGGACCAGCTGGCGCTGGCCGGCATCGCGGCGCTGGCGCGCGGCCTGCCGCGGGTGCTGGCCGCACCGCACGACGTGGCCGCCCGCGCCGACTGCCTGTACGGCGCCTGGCTGTGCGGCGCGGTACTGGGCAGCGTCGGCATGGCCCTGCACCACAAGTTGTGCCACACGCTGGGCGGCAGCTACAACCTGCCGCATGCCGAGACCCATACCGTGATCCTGCCGCACGTGCTGGCCTACAACGCCAGCGCCGTGCCCGAAGTGGCGGCCCGCATCGCCGCCGCCCTTGGCGCCAGCGACGCGGCCCAGGGCATGCTGGCGCTGGCCCGCGCGCTGGGTGCGCCGCTCACGCTGCGCGAACTGGGCATGCGCGAGCAGGACCTCGACGCCTGCGCCGACATCGCCGCATCGAATGCCTACTGGAATCCGCGTCCGGTGACCCGCGCCGCCATCCGCGCGCTGCTGGACGACGCCTGGCACGGCCGCGATCCGGCCGCCGCCGCCCCAACCTGAGGAGAACGCCACCAACCACCAGGCAACCCACAGGCGGCCCATTGCCAGCCAATGAACCGCAATAGCGCAGTTGCAGTCATCACATAAGAACCACAAAGGAGACCATCATGAAAGCAAAGACTACCGCCACGACCCGGCGCGCCCTGTGCGCCGCCGCCTGCCTGACCATGCTGGGCGCGCACGCGACCGAAGGGGGCGGCTCGACCTACCCGATGGGGGCGGAAAGTTATATGTCGGCCGCCATGCCGCCGGCCGGCGTGTACACCATCCTGTTCGCCAACCGCTACCGCGCCGACGAACTGAAGGACCGGCGCGGCGACACCATTCCGCTCGACTTCAATGTGACGGCCAACGTGCTGGCGCCGCGCCTGATCTGGGTGCATGACGCCACGCTGTTCGGCGGCCAGGTGGCGCAGGCCATGATCGTGCCGCTGGTGGACCTGGACGTGGCCGTCAACGGCGCGCGCCAGAAAAAGCAGGGCGTGGGCGACATCATCGTCACCGCGCTGGCGCTGGGCTACCACCACAGTGCCCAGCTGCACAGCGTGCTGGCGCTCGACATCCTGACCCCGTCGGGCAGCTACAGCCAGGACGCGCTGGCCAACCTGGGCCGCCACTACTGGGCCATCGAGCCGGTGTACACGGTGACCCGCATCGACCCGGCCGGCCTGAACTGGGACGTCAAGCTGATGTACGACTTCAACCTGCGCAACAAGGACACCGGCTACCGCTCGGGCCAGGAACTGCACGCCGATTACTCGCTCGGCTACGGGCTGGGCAACAACTGGGTGGTGGGCGTGGGCGGCTATGCCTACGCGCAGACCACCGACGACCGCCGCCACGGCCTGGCCGTGGCCGACAACCGCGGGCGCGCCTATGCCATCGGCCCGGCGCTCAAGTACGACACGGGCAAGGGCTTCTTCGTCACGCTCAAGTACCAGAAGGAGCTGGGCGTGCGCAACCGGGCCGCAGGCAGTGCGCTCTGGCTCAAGGCCACCATTGCGCTGTGAGCGCCGTACCGTTCCCCACCCATCTTCCGGAGTCATCATGAAAACAGTACAACTCGCGCGCCGCCGCCTGCTCGGCGGCACCGCCGTCGGCCTGGCGCTGGGCGCCATCGGCATCACCCCCGCGCTGGCCCAGTCCAAGGAAATCCGCATCGGCTACGTCTCGCCGCAAACGGGCCCGCTGGCCGCCTTTGGCGAGGCCGATAAATGGGTCATCGCCAGCCTGCACGACAAGTTCAAGGCCGGCGTCGACATCGGCGGCAAGCTGGTGCCGGTACGCGTCATTCTCAAGGACAGCCAGTCCAGCCCCAATCGGGCGGGCGAGGTGGCCAACGACTTGATCCTGAAGGACAAGGTCGACCTGATGCTGGTGTCGTCCACGCCGGAGACGGCCAATCCCGTGTCCGACGCGTGCGAACTGAACGAGGTGCCGTGCATCTCGACGGTGGTGCCGTGGCAGCCCTGGTTCTTCGGCCGCAACGGCAATCCGCAAGCCGGCTTCAAGTGGACCTATCATATGTTCTGGGGCCTGGAAGACGTGATCGCCAGCTTCACCCATGGCTGGGCCAAGGTGGCCACCAACAAGCGCGTGGGCGGCCTGTTCCCCAACGACGGCGACGGCAACGCCTGGGGCGACAAGTTCCTCGGCTTCCCCCGCACGCTCGATGAACTGGGCTACAAGCTGACCGATCCCGGGCGCTACCAGAATATGAACCAGGATTTCTCGGCCCAGATCGCCGCGTTCAAGAAGGCCGACGTCAACATCGTCACCGGCGTCATGATCCCGCCGGATGCCAAGACCTTCCTCACCCAGGCGCGCCAGCAGGGGTTCCGGCCCAAGGTGGTCACGCTGGGCAAGGCACTGCTGTTCCCGGGCGCGGTCGAGGCGCTGGGGGAGCTGGGCGCGGGCTTGAGCGCCGAAGTGTGGTGGTCGCCGTCCCATCCGTTCAAATCCTCGCTGACGGGGGCGCGGGCGGCCGAGCTGTGCGACGCCTACGAGGCCCAGACCGGCAAGCAGTGGACCCAGCCGCTGGGCTTTTCGCACGCATTGTTCGAGGTGGCGCTGGACGCCCTGCGGCGCGCCCACAGCACCGACCGCGACGCGCTGCGCGCGGCCATCGCCGCCACCAGCATGGACAGCATCGTCGGCCCCGTGAAGTGGGGCGGGCGCGGCCCGTTCAAGAACGTGTCGAAGACGCCGCTGGTGCTGGGCCAGTGGGTCAAGGGCAAGAAGTTCAAGTACGAGCTGGTCATCGTCGACAACCAGGGCGCGCCGTCCGTCAAGACCGGCGGCGCCATCAAGCTGATGGAGTGAGGCGATGGACACGACCATGGAAACCCTGTTGGCAGTGGAAGGGGTCAGCAAGCGCTACGGCGCGCTGACGGTGACCGACGACATCAGCTTTTGCGTCGGCGCCGGCGAGACGCTGGGCATCCTGGGGCCGAACGGGGCCGGCAAGACCACCCTGTTCAACCTGATTTCGGGCGACGTCAGGGCCGACCGGGGCCGGGTGCGCTACGCCGGGCACGACATCCTGGGCCTGCCGGCCCACCGGCGCTGCCGCATGGGCATCGGCCGTTCCTACCAGGTGCCGCAGCCGTTCGGCGCCATGACGGTGTTCGAGAACTGCCTGGCCGCCGCCACCTTCGGCGGCGGGCTGTCGGAGCAGCAGGCTTACCCGGTCTGCGTCGACGTGCTCACGCAAACGGGCTTGCTGGCGCGCGCCAACCGGCTGGCGGGCGGCCTCACGCTGCTCGACCGCAAGCGCCTGGAGCTGGCGCGGGCGCTGTCGACCGGGCCGCGCCTGCTGCTGCTCGACGAGATCGCCGGCGGCCTGACCGAGCACGAGGCGCACCAGCTGGTGGCCGAGATCGCGGCCATCAAGGCGCGCGGGGTGGCCATGATCTGGATCGAGCACGTGGTGCACGCGCTGCTGGCGGTGGCCGACCGCCTGCTGGTCATCAATTTCGGTGCGCGCCTGGCCGAGGGGGCGCCGCAAGCGGTGATGGACGACCCGCAGGTGCGGCGCGTGTACATGGGAGCGGCGGCATGACACCATTGCTGGAAACACGGGCGCTGGAAGCGCGCTACGGCGACTTCCAGGCGCTGTTCGGCATCGACGCCGCGCTGCACGCGGGCGAAACGGTGGCCATCATCGGCGCCAACGGCGCCGGCAAATCGAGCCTGCTCAAGACCATCACCGGCATGCTGGCCGCGCCGCCGTCGGCCGTGCGCTTCAACGGCGAGGATATCGGCGGCATGGCGCCGGGCCAGATCGTGCGGCGCGGGATCGCCATGGTGCCGGAGGGGCGGCGTTTGTTCCCCAGCCTGTCGGTGCAGGAGAACCTGCTGATCGGCGCCTACAGCCGGCGATCCGGGCCGTGGGACCTGGAACGGGTGTACCGCCTGTTTCCCGTGCTGCGCGAGCGGCGCGCCCATCCCGGCACCGAACTGTCGGGCGGACAGCAGCAGATGGTCGCCATCGGCCGCGCGCTGATGAGCAATCCGGCGCTGCTGATCTGCGACGAAATCTCGCTGGGCCTGGCGCCGGTGGTGGTGCGCGAGATCTACGATGCCATGCCGGCCCTGACGGCCGACGGCATGAGCGTCATCCTCGTCGAGCAGGACGTCGCCACGGCGCGCCGCGTGTCGCACCGGCTGTACTGCCTGCAGGAGGGCAGGGTGTCGCTGTCGGGCGCCTCGGCCGACATCACGCATGAACAGATTTCACAGGCTTATTTCGGCATCGCCAAGGAGCAGCGCACATGATGAACTGGATCGACACCCTGTTGCAGGGCGTCCTGGTGGGCGGCCTGTACGCCTTGTTCGCGATGGGGCAGTCGCTGATGTTCGGCGTCATGCGCCTGACCAATACGGCCCACGGCGACCTGACCGTGCTGGCCTCGTTCGCCGCCCTGGGCCTGCTGTCGGTGGCCGGCGCGCACGCCATGCCGTTGCCCTGGCTGGCGCTGGCGCTGCTGCCGCCGCTGGCCTTCGGCGCTGGCTACGGCCTGCAGCGCCTGGTGCTGAACGGCACTGTGGGCAAGGACCCGCTGCCTTCGCTGGTGGTCACCTTCGGCATCTCGGTCGTGATCCAGAACCTGCTGACGGAGCTGTTCAGCGCCGACCCGCGCGCCATCGACACCGGCGCGCTTGCCACCGGCAGCGTGCAACTGGGCGGGGGACTGGTGGCGGGCGTGCTGCCGCTGGCCGTGTTCGCCGTCGCCGTGCTGTGCGCGGCCGCCATGCAGTGGCTGTTCAAGCACACGGCGCTGGGCCGCGCCTTCCGCGCCACCTCGGACGACCGCGACGTGGCCCAGTTGATGGGACTCGACGCGCGCCACGTGTATGCGCTGGCCACCGGCATCGCCTTCGTGCTGATCGCGCTGGCCGGCACCCTGCAGGGCATGCGCACCACGTTCTCGCCCACCGACGGCCCGGCCCTGCTGCTGTTCGCCTTCGAGGCCGTGATCATCGGCGGCATGGGCTCGTTCTGGGGCACGTTCGCGGGCGGGCTGGTGCTGGGTGTCACCCAGGGCATCGGGTTCCGGCTCGACCCCGGCTGGGGCGTCTGGTGCGGCCATATCGCTTTCCTGCTGATGCTGGTCGTCCGCCCGCAAGGCTTGTTCCCCAAAACCCGTTGAAGGAGTCGACATGATGCGCGACGCAATTTCCCTTTCCACCCCGGCCTACAGCGTGCAGCGGCGCACCCGCGCCAGCCAGGCCGGCGTGGCCGGCGCCATGCTGCTGTTGCTGGTGGCCGGCTCCATGCCCGCCTGGGCCGATCCGGCCTGGCTGCGCGAATTTAACCAGATCGCCTGCTATTTCATTTTCGCCAGCATGTGGAACCTGCTGGCCGGCTATGGCGGCATGGTCTCGATCGGCCAGCAGGCCTTCCTCGGCTTCGGCGGCTATATGCTGGTGATCCTGGCCAACTGGCTGGGCTTGAACCCCTTCCTGGCCGTGCCGCTGGCGGCGCTGCTGACGGCGCTCGTCGCCTGGCCCATGTCGAAGCTGGCGTTCCGGCTGCAGGGCGGCTATTTCGCCATCGGCACCTGGGTCATCGCGGAAGTGTTCCGGCTCTCGTTCGCCAATGCGTCGGCCATCGGCGGGGGCTCGGGCACCAGTCTGACGGCGCTGGCCGGCTACGCCAGGGCGACGCGCGAAGCGGCCACCTTCGCCATGACGCTGGCCGCGGTGGTGGCCACCATCGGCCTGACCTACTGGTTCCTGCGCAGCCGCCAGGGTCTGGCCCTGATGGCGGTGCGCGACTCGGGCGTGGCGGCCGAGTCGCAGGGCATCGACGTGCGTGCCACGCGGCGCGCCGTGTACCTGGTCGCGGCCTTCGGGGCCGGCCTGGCGGGGGCGCTGTACTTCCTGGGCAACCTGCGCATTTCGCCGGACGCGGCGTTTTCCGTGAACTGGACCGCGTTCGCCATCTTCCTGGTGATGATAGGCGGACTGGGGACGATAGAGGGGCCGATCCTGGGCGCCGTCGTGTTCTGGGCCCTGAACAAGTTCCTGTCCGATTACGGCACCTGGTATCTGATCGGCCTCGGCACGCTGGCCGTCATCATCACGTTGCGTTTCAGGACCGGACTGTGGGGCGCCATCGCCCACCGCTACGATGTGCATTTCTTCCCGGTGCAGCGCCGGCTGCGGCTGTCCGGCAGGGGCGGCAAATAAAAGGAGATGATGTGATGCGTAACATTAATGAAGAGACAATCACGCACGCCGTGCTGGCGGCCATGGCGCACTGCGACAATGCGCGGCTGCGGACGGTGATGGCCAGCCTGGTGCGGCACCTGCACGGGTTCGCGCGCGAAGTGCAGCTGACCGAGGCCGAGTGGGAGCAGGGCATCGCCTTCCTGACCGGCGTGGGGCACATCACCGACCACCGGCGCCAGGAATTCATCCTGCTGTCCGACGTGCTGGGATTGTCGACCCTGGTGACGGCGCAAAACAACGCCAAGCCGGCCGGCTGCACGGAATCGACCGTGTTCGGTCCGTTCTTCGTCGATGGCGCGCCGCAGTACGAGCATGGCGCCGACATCGCCAACGGCGCCAGGGGCACGCCATGCCGGGTGAGCGGGCAAGTGCGCGGCATCGGCGGCGAGCCGGTGGCCGGCGCCGTGATCGACGTCTGGCAGTCCGATGAGGAGGGCAATTACGACGTGCAGGCGGCCGGCGCGCACCCGCACCGGGCCCGCGGCCAGTTGCGCAGCGGCGCCGACGGCCGTTTCCATTTCCGCTCCATCCTGGCGCAGCACTATCCGATTCCCCATGACGGGCCGGTGGGCGCCATGCTGGCCGCGCTGGGGCGCCACCCGTGGCGGCCGGCCCACCTGCATTTCATGATCCAGGCCGACGGCTACGAAAAGCTGATCACCCACGTGTTCCGCGCCGGCGACCCCTATCTCGATTCGGACGCGGTATTCGGCGTGCGCTCCAGCCTGATTGCGGACTGGGTGCGCCGCGCGGCGCCGGAGGACGACGCGACGCAGGCCGCCTATGCGCTCGAATACGACTTCGTGCTCAATCCGGCGGCGGTGGCGCCATGATCCGCCATATCGTGATGTGGCACGTCAAGGGCGATACCGCCGAGGAGCGCACGCAGGTGCGCGAGCAGTTCCGGCAAGCCTTCGAAGGTTTGCGCGGCCGCATACCGGGATTGCTGCGCCTGGAAGTGGGGCTCGACGCCGGCATCGACGCCGACGCCTGCGATGTCCTGCTGTTGACCGAGTTCGCCGACCAGGCGTCGCTGCAGGCATATGGCAGCCACCGGGAGCACTTGCGGGTGCGCGACGCGCTGCAGAATTTGCGCGTCAGCCGTCATCAGATCGACTGTTTCGTCGCCTAAGCGCGGGACGTCACGTCCCGTGGCCGTGCTGCGCCCTGGGCCGGCCGCACGGCACCCTCCGCCCTTGCCGCCGGCCTGGCTGGTGGCCCGCACCGCTCCCGGCATCCGCCAATATAAGCAGCCCAACCTTGTCCAGACATGGGTGTGGCCAGTTGCCGTGGCCTGAGCGGCTGCCTAGTATATCCATAGCAAGTTGAGAGTAACGTCAACCGCCGGCCGGTCGTGCCGCCGTGTATCGGATCGCTGGCGGGGCAAGCTGGCCTGTGTTGCCTGTCATGTCGGGAGATAATGATGCTACAAAACACCACCATCAAGGCCCGCCTGGCCTTTGCCCTGCTGTTCCTCGCCACCATGATGCTGGTCATCGGCCTCATGGGCCTGTTCAGCCTGGGCGGCACCAACGCCTCCGTCAAGACCATCTACCAGGACCGCCTGATCGCCATGGGGCAGCTGGACCAGGTGATTCGCGCCCTGAACCGCAACCAGCTCGCGCTGGCCTGGGCCGTTAGTGCCGATCCGGACAAGCTGCCGGCGGTGGCGGCCGGCATCGAACGGGAAAAAGCCCTGATCAACAAGGAATGGTCCGCCTACATGGCCACCTACCTGGCGCCGGACGAAAAAGTGCTGGCGGCGAAATTCGTCCAGGCCCGCCAACGCTTTCTGGAGCAGATCTTGAATCCCGCCGTCGTCGCGGCCCGCGACAAGGATGTCGCCACCGTCACGGCGCTGGTGCAAGGCCCCATGGAGAGCAGCTTCGCCGGCGTGCGCAGCTCGCTCAATGAGCTGATCCAGATGCAGCTTGACATCGGCAAGGCCGAATACGACGCCAGCCAGCGGACCTATGAGCGCTTCCGCAACGTTTCGATCAGCCTGATCGTGCTCAGCCTGCTGGCCGCCGCCGCCATCGGCGTGTGGCTGGTGCGCAGCATCACGGCGCCGCTCGACTATGCGGTGCGTATCGCCCGCAGCGTGGCATCGGGCGACCTGACCCAGACGGTGGAAGTGGCCTCGACCAATGAAATGGGCCAGCTGCTGCGGGCCATGAAGGAGATGAATGCCAGCCTGCAGAGCATCGTGGGCGAAGTGCGCAGCGGCTCGCACACCATCGCCACGGCGGCCGGCGAGATCGCCTCCGGCAACCTGGACCTGTCGTCGCGCACCGAGCAGCAGGCCAGCTCGCTGGAAGAAACGGCATCGTCCATGGAACAACTCACCAGCACCGTCAAGCAGAATGCCGACCATGCGCGCCAGGCCAGCGAACTGGCCGTGTCGGCCTCGGAAGTGGCCGTCAAGGGCGGCGCCGTGGTGCGGGAAGTGGTGCAGACCATGGGCGCCATCAACGATTCGGCGCGCAAGATCGTCGACATCATCACCGTCATCGACAGCATCGCGTTCCAGACCAATATCCTGGCCTTGAACGCGGCCGTCGAGGCGGCGCGCGCGGGCGAGCAGGGGCGTGGCTTTGCCGTGGTGGCGTCGGAAGTGCGCAACCTGGCCCACCGTTCAGCTGCCGCCGCCAAGGAGATCACGGCGCTGATCAACGATTCGGTCGACAAGGTCGGCACCGGCAGCAAGCTGGTGGACCAGGCCGGGAGCACCATGCAGGAGGTGGTGCTGAGCGTGCAGCGGGTGTCGGACCTGATCGGCGAAATCACCCTGGCCAGCCAGGAGCAGAGTTCCGGCATCGAGCAGATCAACCAGGCCATCACGCAGATGGATGAAGTGACCCAGCAGAACGCGGCGCTGGTGGAGCAGGCCGCCGCCGCCGCCGGTTCGTTGCAGGAACAGTCCGAACACCTGGCGCAGGCCGTCGGCGTGTTCAAGATCGGCGACACGCCGGCTGCGCCAGCCAGTCCCACGCCCGTGCGCATGGTGTCGCGCGCGCGGACCGCGCCCGTCATCGCCATGCGCAAACCAGCCCGGCGCCTGGGCACCACGGCGGCGGCCCGATCGGACTGGAAAGCAAGCTAGGGCGGCCGCTGGCCAGGGGCCGTCGTCCGGCGAGAGGGGGAGATACCACTACTTATGACATGGTTATTTCGCATCCCGCGACAACCGGTTGCCAGTTGCTGACAAGCGGACCGCCGCGCCACCGGGGCCGTTGACACCGGGCGGCCCGGTGGCCGACACTGTACTTGCCAATCGGAAAATAATCACAACACGTGCGGCCAGCGGCGCAGCCAGGACGGGCCAGGCCACGCCGCCATGTCCTCCCTGCGCCTGCCCCAATCGGCTGGCAGCTCCCGTGACGCGCCAGTGTCGCGTTCCGGCCCGGTCACACCCAGAGTACCAGAGCCACTA
>JAZJZQ010000035.1:6838-8481 GCA_040389625.1 Pseudomonadota bacterium | reverse complement strand
TGACGCGCCAGTGTCGCGTTCCGGCCCGGTCACACCCAGAGTACCAGAGCCACTATGCGCATTAATCTACCGGTGAGCCAGCGCGCTTACACCTTCCCGGCCGACCAGACCATCGTGTCCGTCACCGACACCAAGGGCCGCATCGTCTATTGCAACCCCACGTTCATTACCGTCAGCGGCTACACGCGCGAGGAGTTGATGGGGCAGCCGCACAACCTGGTGCGCCACCCGGACGTGCCGGCCGAAGCGTTCCGCGACCTGTGGGCCACCCTCCAGGAGGGGCGGCCGTGGAGTGGCCTGGTCAAGAACCGCCGCAAGAACGGCGACCATTACTGGGTGCTGGCCCACGCCGCGCCCATGATGGATGGCGGCCGCATCACCGGCTACCTGTCGGTGCGCACGGCGCCCGATCCGGTCGCCGTGGCCCAGGCCGAGCAGCTGTACGCCCAGATGCGGGCCGACGCGGCCGCTGGCCGCCCGCGCTACGTGCTGCGTCACGGCCAGCTGCTGCGCTGCGACTGGCGCGGCCGGCTGCGGCGCCGGCTCACGCCCACCAGCCTGGGCTGGCTGGTGGGGCTGCAACTGCTGGCCGCGGCCATGTTGCTGGGGCTGGGCCAGGCCGGCCTGCCGCTGTGGGGGCAGGCCGTGGGTGGGGTGCTGGTGGCGGGCATGGCCACGGCCGGCGTGTGGCGCCTGACCGTCGCGCGCCTGCACGGCGTGCTGCGCGACGCCAACCAGCTGGCCGCCGGCGACCTGGCGCATCCGGTGGCCACGGGCGCGTCGGGCATGGTGGGCCAGCTGCAGCACGCCCTGGCGCAGCTGGCCGTCAACCTGCGCGCCGTGGTGCGCGACGTGCGCGACGAAGTCGACCACCTGCGCGTGAGCGCGCACGATATCGCGGCCGGCAACCAGGACCTGTCGGCCCGCACGGAAGCGCAGGCCGGCAGCCTGCAGCAGATGGCGGCCGCGCTGGCGGCCATCAACGACAAGGTGGGGCAGGGCGCGCAGGCGGCCAGCCAGGCCACCGACTTGGCCGGGCAGACGGGCGCCGTGGCCGGCCGCAGCGACGCGGCGGTGGATGCGGCGGCCCAGGCCATGGCCGACATTTCCGCCTCGTCCAGCCACATCGGCGAGATCATCCACCTGATCGAGTCGGTGGCGTTCCAGACCAACCTGCTGGCGCTGAATGCGGCGGTGGAGGCGGCGCGCGCCGGCGAAGCGGGCCGCGGCTTCGCCGTCGTGGCCACCGAGGTGCGCACGCTGGCCCAGCGCACGGCGGCGGCCACCCAGCAGATCAAGCAGCTGGTGGCCGAGTCGGCCGACCATGTGCGCCAGGGCGCGGGCCGCACCGACGAGGCGCGCGCCCGCATGCGCGAGGCCGTGCAGTCGGTGGCCGAGGTGACCGATGTCCTGGCCGGCATCAGCCACGCGGCCCAGCTGCAGCAGGCCAGCATGGCCGAGGTGCACGCGGCCGTCGGCCACATCGACGGCATGACCCAGCAGAACGCGGCCATGGTGGAGCAGCTGGCCGCCGCCGCCGGGGCCCTGTGCGAACAGGCCGACAACGTCAACGACTCGGTGCGCATCTTCCGTCTCCAGGCCGGCGAGGCCACCGTGGCCGACGCCGACGCGCCGGCGCTGCG
>JAZJZQ010000035.1:2439-6738 GCA_040389625.1 Pseudomonadota bacterium | reverse complement strand
CGTCGTGAAATGGAAACGGGATTTTTCGCTTTGGATCCTATGATGGCTCATCGCTGACCCGGACCGGACAACATAGCCCGGCCAAGACAGCGGGGCTTATACGATGAGGAGACCGCATCATGCCTTGCGCGCCACGCCGCCCCTTCGCCAGTAGACGCACCCGCCTTCAGCCACGGATTTGCCGCCCATGCGGCAAGAGAGCAGCACCGTACCAGCAGCGTTTATAAAAAACATATAGAGGAGCAGGCGCAGCATGAAACCAGCACAACCCTACCACCCCCTGGCACTGAAAGCACTGGCAGCGGCCCTGTGCGCGATCGGCGTGGCCCACGCGGCCGAACTGGAGACGGGCAATCCCGACCTCGCCATCCGCTTCGACAACACCATCAAGCTCAATTACGGCCAGCGCGTGAACGGCCAGGAAGCGGCACTCCTGAAGTCGGCCAACTTCGACGACGGCGACCGCAACTTCAACAAGGGCGCCGTGTCCGAGCGCATCGACTGGCTGTCGGAACTGGACATCGTGTACCAGCAGAAGATGGGGATGCGGGTGTCGGCCGCCGCCTGGTACGACCGCGCCTACGACCAGCTCGACAACACCAACGTGGCCAGCTCCAACCACCGCGAAGGCGGCAAGCCGGCGCTGGGCATGTCGGACTACGCCAAGCGCTACCACCGCGGTTCGGGCGAAATCCTCGATGCCTTCGTGTTCTCCAGCTTCGAGGTGGCCGACGTGCCGGTCAACGTCAAGCTGGGCCAGCACACGCTGTACTGGGGCGAGAGCCTGCTGTCGCCCATCCATGGCGTCAACTACGGCCAGTCGCCGATCGACCTGCTGAAGGGCTATTCCGTGCCGGGCACGGACGCCAAGGAACTGTTCCTGCCGCGCCAGGCCTTGTCGGCCCAGGCTTCCGTCACGCCGGAGCTGGGCCTGGCGGCCCAGTACTTCTTCAACTGGAAGCCGGCCCGCCTGCCCGAATCGGGTTCCTTCCTGGGCTTCTACGACTACGCCTTCCAGGGCGCCGAATCGTTCAGCCTGGGCCCGCTGGGCACGGCCGTGCGCCGCGAGGACAGCCGCGCGCCCAACCGCGGCGACTGGGGCCTGGCCGCGCGCTGGAGTCCCGAGTGGCTGGACGGCACGGTGGGCGGCTACCTGCGCCGCACCTCGGACCTGCTGCCGCAGGCGAACGTGCGCCTGGCCGGCTTGCCGGCCGCCATGTTCGGCCCGAACGGCGCGGCCGTCTGCAAGGCCGCCATTCCGGGCGCCGCCGTCGTCGGCAGCAACTGCCTGTTCTACCCGGTCACGCTGGGCGGCACCAGCCAGTACCAGTTCGAGTACGCCAACCACATCGACGTGCTGGGCCTGTCGCTGTCCAAGAGCGTGGCCGGCATCGCCGTCGGCGCCGACCTGTCGTACCGCCGCGATATGCCGATCTACAGCACGCCGGCGCTGCTGATGCCGGTCGGGACCAGCCCGGCCATCATCGCCGCGCTCAACGCCAAGCTCAATCCCACGCTGGTGGTGAAGGCGGGCGACTTGCCGCAGCAGGGCGACGTGAGCGGCGCGCGTGGCAACACGATACACGGCGTGCTCAACTTCCTGGGCACCATGGCCAAGACGCCGCTGTCCGACGCGGCCACCTGGGCCACGGAGCTGGTGTGGAACCGGGTCGACAAGGTCACGCAGGGCGCCCAGTTCTACCGCGGCCGCGACGACTACCACGGCGTCGACAAGGTCACGCGCGACTACTTCGGCCTGGCCCTGACTTTCACCCCGACCTGGTTCCAGGTGCTGCCGGGCGTGGACATGTCGGCCCCGCTCAGCTACTCGGTGGGCCTGAAGGGCAACTCGGGCGTGCAGGCGGGCGGCAACAAGGGCGCCGGCAACTACGCGGCCGGCGTGGCGTTCGACGTGCGCCAGAAATACCGCTTCGACCTGAAGTACGTCAATTTCTTCGGCCCGCTGGCAACCGATCCGGTCACCGGCGCCGTCACCTCGTTCGGCGGCGTCACCTCGCTGCTGAAGGACCGCGGCTTCCTCGCCGCCACCTTCAAGACCACGTTCTGATAAGACAACAGGAGACAACACCATGTTCAAGCAAACCATCATGGCCGCCGCACTGGCGGCGGCAGCGGCGGCCCAGGCCGGCGTCACGCCCGACGAGGCAAAACAGCTGGGCACCACGCTGACGGCGGTGGGCGCGGAGAAGGGCGCCAACAAGGACGGCACCATACCCGAATTCACGGGCGGCCTGGCTGCGGCGCCGGCAGGCTTCGTCAAGGGCAGCGGCATGCGCCCCGACCCGTACGGGGCCGACAAGCCGCGCCTGGTCATCACCGGCAAGAACCTGGCCGGCCAGGAAGACAAGCTGACGGCCGGCACCCGCGAGCTGCTCAAGCGCTTCCCCACCTTCCGGGTGGACGTCTATCCGACCCACCGCCCGGTCACGCTGCCCAAGGCGCTGCTCGATAACACGGCCAAGAACGCCGTCAACGCCAGGACCGCCGACGGCGGCGTGGGCGTGGAAAACGCGCTGGCTGGCGTGCCTTTCCCCATCCCCAAGAGCGGCTACGAGGTGATGTGGAACCACCTGCTGCGCTACCAGGGCCACGCGCTGACCACCAAGTATGAATCGTGGAATGTCGATTCGTCCGGCGTGCCCAGCCTGGCCACGGCGGGCGAGATCTACGAAGAGTTTCCGCTGTCGGACCCCAGGCACGCCGACGTAGCCAAGCAGACCGACGTGTTCTTCCGCACCAAGCTGACCTACCTGGCGCCGGCGCGGCGCGCCGGTGAAGGCTTGATGGCGTTCGATGCCGTCAATCCGGTGGCCCAGCCAAGGAAGGTGTGGCAGTACCTGCCCGGCCAGCGCCGCGTCAAGCTGGCGCCGGACGTGGCCTACGACACGCCCAACCCCGGTTCGGCCGGCGCCTCCACCTACGACGACGCCTGGGTCTTCAACGGTGCGCTGGACCGCTTCGACTTCAAGCTGATCGGCAAGAAGGAGATGATCGTGCCCTACAGCGAGTACAAGCTGTTCGCGGCCAAGGTGGCGGCCGACGTCACCAAACCCAATCACCTGAACCCGGACTTCGTGCGCTGGGAACTGCACCGGGTGTGGGTGGTGGAAGCGACGCTCAAGCAGGGCAAGCGCCACATCTACGGCAAGCGCACCTTCTACATCGACGAGGATAGCTGGGTAGCGCTGGCCTCGGACCAGTACGACGCGCGCGGCCAGCTGTACCGCTCCTCGTTCGACCACCTGATCTACGCCTACGACGCGCAAGCGACGTACACCGGCAACCACGTGATCTATGACTTCGTCAGCGGCGCCTACAACCTGACCGGCATGTCCGGCCCGTACGGCGGCCTGAAGTACATCGACGCGCTGAAGCCGACCCAGTGGTCGCCTGAAGCCCTGGCCGGCTCCGGCGTACGCTGACCCGGCGTGGCCGCGCCCCGTGCGCGGCCACCCGCACCGTGTCTCGTTTTGGCTGCCGGCAGCCGACCTCCCTGGCGCTGCACTGCGCTGGCAGTCTTTTTTTGAGAGTTCCACATGAACCGATTTTCACGCGCCGCCGCCGGCGCAATGGCGGGCGTTACGTTCACGCTGCTGATGGCGGCACCGGCCGATGCGGCCCCCTTTGCCGATCCGCTCGACACTCCGGCCATGGCCAGCGCGCTGGCGCCACGCGCGCTGCTCAACGGCCTGGCCCATGCCGGCGCGCGCATCGTCGCCGTCGGCCAGCGCGGTCACGTGCTGTATTCGGACGACCAGGGCGGCCACTGGCGCCAGGCCAGCGTGCCCGTCTCGACCGACCTGGTGGCGCTGGTGTTCCCCACGGCCACCGAAGGCTGGGCCGTGGGCCATGACGGCGTGGTGCTGCACAGCGCCGACGCCGGCGCCACCTGGGAGCGCCAGTTCGATGGCCGCAAGGACGCCGACGCCGGCGACAAGCCGCTGCTCGACGTCTGGTTCGACCAGCAGGGCCACGGCCTGGCCGTGGGCGCCTTCGGCCTGGCGCTGCGCAGCGACGACGCCGGCAAGACCTGGCAGCACTGGGAAAGCCATCTGGACAACCCCAAGGCGCTGCACCTGAACGCGATCCGCGCCGTGGGCGGCGAACTGTATATCGTGGGTGAGCAGGGCCTGATCCTCAAGCGCAGCGCCGATGGCCAGCGTTTCGAGGCCGTCGCTTCGCCTTACCACGGCAGCTTTTTCGGGGTCACGGGAACGCCGGGCAGCCTGCTCGTATTCGGCCTGCGCGGCACGGCCTTGCACAGCGCCGACGGCGGCA
>JAZJZQ010000035.1:0-2339 GCA_040389625.1 Pseudomonadota bacterium | reverse complement strand
GCGCTGGACGGCACGCCGCCCGCCAAATAGACCTACCGGATTCATAACCTGCACCAGAGCCGGGACCACCCGGCCGCCCTACACAACGAGGAACGAGACAATGGACATGTCAACCGACGGGATCGACAGCATGCCGGTGGTGCGCGATCTGGCGCATTTCGACCAGCGCTCCGGCAACGTGCTGGAACGGCTGGTGTTCAATCACCGGCTGTGGATGATCGTGCTGTGCACGGTCGTGACGCTGGTGCTGGGCGCGCTGGCCGCGACCCGCCTGCACCTGAACGCCAGCTTCGAGAAGATGCTGCCGCAGGGCCAGCCCTATATCCAGAACTACCTGCACAACAAGGACGCGCTGCGCGGCCTGGGCAACGCGCTGCGGGTGGTGGTGGAAAACCCGCAGGGCGACATCTTCGACCCGCGCTACCTGGAAGCGCTCAAGCAGGTCAACGATGAACTGTTCCTCACGCCCGGCGTGGACCGGGCCTGGATGAAGTCCATGTGGACCCCGTCCGTGCGCTGGAACGAGGTGACGGAGGATGGCTTCCAGGGCGGCCCCGTGATGCCGGACGGGTATGACGGCTCGCCGCGCAGCGTCGAACAGCTCAAGATCAACATCGCCCGCTCCGGCATCGTGGGCAGCCTGGTGGGCAACAACTTCAAGTCCACCATGATCTTCGTGCCGCTGCTGGACAAGGACCCGGCCACCGGCAAGGCGATCGACTATTCCGAACTGGCCCACGCCATCGACAAGACGGTGCAGGCGCGCCAGGGCGGCGCCTATCCGGTGCGTATTCACGTGATCGGCTTCGCCGAGCTGATCGCCGAACTGCTGGCTGGCATGGCCAAGGTCATCATGTACTTCGGCGTGGCCGCGCTGGTGGCCACGGCCGTCATCTTCGCCTACACCCGCTGCGTGCGCTCCACCGTGCTGGTGGTGGCGTGCTCGCTGGTGGCCGTGCTGTGGCAACTGGGGCTGGTGGCCGCATTCGGTTTTGAACTGGACCCGTTCTCCATCCTGGTGCCGTTCCTGGTGTTCGCCATCGGCGTTTCGCACGGCGCCCAGAAGATGAACGGCATCATGCAGGACGTGGGGCGCGGAACCCATCTGCTGGTGGCGGCGCGCTACACCTTCCGCCGCCTGTTCCTGGCCGGCCTGACGGCGCTCCTGGCCGACGCCGTCGGCTTCGCCGTGCTGATGACGATCGACATCCCCGTGATCCGCGACCTGGCCATGACGGCCTCCATCGGCGTGGCCGTGCTGATCTTCACCAACCTGCTGCTGTTGCCGGTGCTGCTGTCCTACGTGGGCGTGTCGGCCGCCGCCGCCAAGCGCTGCATCCGCGAGGAGCACGACGAGGAAACGGGCCGTGGCCTGGGCAGGCTGTGGTTGACGCTGGACCGCTTTACCGAACCGCGCTGGGCCGGCATCACCGTGGCCGTGGCGCTGGCGCTGGCCGTCGGCGGCTTCGCCGTCAGCACCCACCTGAAGATCGGCGACCTCGATCCGGGCGCGCCCGAGCTGCGCGCCGAGTCGCGCTACAACCGCGACAACGCCTACATCACGGCCAATTATTCGCTGTCGTCCGACCAGTTCGCGGTAATGATCAAGACCCCGCCGGAAGGCTGCCTGAAATACGAGACGCTGGTCGAGGCCGACCGCCTGGCGTGGGCCCTGCAGCAGGTGCCCGGCGTGCAGACCACCGTGTCGCTGGCCGACGCCGTGCGCCAGGTCACGGCCGGCACGTCCGAGGGCAGCCCGAAGTGGCTGACCATCTCGCGCAACCAGGACGTGCTCAATTATGGCGCCCAGCAGGCTTCCGTCAACAATCCCGACCTGTTCGACCGTGGCTGCTCGCTCATGCCCGTGATCGCCTACCTGTCCGACCACAAGGCCGAGACGCTGGAGCGCGTGGTACAGGCGGCCGACGCGTTTGCGGCCGCCCACAACGGGCCGGAGCGCCAGTTCCTGCTGGCCGCCGGCAGCGCCGGCATCGAGGCCGCCACCAACATCGTGGTGCGCGAGGCCAACCACAAGATGCTGCTGTACGTGTATGCCGCCGTGATCCTGCTGTGCTTCGTCACCTTCCGCAGCTGGCGCGCCGTGCTGGTGGCCGTGCTGCCGCTGGTGCTCACTTCCATCCTGTGCGAGGCGCTGATGGTCATGCTGGGCATGGGCGTCAAGGTGGCCACGCTGCCCGTGATCGCGCTGGGCGTCGGCATCGGCGTCGACTATGCGCTGTACCTGGTGTCGGTGCAGCTGGTGCAACAGCGCCAGGGTCAGTCGCTGGCCGAAGCCTACCGCCACGCGCTGCAGTTCACCGGCAAGGTGGTGGCGCTGG
>JAZJZQ010000034.1:0-2552 GCA_040389625.1 Pseudomonadota bacterium | reverse complement strand
AGCCGCCCAGCGCGCGCAGCACGCCGCCCGGCAGCGAGAAGCAGGCCGCCAGCAATGCGGCCAGGCGCAGGTCGAAGCCGTATTCGGCCACGTAGTATTTGGTCATCCACAGCGCCAGGCCCACATAGCCGCCGAACACGACGGAGTAGTACTGGCAATAGCGCCACACGCGGCGGTCCTTGAGCACCTTGAGCTGGTCGGTGAAGCTCACCGTACCGGGCACCAGGTGCGACGGATCGCTGTAGGTAAAGGCCCAGAAGGCCAGCGCCGTCAGCAGCATGGTGGCCGCATAGACGGTGGGCAGCATCTGCCAGCCGAAGGCGGTGATGATGGCCGGGGCCACGAACTTGGTCAGGGCCGAGCCGGAGTTACCGGCGCCGAAGATGCCCATGGCCAGGCCGCGGCGCTCCTTGGGGAACCAGCGCGCCACATAAGGCGTGCCGACCGAGAACGAGCCGCCGGCCAGGCCGACGAACAGGCCCAGGGTGAGGAACTGCCAGAATTCCGTGGCGCGCCCGATCAGGTAGATGGGGATCACGGTCGCCAGCATCAGCGCGAAGAACACGACGCGCCCGCCGAAGCGGTCGCACCAGATGCCCAAGGGGACACGCACCAGCGAGCCACTCAGCACGGGCATGGCGGCCAACAGGCCGAACTGGGTCTCATTCAAGCCCAGTGTCTTCTTGATCGGGATGCCCAGCACGGCGAACATCATCCAGATCGCGAAGCAGATGGTGAAGGCCGTCGTACTGCTGACCAGCACCTGTACCGCTTTATTCTTGCTTTCCACTTTGCCTCTCCTGACACACTATGGGATGACGTCAGGGTACGCGGCTACGCACAGAGACACTATTATCCGTAGGGCTAATTCTCGACGGCAATCAGACTAGCCCCCTCAGCCAAAAGAACTAGTCGCCAGGTCCAGCCGTTGCAGAAACTGCAAGGGCGCGGCCCCGCCCTGCCCGGCTCCGGGCAAGGCCACCAGGTCGGCCAGCGTGGCCCGGTCCAGCACGGCCAGGTAGGCGGCCGTGGCCTGGCCCAGCAAGCCTTTCAGGCCGCAGCAGCTGGCGTAGGGACACACTTCGCGCGCCGCGTCGAAGCAGGCCGCCATATAAAAGTCGTTCTCCGTGTGGCGTACCACGGCGCCCACGCTGATCTGGTCGGGCGCCCTGGCCAGGCGCAGGCCGCCGTTGCGGCCCCGTACCGTCTGCACCAGGCCCGTCAGGCCCAGCTGGTACACCACCTTCATCAGGTGGTTCTTCGATATGCCGTGCTGGCTGGCGATATCCTGGATCGTCACCAAACGTTCGCGCTGGCCCGCCAGGTGGATCAGCGTGCGCAGCGTGTAGTCGGTGTATGCGGTCAGCCTCATGGCTCCCCCTTGTTAATCTGTACACAAAACCCTCCCATTGGAGGCATTGTTGGATTATTGATGCATCCAAAATATTTGTTCATAACTTGGATCAAGAAAAACATACATTTGTTATGCTTCTTTAAAACCGCGGCCTATTATTCGTATCAGACGAGCGCCAACACAAAGGCTCGCCCCGATTTCACACACCAACCATGAGGAACTTAGCCATGCACGCCACGCGCAAACTCTGGACCTGGCTGGCCGTCATCTGCGTCCTATCCTTCACCGTACTCGGGTGGGTAGGCGCAGAGATTTACCTGACCGCCCCGCCTATCCCCAAGCACATCGTCTCCAACGATGGTCAACAGCTCTTCACGGGCGAGCAGGTCCAACGGGGCCAGGAAGCATGGCTGGCGGCCGGCGGCCAGCAACTGGGCACCGTCTGGGGCCACGGCAGCTACGTGGCACCCGACTGGTCGGCCGACTGGCTGCACCGCGAAGCGCTGGCCCTGCGCGAGATCTGGGCCCAGCACGAGTACAAGGTGCCGTTCGACCAGCTGAACAAGGCCACCCAGGGCGCGCTCAACGCACGCCTGCAGGAGGAAATGCGCCATAACAGCTACGACAAGGCCAGCGACACCATCACGCTGTCGGCCGACCGTGCCGCCGCCGTGCGCGTCGTGGCCGAGCACTACATGGGCCTGTTCGGCACCGATCCCAAGCTCGAAGCGCTGCGCATCCAGTACGCGATGAACGCCAATTCGCTGCCTGACCGCGACGACCTGCAGGCGCTGCCCGCGTTCATCTTCTGGTCCGCATGGGCCGCCGGCACCGACCGTCCGGGCGCCACCCTGCTCAGCTACACGAGCAACTGGCCCAGCGAACCGCTGATCAACAACCGCCCGACGGCCACGGCCGGCATCTGGTCGGTCGCCTCCATCATCCTGATGATAGGCGCCATCGCCGCCATGGTCATGTACCACTCGACCGCCAAGGAAGAGGAAGATCCCGTTCCGCCGAAGAATGACCCGCTGTTCAGCCTGAAGGCCACGCCTTCCATGCAGGCCACCAAGAAGTACTTCTTCGTCGTCATCGGCCTGATCCTGGCCCAGGTGGCCATGGGCGCCATCACCGCCCACTACGCCGTCGAAGGCCATAGCTTCTTCGGCTTCCCGCTGGCCGACATCCTGCCGTTCAC
>JAZJZQ010000033.1:7271-12128 GCA_040389625.1 Pseudomonadota bacterium | reverse complement strand
TGCTACTTCGTCGGCGCCGGCGACAAGGACCAGGTGATCCACGCCAAGCTGGGCGCCAGCGAAGCGTTCCTGAACCGCCGTTTCAAGGAAACCTACCCGCAGCTGGTGCGCTATCCCCTCACCTACAGCTATCGCCACGGGCCGCACCTGGCCTATGCCATGGCCGCGTTCAAGCAGAAGCCGGTCGATTCGCGCCTGCCACTGCACACGGACATCCGCCAGGCCCACTACGCCGCCGGCGCCGACGACTGCGCCGCGCTGGTGGTGGCCGCCATCGGCCAATGGAAACGCGAAGGCTTGCCCCTCGATGGCTGCGCCGTGCTGATACGGGACCGCCACCAGTCCGTCGCCATCGAAAATGCGCTGATGGCCGCCGGCATCGGCTACCGTACGCCGGACATGGCCGGCTATCTGCAGCGCGATGAAATCCTGTTCCTGCGCGGCATGATCGCCATCGCCCTCAAGGACCTGGCCGCCGTCAAGTCCTACGAGGTGCGCACGGCCATCGTGGAAGCGCTAGCCATCTTCGCCGAAGTGGAACTGACGCCGGAGAAGATGGAACAGGCCAAGTACGCCATTGGCAAGGATCCGCAGATCCTGGGCGACTTCTTCAGCGCCTACATCGACCGCGACCAGCAGCAATCGGCCCAGCGCCTGGTCACGGACACGGTGGCCTACCTGCATGGCGTGGGTCCCGAGGCGCCGGCCGCGGTGGTGCTGCGCGAGGTGTGCGAACGCATGCAGCTGGAGGCGGCCGCCCGGCGCATTTTCGTGCGGCCCTACGATGCCAGCGTGGTGGCCCGTTCCGTGGCCGGCTTTTTGGACGCGGCGGCCCGGTCCGGCCAGAGCCTGGGCCAATTCTGGAGCTGGCTCAACGCCGGCGAAGCGTTCGCCAGCCGCAAGCGCGAGCGCGACTTCGTGCTGATCGAATGCGTGGCCAACGCCAAGGGCAAGGAATTCGCCCACGTCATCCTGCCCTTCCTGGAAACGGGCGAATTCCCCCAGCCCCTGTGCGGGCTAGGCGAAGAGGAAAACCTGTTCTACGTGGGCGCCACCCGCGCCAAGGCCCGGCTGACGTTGCTGTCGCCGGACGAAGCGGCCCGCCGCAGTCCCTTCATCGCCCAGATGAAGCTGGCCAACTGCGCGGCCGCGGCCGATGCGGCCCTGGCCCGCAACGAGACGCCACCGGCCGCCGCCCCCACCCGCCATTACCTGACGGCCACCTTCCATGAAAAGGAACAGGTCAAGGCGCTGGGCGCGGAATACGATTTGACGCGGCGCGCCTGGTTCGTGCCGCCGGGACGCGACTTGCAACCGTTCGCCCGCTGGCTCAAGCGCTGACGGCGCCGGCCGCTAGCGGAAGTTGGCCAGCCGGGTCAGGAAGGTGTAGTCGGACTCCACCATCATCATGCCGCTCAGCACCAACAGGCACAGTGGCGGCAGCAGGATGGCGTACATCAGCGCCAGCCGCTCCCACCGCATGTGCATGAAGATGGCCACGATCAGCCCCGCCTTGGCCATCATCAGCACCAGGATCAGGGTCCAGCGCAGATAGCCGGCGAAGTGGAAGTAATCGACCAGGTAAGACAATGTGCTCAGCACAAACAGCAGCACCCACACCTTGAGGTACAGGCCGATCGGATGCCGCTGGCCGCCCGCCTTGTCCATGATGCCTCCTACCACAGGTAAAATAGCGCAAAGATGAAGACCCACACGAGGTCGACGAAGTGCCAGTACAAGCCGGCGATTTCGACGATGTCGTAATTGCCGGCCTGCTCATAACGCCCGCGCCACACGCGGCGCGCGATGGTGCTCAGATAGACCACGCCGGCCGACACGTGCAGGCCGTGAAAGCCCGTGATCATGAAGAAGCAGGCGCCGAACTGGGCCGCGCCCATGGGATTGCTCCAGGGCCGCACGCCTTCGGCGATCAGCTTGCTCCACTCGAACGCCTGCATGCCGACGAAGGTGGCGCCGAAAGCGGCCGTCGCCAGCATCAGCGCCGCGCAGCGCCGCCGGTCGCGCCGGTAGGCATAGTTGACGGCCATGGCCATGGTGCCGCTGCTGCTGATGAGGACGAACGTCATGATGGCGATCAGGATCAGCGGCAACTTGGTGTGGCCTATGACCAGCGAGAACACTTCGCTGGGATTGGGCCAGGCGGCCGTGGCGGCGATGCGCACCGACATATAGCCGGTCAGGAAGCTGCCGAAGATGAAGGTGTCGCTGAGCAGGAAGATCCACATCATCGCCTTGCCCCAGGGCACGTGGAACGCAACCCGGTCGCCCGACCAGTCCGCCACCATGCCCTGCCAGCCTGCGCCGGAAGGACTGTCCGCTTGCGTGTGCTGCTCCATGGCCCACCTCGCTGGCGTTGCCGCCCTAAAAACTGCTGCAGATCGTTTGCACCACGGCCGGCGTCACCAGGTACAGCATGGCGAACATGGCCAGCCACAGCAGCAGCAAAAAATGCCAGTATCGGGCGCACAGCTCGATGCTGCCGCTCGCGCGCAGCACGCTGCCGCCACGCAGCAGCGGCCAGGTGGCCAGCGCGGCGGCCACCAGTCCGCCCATCACATGCACGCCATGCAAGCCCGTGATGAGATAGAAAAAGCTGTTGGCCGGATTGGCCGCCACCGTCAGATCGAGCCCGCGCATGGCTTGCCAGGCCCACAGCTGGGCGCCCAGGAACAGCACGGAACTGGCGCAGGCGACGGTGCCGGCCAGTTGCGCCTCGGCCCGCATGGCGTGCGACGCGGCCCGCCATGCCAGTTGCCAGGCCATGCTGGCGGCCAGCAGCAAGGCGCTGCTGCACCACAGCTGCCACGGCACCACCGGCAACGGGCGCCAGTCGGAGACGGCCATGCGCATCACATAGGCGGCCCCGAACAGGAAGAACAGCATCGAGACGACGCCGATCAGCACCCACAGCCCGACCCGGCGTATGGCTTGCCGGTCCGGCCCCGGCCAGACTGCCCCCGCAGGCGGCAATGAATTAATGGTTGTCATTTGACAACCTCGCGACGCGCGGGAGCCGATACGGGGGCGCGCATGAATGGGCCCGCCGTGACGGTGGGCGCCGGCCAGACCAAAGCATGGTGGGGGCCGGACAGAGCGCAGCCGCGACCCGAGCGGGACGCCCCCATGCCGAAATGCGAGCGTCCCGGGCCGCGTTGTGGTCGCCGTGTGCCGTATTCATAGCGGCACCTCCCCCTGCGGCGGCAGCGTGCCCGGCAGGACCACATCTTCGGGCGGCTCCGGCTCTTCCGGCCCGCAATTCTGGGCGATATAGTCGCTCTCGCCATCCTGGTGGCCGTAATCGTAGGCGCCGCGGTACACGACCGGCAGCGCCGGCCCCCAGTTGCCGTGCACGGGCGGCGTCTGCGGCGTATGCCACTCCAGGCTGGCGGCCCGCCACGGATTGCCGTCCGCCACTTTGCCGCGGAAGGCGCTCCAGGCCAGGTTGAACACGAACAGCAACTGCAACACCCCCACCACCAGCGCCACCACCGTGATGAACGCGTTCAGCGACTGGGCCGACGGGGGAATGAAGGAATAGTTCTCGTAGGCATAGTAGCGGCGCGGCATGCCAAGGATGCCCAGGTAATGCATGGGGAAGAAGATCAGGTAGGTGCCGATGAACGTCACCCAGAAATGCAGCCGCGCCAGCACCTCGTTGTACATGCGTCCGCTCACCTTGGGATACCAGTGGTAGAGGCCGCCGAACACGGCCAGCACGGGCGACACCCCCATCACCATGTGGAAGTGGGCCACGACAAAATACGTGTTCGACAATGGAATGTCCACGCTCACATTGCCCAGGAACAGCCCGGTCAGCCCGCCGATCAGGAAGGTGCTGATGAAGCCGATGGCAAACAGCATCGGAACAGTCAGGTGTATGTCGCCGCGCCACAGCGTCAGCGTCCAGTTGTACACCTTGAGCGCCGTGGGCACGGCGATAACCAGGGTGGTGGTGGCGAAGAAGAAGCCGAAGTACGGATGCATGCCGCTGACGTACATGTGGTGCGCCCACACGACAAAGCTCAGGCCGCCGATGGCGACGATGGCCCACACCATCATGCGGTAGCCGAAGATGCATTTGCGCGCATGCACGCTGATCAGGTCAGAAATGATGCCGAACGCGGGCAAGGCCACGATATACACTTCCGGATGGCCGAAGAACCAGAACAGGTGCTGGAACAGCAAGGGACTGCCGCCCTTGTGTGCCAGGTGCTGGCCCATGGAGACGATGGCGGGCATGAAGAAACTGGTGCCCAGCGCCTTATCGAACAACATCATCACGCCCGACACGAACAGGGCCGGAAAGGCCAGCAGCGCCAGGATGGTGGCCACGAAGATGCCCCACACGGTGAGCGGCATGCGCATCAGCGTCATGCCCCGGGTGCGGGCCTGCAGCACCGTGGTCACGTAGTTGAGGCCGCCCATGGTGGCGGCCACGATAAATACCAGCAGCGAGATCAGCATCACGATGATGCCCCACTCCACGCCCGGCGTGCCGGCCAGGATCGCTTGGGGCGGATACAGGGTCCAGCCGGCGCCCGTGGGGCCGCCCGGCACAAAGAAGCTGCCCAGCAGGATCAGCACGGCCAGCAGGTAGACCCAGTAACTGAGCATGTTCAGGAAGGGGAACACCATGTCGCGCGCGCCCAGCATGAGGGGGATCAGGTAATTGCCGAAACCGCCCAGGAACAGCGCCGTCAGCAGGTAGATCACCATGATCATGCCGTGCATGGTGATGAACTGGTAGTAGCGCGGCGCGTCGATGAAGGCGAACCGGCCGGGAAAGCCCAGTTGCAGCCGCATCAGGTCCGACAACACCAGTCCCACCAGCCCCAC
>JAZJZQ010000033.1:2901-7171 GCA_040389625.1 Pseudomonadota bacterium | reverse complement strand
GCCAGTGTCTCCTGCTTGCCGTACAGGCCCTTCCAGGTAGGGCCCACGCCGGGGCTGCCGTCGGCGCTGTGGCAAGCCACGCAGCCGCGCGCCTGTGCCAGCAGCCGGCCCTGGTGTGCGGGGTCCACGGCGGCCACGGCCAGCGGCGCGGCGGAGGTGCCGGCGGCGGCGGCGTTTGCGACGCTGCCCGCAACGGGAATGGCGCCGGCACCAGCCGCCGTGGCGCCGCGTCCGGCAAAGACGGGCTGCATCGCCAGCCATTTGGCGTACGCGTCGGCGCTCTCCACCACCACGTAGCTGCGCATGTTGAAGTGACCTATGCCGCACAGCTGTGCGCACATCACTTCGAACTTGCCCACCGTGGTGGGGGTGAACCAGAACGAAGTCACCATGCCGGGCACCATATTCATGCGGGTGCGAAACTGCGGCACGAAGAAGTCATGCAGCACGTCCTGCGCCCGCAGCATCACCTTGACGGGGCGGTTGACGGGAATGTGGATTTCCTGCCCATCGACCAGCACATCGTCCTGGCCGTTCGGGTCGTCGGGATTGATACCAAAGGGATTGGCCGGGTCCATGTAGCGTACATCCGTGCGGCCCAGCTTGCCGTCCTTGCCCGGCAGCCGATAATGCCACTGCCATTGCTGGCCCAGCACCTCGAACACCATGGCATTGGCCGGCGCATTGATCAGCTTGGCATACACGGACAGGCCCGGCGCCAGCAAGGCGACGATGCCTACCGTCGTCAAGCCCACCAGCCACCCTTCCAGCGCCTTGTTGCCGTGTTCGGAAGCGGCCCGCACGCCGTCCCGGTGGCGGAAGCGCATGATGGCGTAGGCCAGGAACAGGTTGATGGCGACGAAGGCGACGGCCGTGATGACCAGCGTCAGCATCAGCGCATCATCCATCTGCTGCCAGTTGGAGGCGATGGGCGTCTGCCACCACGGGCTCGCCAGATGGAAAGCCACCGCGCCCGCCACGATCAGTATCAATGCCCAAGCGAGCGCCATGTCGCCATCCCCAGCGGCTCAGTGAATACGACCAAGCACGCCGCCGGACGGCGGCGTTCCCCCAAAACGCGGCCCCTAACGTGACTGTTCGGGCCGTTCCAGCTTCAGATAAATATAGGCCGCCGACATGCCGAACACGATGTGGCCGATGGCGGTGGACCAGCCCCGCAATTCGCGGAACCAGGTGAAGGCGCCCGCCATGCCATAGAAATCAAGCAGATAGAGCAGCAGGCCGAACACGGCGCCGGCCACAAGCGCCATGCCGGCGCTGGAATCGAGCCGGAACGGCGCCACGATGGCGGCCAGCAGCACGCCGAACGCCATCCCCAGCACGTAGTGGATGGCCAGCGCCCAGGCGACGATGCCCAGGCTGTAGCCGCTGGTCTGCAGCGCATCCCAGCCCAGCACCATGGCCGCGATCATGTGCGACGTCAGCCAGGGATCGCGGCCCGTGGCCGCCGCCATGACGATTTCCAGCAGCATCAAGATACCGCCGGCGCCGAAACCGGCCGCCGTGGCCGCCGCCCAGTCAGGCAGGCGCGCCTCCCAGCGGTGTGTATGCATATGTAGTTCCATGACCGTCTCCCCCACAATGGCAGGCGCGACCTCGCGCGACTGCTCGCACTGATGTCATAGACTTAGTCTAGATCAAAACGCTAAACATGCAAATTTCGCCAATAGGCGTATCGTGCGGCAATCGACGTTGCGCTAACGCCGGCTGTTGGCGTTGTGCAGCAGGTGCAGATGCTGGTCCAGGCAGGCGCCCGCGATGTGCATGCCCAGCTGGCGATAGCTCTCGAACTGGCTTTCATCGAAGAACTGGTCGGCCGGCGACTGGTGGGGAAAGCTGGGGTGGTTGCTGCTGTAATTGAGCACGTCCACCGGTTCCCGGCGCTGGGCGCACAGGGTGGGCTTGAGGTAGAGCAGCTCGCCCTCGGCCGCGCCGGAACCGTACAGTATCTCGCCCTTGGCGTAACCGCAGGCGGGCAAGCCGGGGCCGGCACCGGCGCGCAAGGCGCCCAGGTCGATCCGGATGTCCACCCCGAAGTCGATACGGCACTGGCGAATGGCGCGACCCAGGTCGTCGAAGCCGCGCCGGCCATCCTCGCTGGCGTCGACCAGCAGGATCAGGCGGCAGCGCCGCCGCACCAGCTCGTAGATCCCCGTGTTGTCGAAGTGGCCGCCGTCGGACAGGTAGACAAACGACGATTCGTCGTTCGAATAGCCGAACAATTCCTGCAGCAGGCACAGCAAGCCGAAACGGGGGCTGGCCCGCTGCCACAGCTTGCGGGCCGGATTCGGGCTCCAGCGGCCGATGCGCACGTTAAGCAAGGTCATCAAAAACGCCAGCGCCGGGCTGGTGGCGGCCCCCATGTTGGGGCTGGCGGCGGCCCCGGAGGTGGCGGCCGCCATCCCCAGTGTGAATTCCCGCGTCTCGCCGTTGCTGGCCGCGTACAGCCGGGTGGGCCGGTAGCCGGCCAGCGCATCGTCGTTCCCGGCCAGGGCCCGCTCCGGCTGCACCAGCCGCGCGCGCGCCTGTTGCTCCGACGACACGCCCTGCGTGTGGCCCAGCGCAAAGCCCGAGTACAGCGCCGTGAGCGTGAAGGACGCGGCCTTGCGCTCCTGCCACGCCAGGTTCTTGCCTTGCGACAGGTTCAAGGTGGCATTGATGATGTGCATGGGCCGCTGTACGGCCGCCCCGCCGGCCAGGCTGGACAGGGGCACGTCGTCGCCATCGTCGAAGCCCGTGAACGGCTGGGCATGGCGGCGGGGATTGCTGGCGCCCAGGTAGCAGCGGATCAGCCGCGTCTTGTACATATTGTGCAGCGAGAACTTGTTGACATCGACCCGCAGCCCGAACACCAGCAGCACGGCCACCGTGACGACGAAGGCCAGCCACAGGAACGGCACGGGGCCGGCCCCGGCCTGCAGCAAGCCGTGCAAGTCGGCCAGCCGGGCCGCCACGTAGGCGCCCAGCCCCGGTACGCCGCCGGCCGGCACGTCGATGCGCTGGCTCAGCTCCCCCGCCGGCCCCAGCAGGTGCCAGTCCAGCTCGGCCACCCCGGCCGGCAGCTGGACGGCCGTGCGCGCCAGCCGGCCCGCGCTGACGAGCAGGTAGTCCGTCAGGCTGGCGGCGGCCGCCACGAAGCCGGCCAGGAACAGGGCGGCGGCCAGCTTGGCGGCCGTCAGCCAGTGCAGGCGGCGGCGCGGATCGGCGTCGCCCTGGCGCGGCGTGAGCAGCAGGCCGGCCACGCTGGCCAGCCAGCCGGCCCCCACCATGCCGCGTAGCCAGGGGCCGGCGTTGACGTAGGCCCATTCCGCCAGCGCCGGCAGGTAGAAGGCACACACGTGCAAGGTCAGCCAGCCGGTGCCGATGATGAGGAACCAGGCATTCATCCGGCTCCACCATTCGCGCGACCGCTCGAAGTAGTTGCGTCCCACCAGGCCGACAAAGATGGAACCGCCGGCCCCGAACACGAGCAGGAACAGGGCCGGCCCGAAGGTCAGCACGGCCGCCGCATGGGCCGTGCCCGTCTCCCAGCCCACGCGGCCGTGGACCAGGGCCAGCACACCCATCCCGGCCGCGATGCCGGCTGCGCCGGACGGCAGGAACACGGCCGATTCCAGCAGCGCCGTACGCACCCGGCCCGCGCGCGCGCGACCGTCAGGGTAGCGCAGCGCATGGTAGAGCTTGCAGGCCAGCCAGCCCAGGCCCACCAGCAGCAGCCAGCCGGCCGACCACAGGGCCACGCCGCGGTTGGCCGCCAGATCCGGCTGATCCGGGCCGAACAGCCAGAAGCTGCCGCTCAGGGCCGCCAGGATGCCAGGCAGCAGCACGGTCCACAGCACGGCCGGCGTGGTGGCCAGCCGGAAGCGGGCCACGCCGGCCGGCCGTTCCAGTTCCACCATGTTGGCCACCAGCACGGACGGGAAAATGCCCCCGCCCAGCAGGCCGGCCAGGTAGCCCAGCGCCACGGGCGGCGCATCGATCACGTCCGTCACATACAGCAGCGCCAGACGGGGCAGCAGCAACAGCACGGCGAAGAAGGCCAGCACGATAATCAGGCTCAGCGTCACATTGCGGGTCCAGATGCTGATCAGGGTGAGCGAATCGACGGAGAACAGGCCCACCCGTGGCGTCAGGTAATTGCTGTAGCGGCGCAGCCAGCTCACCTGCTCCGGTTCCAGCGTGTGGGGTGCCGGGCCGGCGCCGCTGCCGGAGCGGCCCAGCGCGGCCTGCACCTGATCCAGCCCCGCCC
>JAZJZQ010000033.1:0-2801 GCA_040389625.1 Pseudomonadota bacterium | reverse complement strand
CCGGCGCCGCTGCCGGAGCGGCCCAGCGCGGCCTGCACCTGATCCAGCCCCGCCCGCTGTATCCAGGCGCTGAGCCAGGCGCCGATGTAGCCGCCGCCCGAGACAGTGGACAGGTAGTCGAAATGGCCCAGCGCCTCGTGCGCGGCCAGCGCTTGCAGCACGCCCAGCCCGAACGTGGCGCTGCGGATGCCGCCGCCGGACAGGGCCAGGCCGGCGCCCCGGGTGGCGCCGGCGTCCGTCCCGCCTGCCGTCAGCCCCAACAATGCGTGTTCGCGCGCCTTGACGGCATCGAAATCCAGCGGCTGCACGCTGATCGTATCGTCCACCTGCATGTCATTTGCCATCTGACGGGTCTCCTTCGTGGCTGCCGGCCCTGGCGCCGGCCGCGGCAGCGGGGCCGCCAGCCCATAGCGATACCATGCCGCCCGGCATAGAACATTGGCGCAGCTCTAACAACATGCATTTCCTTGCTTAACGGCCCGCCGCGGCGGTCCGCCTCGTGGACTGGTAATACTTGACACAGATCAAACATTTTTCAGTTTGACATTGTTATTCTGAATAACATGTCCCCGGAGCGCCTCCGTACCGGGCAACCTGACTCCTGAGAAAAGAGCCGTCATCGTGCCCCCAAGCCCCGCGCCCCCGCACCAGCCAGACGCAAGCAACGATCCGTCCACCAACGCGACGCTGCTGGCTGTGGCCGCCGACAGCCCCGACGCCGCCCTGGCCCGCCTGGAAAGCCAGGCGGCCGGGTTGACCGGACAGCAAGCCCGGGAACGCCTGCAACGATACGGCCCCAACGTGGTCGCCCACGAAACCCGGCGCGGAGTGCTGGCCCGCTTCCTCAAACTGCTGGCCAGCCCGCTGTCGCTGCTGTTGCTGGCCCTGTCGGCCATCAATTTCGCCACCGGCGAAACGTGGGGTGCCACGCTGATCGCCGTGATGGTGGTGTTGTCGTCCCTGTTGGCTTTTGTCCAGGAACACCGCTCCGACCTGGCGGCGGAAAAGCTGCGGTCCATGGTGCGCACCACCGTCAATGTGCTGCGCAGCGATGCCGAAGGGGCCCACGCGGTGGACTTGCCGCTGGACCAGATCGTGCCGGGCGACGTGGTCCAGCTGTCCGTGGGCGCCATCGTGCCGGCCGACGTGCGCATCCTGGCCTGCCGCGACCTGTTCGTCAGCCAGTCGGCCCTGACGGGCGAATCCATGCCGGTGGAAAAGCTGGCCCAGGCCGTGCCGGCCACCGTGCCGCCGCTGGAACTGGGCAATATCGCCTTCATGGGTTGCAACTTACTCAGCGGCAGCGCCACCGCGCTCGTAATCGCCACCGGCAGCCGCACCTGCTTCGGCCGCATCGCCGACGAACTGGCCGGCGCCCGCGAACTGACCAGCTTCGACCTGGGGGTCAACAAATTCGTGTGGTTGATGATCCGGGTGATGCTGGTGATGGTGCCGCTGGTGTTCCTCATCAACGGCTACAGCAAGGGCGACTGGCTGCAGGCGCTGCTGTTCGCGGTGGCCGTGGCCGTGGGCCTGGCGCCGGAAATGCTGCCCATGATCGTCACCATCAACCTGGCCAAGGGCGCGCTGGCCATGTCGGACAAGCAGGTGATCGTCAAGCGCCTGAACGCGATCCAGAACGTGGGCGCGATGGACGTGCTGTGCACGGACAAGACGGGCACCTTGACCCAGGACCGGGTGATCCTGGAAAAGCACGTCGACATCGACGGCGTGGATTCGGCCCGCGTGACGGAATACGCCTACCTCAACAGCTTCTACCAGACCGGCCTGAAAAACTTGCTGGACGTGGCCGTGCTCAAGTACGTGGACGTGCATGAACACATCCAGGCCGACACCGCCTTCACCAAGGTCGACGAACTGCCCTTCGATTTCGAGCGGCGCCGCATGTCCGTCATCGTCCAGCGCCGGGATGGCAGCCGGGTGCTGATCTGCAAGGGCGCCGTGGAAGAAGTGCTGGGCGTATGCACCCAGGCCGAGCGCCAGGGCGCCATCGTCTCGCTGGAGGAACACCACGGCGCCGCGCTGGGCCGGGTGGTGCAGGACTTGAACGAGGATGGCTTCCGCGTCATCGCCGTGGCTTGCCGCGAACTGGCGCCACAGGAACAGGCCTTCGACAACAGCGCCGAGGCCGGGCTGACGCTGGTCGGCTACATCGCCTTCCTCGATCCGCCCAAGGACAGCGCGGCGGAAGCCATCCACGCCCTCAAGCAGTACGGCGTGGCCGTCAAGGTGCTAACGGGCGACAATGAAGCCGTCACCCGCAACGTGTGCCGCCACGTCGGCCTGCCCGTGGACACCATCCTGCATGGCGCCGAGATCGACACGCTGGACGAGCCGGCCCTGGCCCGTCAGGCCGAGAAGGCCACGCTGTTCGTCAAGCTCAATCCCCAGCAGAAGGCGCGCGTGATCCGCGCCCTGCAAGCGCGCGGCCACGTGATCGGCTACCTGGGCGACGGCATCAACGACGGCGCCGCCCTCAAGGCGGCCGACGTCGGCATCTCCGTCGACAGCGCCGTCGATATCGCCAAGGAATCGGCAGACATCATCCTGCTGCAAAAAAGCCTGCTGGCGCTGAAGGACGGCGTGATCGAAGGACGCAAGGTGTTCGGCAACATCAGCAAATACATCCGCATGAGCGCCAGCTCCAACTTCGGCAATATGCTCAGCGTGCTGGGGGCCAGCCTGTTGCTGCCCTTCCTGCCCATGGCGCCGGTGCAGATCCTGTTCAACAACCTGCTGTACGACGTGTCGCAGACGACGCTGGCCAGCGACCACGTGGA
>JAZJZQ010000032.1:0-6488 GCA_040389625.1 Pseudomonadota bacterium | reverse complement strand
TCGCACTTCGCCACCCTGTACGACCAGGCGCCGGCCAGCTACCTGTCGGTGGGGCAGGACGGGTGCATCAGCCGCGCCAACCTGGCCGCGGCCAGCCTGCTGGGCCGCGCGCGGCCGCAGTTGCTGGGGCGCCCGTTCGAGCAGTTCGTGGCGCCGGGCGCGCAGGCGGCGCTGCGCCGCTTCCTGGCCGGCGTGTTCGCCAGCGGCGCGCGCGGCGCGCTGGAGCTGCCCCTGTTCGGCGGCGACGGCGCGGATGATGGCTGCACCGTGCGCATCGAAGCCAATCTCGATCCGGCCGGACCATCCTGCCGCATGGTGCTCACCGCCATGGGGGACCAGCATGCGCGCGAGGCGGCGCGGCGGCGCGCCTTCCTGGTACTCGACAGCATAGAGGAGGGGGTGCTGGTGTGCGACAGCGTACGCCGCATCGTGGCCGTCAATCCGGCCTTCACCCGCATCACGGGCTATCTGGCCGAGGAGGCGCTGGGGCGCGATCCTGCCTTTTTGGGCCAGCCCGGCGCCCATCCGGCCGGCTACCATACGGCGGCGCGCGAACAGCTGCTGGCGTGTGGCGTGTGGCAGGGCGAGGTGCACAACCTGCGCCGCGACGGCACACCTTTTACGTCGCAGATGTCGATGACGGTGGTGCGCAGCGAGGACGGCAGCGTCGACTATTACATCGCCGTGTTTGCCGACATTTCCGAACGCAAGCGCGCCGAACAGGCCTTGTTCGACCTGTCGCGCGAGCTCGATGCGCGCGTGGTGGCGCGCACCGCCGAGCTGACGGCGGCCAACGTGCTGCTGCGCCGCGAAGTGGCCGAACGCAAGCGCGCCGAGGCCGCCCTGCAGCAGTCGGGCGAGCAGCTGCGCCAGCTGGCCGGCCACCTGGCCACCATCAAGGAGCAGGAGCGCAAGCGCATCGCGCGCGAGATCCACGATGAGTTGGGCCAGAACCTGCTGGCGCTGCGGCTCGACATCGCTTCCCTGCGCACGCGCACGGAGGCGCGCCACCCGCGCCTGCGCCAGCGGGTCGACGCGGTGCTCGACAACGTGGACGCCACCATCCGCAGCGTGCGCGACATCATCAACGAGTTGCGCCCGGCCGTGCTGGACCTGGGCCTGCAGGCGGCGCTGGAGTGGCAGGCGGGCGAGTTCCGCAAGCGCAGCGGGCTGGCATGCCGTTTGCTGCTGCCGCCCGAAGCCGTGGTGGACACCATCGATCCGGAGCTGGCCATCGTGCTGTTTCGCAGCCTGCAGGAATCGCTGACCAATGTGCTGCGCCACGCCGGCGCCACCGACGTCGAAGTGCGGCTGCTGGTCGAGCAGCAGCGGGTCGAGCTGCGCATCGCCGACAATGGCGTGGGCATCGCGCCGGCGCAACGGGTCAAGGCCGGCTCGTTCGGCCTGATCGGCATCGCCGAGCGGGTGGCGGCGCTGGGCGGGCGCTTCGAGGTGGAACGCTATGTGCCGGGGCAGGGCTGCGTGCTGACCTTGCGTTTCGAGCCGATCGCGGCGCGGCCCGGGAAAAACCATGTTCAGCCACGTGCGGAAGGCATATACTCCCGCTGAATTTACTTTCAGGGGGCAAATCTTGTTCAAAAAATTAGTATTTCCGGCCGTCCTGCTATGCGCAGGCGCGGCCCACGCCGACGAAGGACAATGGCAACCGCACCAGCTGCCGCAGCTGAAATCCGAACTGCAGCGCATCGGCATCGAGATCCCGGCCGACCAGCTGGCCGACCTGTCGCGCCATCCGATGAGCGCCATCGTCTCGCTGGGCGGCTGCTCGGCCTCGTTCGTGTCCGACGCCGGCCTGGTGGTCACCAACCACCACTGCGCCTACGGTGCGATCCAGCGCAATTCCACCCCTGAGCACAACTACATCGCCAACGGCTTCCTGGCCAAGACCCGCGCCGAGGAACTGGCCGGCGGCCCGAACACGCTGGTGTACGTGACCGACAAGGTGGAAAACGTCAGCGCGCGCGTGCTGGGCGCTGTCAAGCCGGCCATGACCGGGCGCCAGCGCCACGAGGCCGTGGAAGGCGCCATCAAGGCCCTGATCGCCGAATGCGAAACGGACAAGATGTACCGCTGCTCGGTGCCGGCCTTCCACCGCGGCCTGGAGTACTACCGCATCCGCCAGATGATGATACGCGACGTGCGCCTGGTGTACGCGCCGGCCGACATGATCGGCAATTTCGGCGGCGACGTCGACAACTACGAATGGCCGCGCCATGACGGCGACTATTCCTTCCTGCGCGCCTACGTGGGCAAGGATGGCCGTCCGGCCGACCCGTCGCCCGACAACGTGCCTTACCACTCGAAGGACTTCCTGATGGTGTCGGCCGAGGGGCTGAAGAACGGCGATCCTATCCTGCTGGCCGGCTATCCGGGCCGCACCAGCCGCTACAAGCTGCCGTCCGAGATCCGCTATGCGCGCGACGCGGCCTATCCGGCCAAGGTGGCCGAGATCCAGGCCGACCTGGACACGATCGCCGCCGCCACCAAGGGCAGCGCCGCCGACGAGGTGCGCTACGCCAGCGTGGCCAAGGGCCTCAACAACGTGATGAAGAAGACCCAGGGCTTGCTGGACGGCTTCGCCCGCAAGGACATCGCCGCCATCAAGGACGTGCAGGATGCCCAGTTCCGCGCCTGGTACGCGGCCCAGCCCAAGGTGTCGAAGACGCTGCTGGCCGAACTGGACGCGGTCATCGCGGCCGACATCGCCCTCAGCGACGAGGAATTTGGCATGAGTGTGGCCACCAACAGCGACCTGCTGAAGAGCGCGCGCACCCTGCACCGGCTGGCGCTGGAGGGGCGCAAGCCCGATGCCGCGCGCGAATCGGGCTACCAGCAGCGTGACCTGACCTTCATCAAGGCGCGCCTGACCCGCCTCGAGCAATCCTATGTGGGCGCCGTGGACCAGGCCCGCTACGTGGCGGCCCTGCAGCGCTATGCGCGCCTGCCGGCGTCCATGCATGCGCGCGGCGTGGACGCGCTGCTGCCGGCCGTGGACGCGATGCCGGCCTTGTACCAGCAATCGAAGCTGGGCGATACGGCGGCCCGCCTGGGCTGGCTGGGCAAGGACGCGGCGGCCATCGCCACCTCGGACGACGCCTTCCTCAAGCTGGCCGTCAAGCTGAACGGCGCCATGACGGCGCTCGAGGAACGCCGCAAGGAAGTGGACGGTAACCTGGAACGGGTGATCCCGCAGTACATGCAGGCCGTGATCGCGTGGAAGCAGTCGCAGGGCAAGCCGGTCTACCCGGACGCCAATTCCACCCTGCGCGTGACCTATGGCACGGTGGCGCCGTACTCGCCGCGCGACGGCGTGACCAAGGGACCGTTCACCACCATCGAGGGCATCGTCGAGAAGCACACGGGCAAGGAGCCGTTCAACGCGCCGGCCAAGCTGCTGGAGGCGATCAAGGCCAAGCGCTATGGCCAGTTCAAGGACCCCGTGCTGGGCACGGTGCCGGTCGATTTCCTCACCAGCGCCGATACCACGGGCGGCAATTCCGGCTCGGCCGTGATGAACCGGCACGGTGAACTGATCGGCCTGAACTTCGATTCGACCTATGAGTCCATCACCAAGGACTGGTATTTCGACCGCGATATCACGCGCGCCATCCACATGGATATCCGCTATATGCTGTGGGTGATGCAGGAAGTGGATCACGCCGACAACCTGCTGCAGGAAATGCACATCAAGTATCCCAAGCAGTAAGCGGCGGACGCCGGCGGCGCCGCGATGGCGCCGCCGGCCCTTTGTTTTCTTGGGGCGGGCCGCAATGGTCTATAATTTGGCCTCCTTTTTTCGCCTGCCTCCCTTCCTCCCGATGAACGATATCCTGGTCCTGCTGGGCTTTGTCACCACGCCGCTGGAGCTCATTTCCTTCATCCTGTCGGTGATAACGGTATGGCTCAACATTCGCCAGACCCACTGGGCCTGGCTGTTCTCCATCATCTCCTCGGCCACCTACGGGATGGTGTTCTTCGGCTCCAGCCTGTATGGCGACATGGGGTTGCAGCTGGTGTTCATCGCCGTCTCGGTGTGGGGCTGGTACCAGTGGCTGCACGGCGACGACAGCCATGCGCAGCTGCCCGTCACGCGCCTGGGCGCGCGCGGGCGCGCCGCCTGCGCGGTCGGCTGGCTGGCCGGCTTCGTGTTGCTGGCCTGGTTCCTGCGCACCTATACCGACACCGACGTGCCGCGCGCGGACGGCTTCCTGACGGCCGGCAGCCTGGTGGGCCAGTTGCTGCTGTCGCGTAAAAAGGTCGAGAACTGGCACGTGTGGATCATTGTCGACGTGCTGTACGTGGCGCTCTACATCCACAAGCACCTGTTGCTGACGGCCGTGCTGTATGGCGCGTTCGTGGCGATGGCCGTCGTGGGCCTGCGCGCCTGGAGCCGTACTGCGGGCACGGACGGCGGGGCAGGTGGCGCGGACGGCAAAGGCAGCAAGGGCAGCAAAGGCAGCGGCCATGGCCGCGACGCTGCTCCACAGGGCGGCATGGTGTTCAAATGAGCGCCCCGGCCTGGCCGTTGCGCATCGCCATCCTGGGCACCGCGTCGTCCGGCAAGTCCACGCTGGCGGCTGCCCTGGCGCAGCGCCACGGCACGCTGTGGGTGCCCGAATACCTGCGCGAATTCGTCGATACGCAGGCGCGCGTGCCGGTGGCAGAGGACCAGTACCCCATCGCCCGCACCCAGCTCGAACGGGAGGATGCGGCCGCCGCCCACGCCCGCGCCTTGCTGTTCTGCGACACCACGCCGCTGATGACGGCCGTCTACAGCCGCCACTATTTCGGCGGCATCGATCCCCAGCTCGAGCAGCTGGCGGCGCAACACCGCTACCACCGCACGCTGGTCACGGCGCCCGACATCCCCTGGGTGGCTGATGGCTTGCAGCGTGAATGCGAACAGGTCAGCCGCATCGTCCACGGCCTGCTGTTGGAGGAGTTGGCGCGCCGCGCCATTCCCTACGTGCTGGTACAGGGTGGCCTGGAGCAGCGTGTCGGACAGGTCGAAGAAGTGCTGCGGGGCTGACGCAACGCGATTTTTTTCGTTGCATTGGCGCGCGCGGCGCGCTAAATTGGGTCATCCCCACTCGCCAAGCACGCCCGCCATGAAAAAACTCATCGCGCTTGCCGCCCTGCTGCCTCTGCTGCCCGACCTGGCCCTGGCCGACACCGGCTATTACATGGTCACCGCCTACGACGTGGAAGGGCAGGCCTCCGTCGACTACAAATACTGGAATGCCCATTACAACGGTCGCACCGTGGCCGCGCCCGAGATCGGCATCGGCTACGGCGTCACGTCGCGCTGGTACACGGAGCTGTACGGTACCTGGATCAAATTCAATGGCGGCGGCGCCGTGTTCAGCGAGCTGGCGTGGCAAAACGACTACATGCTGACCCAGGGCCAGTATCCGTTCGACCTGGCCATCCACACCAAGCTCGAACGGCCGCGCGACCGCAGCGAAGGCTATGCGCTGGAGATCGGCCCCGTGCTGCAGACGGAGATCGGCCGCACCCAGTTCAACGCCAACGTGTTCTTCCAGCGCGACTACCGCACCGAGGACGGCGGGCCGATGGAGATGGCTTACCAGCTGCAAGTGAAGCATCGCTGGAAAAGCTGGTTCCAGCCCGGCCTGCAGGCGTTCGGCGAAGTGGGGAAGTGGAACGACTGGCTGCCGCTGAACCAGCAGTCGCACCGCGCCGGGCCGGCCATATTCGGCAGCCGCGAGATCGGTGGCAAGGAGCTGAAATACGAGGCGGCCTATCTGATCGGCCGCAACGACGGGCGCGCGGCGAAGAGCTTCACCATGCGCCTGCAGTACATCTTCTGATGCATTGAATACCGCCGCGCCGGGCGGCGCGGCGGCTGCCAGCGTTACAGGTCGAACTGCGCCGACACGCGGAAGGTGCGCTTGGCGCCCGGGAACAGGTAGCCGCCCAGGTCCGGGGTCACGTCGCGCCAGTAGAAGCGGTCGAACGCGTTGTCGAGGTGGGCGCGCAAGGTGGTGGCCGTGCCGGCCACGCGCGTGACATAGGCCGCACCCAGGTTGACCACATGGTAGGCCGGCACCATCACTGTGTTGGCCGGATCGAAGGCCTTCTTGCCCGCGTATTGCCAGTTGGCGTTCAGGTTCAAACCGTGCACCTGCGGCACGGCGTAGTCGGCATAGACGCTCGATTTGAAGGCCGGCACGTTGGTGACGCGCTTGCCGTCCATGTCGCTGCGTCCGGTGCCGCTGGCCAGCGTGTGCAGGGCCGTGGCCGTGACGCCCATGGCCAGTTCCTTGCTTACTTTGCCGTCCAGCGTCAGTTCGATGCCGCGGTGCTGGTCCTGGCCGTTGCGCACCCAGGTGTTGGCGGCGTCGATGTATTCCAGGCCCTGGCGGATCTGGAACAGGGCGGCCGTCATGCGCAGGTCCTGGGCCAGGGCGGCCTTCACGCCCGCTTCCAGCTGTTTGGACTTGCCG
>JAZJZQ010000031.1:6311-12485 GCA_040389625.1 Pseudomonadota bacterium | reverse complement strand
TGGACATCCGCAACATCCAGCTGGTCGGCGAGTTCCTCAAGAACACCGAGGCGCAATACCTGATGACGACGCCGCTGACGCACAACACGGACGTCTACGACCCCTCGGAGCTGACGCTCATCACCAGCAAGAAGAAGAAGGACACGGAGTGGGCGCAACCGATCTTCGTGCTGCAGCGCCGCGCCGGCGACGCCGCCAAGGCAGCCTGACGGCGCCAACAACCGGGGGCAGATACTCTGCCCCCGGTTTTTTTTGCTGTCAGGTGCGGGGATGTACCAGGTCGTCGTCGGTGCGCTCGCCCAGCAGCTCGTCGAGCTGTGCGCCCAGGCGTTCGGCCATCTCACCGCCCTTGGCTTTCAATACCGCCTCCAGGTAGGGCCGCCGCAATTCGTGGAAGTCTTCCACGCAAGCCGCTTTTTCCACCTTCAGCTGCAAGGTGAAGCCGCGCAGGCCTATCGTGCTCTTGATGGTCTTGTTGTAGAAATCGTACAGTGCCTGGAATTGCTGGGCCTTGGTGGGGGTGACGGCCGGCGCTGCCGGCGCCGCTTGCGGCGTCGCGGCAGCCGGTGCGACGCCAGGCGCCGCAGCGAGCGGTTGCAAGGGAGGCGGGGCCGGCATGACGGGCGGCGCGGCCTGCGGCATGGCCGGCATGGGGACGGCGACGGCCGGCGCGGGCACGGCCGTTATTTCCTCGGCGTCCACCAGCGGCGCCTCGATCGTGCTGTAACTGGTCGACAGGACGATGAACTGCTCGCGCAGCAGCTCCTGCATGGCGTCGGCCGTCAGGCCCAGGCCGGCCACGTTGCGCAACAGCTCATCCTCGGGCCGGCGGCCATCGACCAGCACCAGCAGCGTGCGCAGACGCGGCGCCAGCTGGTAGCGCCGGGTGGCGATCTCCTCGCGCCCTTTGGCGGTCTTGTCGTAGATGGACGTCTTCATCGACTGGTGTAAATTTGCATGGATTTCTTTTCGGGAAATAAAGTTGCCTCATGGATATATGAAGCATACCATCAAATTACAGCTTTCCAGTATCAATGATAGTACCGCCGGAGCCAATCGGGCGCAGCTAAAACCGTTACAGCGGGCGGTCCAGCGGGCCGCGCGGGACGGGCTGCTGGCCCCGTTGCCAGCGTGCCAGCAACAAATGGTAGCTGCCGAAGAAGCCGGCAAGCAGGCAGAACGGCAGCACCGTCAGCGGATTGCGGTGGAATTCCTCCGGCGCCAGCGCGGTGCCGTTGTGCATCTGCAGATACAGTTCGAAGCCGCGGTACAGCAGGCGGGCGATGAACAGCATGGATACCAGCACGCCCAGGCGCAGGTTGGGCGTGTAGAAAAAGCCCTGGGGCGTGTTTTCCAGCAGGCTCAGCGCCTTGTTGCGGTAGCCCAGGGCGATGCCGCCGGCCAGGCCCAGCACCAGCGCGCCCAGCGCCAGCGGGCTGTCGATCACCTTGGCGGCCAGCCCGCCCACCAGCGCCGCCAGCAGCAGCACGACGGCATAGTGGCGCCACAGGATGGACTGGGTGCGGCCCATGGCCGCTTTCAGGCGGGAGTAAATGCGCCACACCAGCAGGGGCACCAGCAACAACAGGATGATCGTCGTAATTTCCATATCAGCATTCCAGGGGCCGTCGCCGGCCGTGTCAACCGCAGCAACGCGCTGCGCACCGCGATTGTAAGCCAGATCGGCGGTGCATTGACTTTCCCATGGGGTAACAGCAATATGGGGCGACCGCCGCATAGACACGGATCGTCATCCACATGAGTACATTGATTCCCCCCCTGCCGCCGGGCATGGGCCTGATGGCCGCCTCGCCCCACAGCGGCGCGCAGGATGGCCGCTACCAGTTGCCATCGCCCGCGCTGCAGGCCATCGTGGACGCGCCGCGCGCCCCGGCACTGAGCCTGAGCCCGCACCGCGACCTGGCGGCCATGATACAGACGCCGCCGCTGCCCGGCATCGAGGAGGTGGCGCAGCCGGAGCTGAAACTGGCCGGCCTGCGCATCAATCCCCGCACTTGCGCCGCCAGCAGCTTTGCCTATGGCGCCGACCTGATCCTGCTCGACATCGCCAGCGGCAAGGAGAGCCGGATCGGCGGCCTGCCGCGCACCTTGCGGCTGGCCGACCTGAGCTGGGCGCCGGACCAGCGCCACCTGGCCTTCAGCCACGTGGCCTACAAGGGCGAACGGGGCGAAGTCCAGCTCTGGCTGATCGACATCGCGGGCCGCCGCGCGCGGCGCCTGGTGAGCCAGCCCCTGTCGGCCGTGCTGACCCGGGGCTTTTCGTGGCTGCCCGACAGCAGCGGCCTGCTGCTGCAGCTGCGCCCGGCCGGCATGGGCAAGGCGCCGGCCGTCAACACGGTGCCGGCCGGTCCCGTGCAGCTCGACAGCGATGCGGAAGGCGCCGTGCGCCAGCTGCGCACCTACCAGGACTTGCTGCGCAGCGAAGACGATGCCCGCCTGTTCGAACACTACGTCACGGTGCAACTGGCCCACACCGACCTGCAGGGCAATGTGCGGCCGCTCGGTGAACCGGACCTGTACTCGCGCGTGTCGGTGGCGCCCGGCGGCCAGTACCTGCTGACCCACTGCATCATGCGGCCCTATTCCTACCTGGTGCCCGCGTCCAGCTTCGGCGAGCGGATCGAAGTGCGGGACCTGGACGCCCGGCTGCTGCACACGGTGGCCATGCTGCCGCTGGAGGAAGGCCTGCCGCCGGGGAACGACGCCGTGTCGGCCGGGGTGCGTCATATAGCGTGGCGCGCCGACGCTCCCGCCACGCTGTTGTGGGCGGAGGCCCAGGACGGCGGCGACCCGGCCCGCCATGTCGAGCATCGCGACGTGCTGTACCTGCACGCGGCGCCTTTCCACGGCGCGCCCCAGGTGCTGGCGCGGCTGGCCATGCGCTACGGCGGCATCGCCTGGGGCCGCGGCGACGTGGCCCTGCTCAACGAACGGTGGCACAAGACGCGCGCCGTGCGCCAGTGGATGATCGCGCCCGACCATCCCGCGCTGGCGCCGGAACTGATTTATGAAGGCTCCTACGAGGACCGCTACAGCAGCCCCGGCGCACCCGTGATGCGGGCCGATGCCAGCGGCTTCCCCCGCCTCGTGATCGGCCCGGAAACCACCATCCTGCTCGACGGCGCCGGCGCCACGCCGGAAGGCGACCGTCCCTTCATCGACCGCCTGAGCCTGACCACGCGCAAGCGGGAGCGCCTGTTCCAGAGCGCCGCCCCGTATTACGAGAACGTGGCGGCGGTGCTGAACGAGGAGGGTACGCTGCTGCTGACCACGCGCGAATCGCCCACCGAGCGGCCCAATTACTACGTGCGCGACCTGCGCCAGCCGCCGCAGGACCAGCTGCGGGCGCTGACCCGCCTGCCCCATCCCACACCCGAACTGAAGGACGTGCAGAAGGAGCAGATCCGCTACCGCCGCAACGACGGCGTCGAGCTGACGGCCACGCTGATGCTGCCGCCCGGTTACCTCGCTTCGCGCGACGGTCCCTTGCCGATGCTGATGTGGGCCTATCCGCACGAATTCAAGTCCGCCAGCGCGGCCAGCCAGACCACCGGTTCGCCGTACCGCTTCAACGCCGTCAGCTACTGGGGGCCGGCAGCCTACCTGGCCGTCGGTTACGCGGTGCTGGACAATCCCTCGTTCCCCATCATCGGCAGCGGCGAGGCGGAACCGAACGACAGCTATCTGGCCCAGCTGGTGGCCGACGCCGAGGCGGCCGTGGCAGAAGTGGTGCGGCGCGGCGTGGCCGACCGGCGCCGCATCGCCGTCGGCGGCCATTCCTATGGCGCCTTCATGACGGCCAACCTGCTGGCCCACACGCGCCTGTTCCGGGCCGGCATCGCCCGCAGCGGCGCCTACAACCGCACGCTCACGCCGTTCGGCTTCCAGTCCGAGGAGCGGCCGTTCTGGCAGGCGGCCGAGGTGTACCAGGCCATGTCGCCGTTCAACCACGCCGACAAGATCAAGGACGCCCTGCTGCTGATCCACGGCGAGCAGGACAGCAATCCCGGCACCTTCCCCATGCAGAGCGAGCGCATGTTCCAGGCCATCAAGGGGCTGGGCGGCACGGCGCGGCTGGTGATGCTGCCCAACGAGGCGCACGCCTACCGGGCGCGCGAATCGATCCTGCACATGCTGCACGAGACGCACCGCTGGCTGGACAAGTACGTCAAGCACGCCGAGCCCTGAGGTAGGGGCGGGGGCGGACGTTTACGGTGGCCAGATCAAATTGTGCTCAGATCGGGCGGAGGGGAGGGCGGGGCGGCGTAGAATGGAAGCACATCGCCAGCCACCCTGGAGGAAGATCATGCACAGTGCCGCTATCCTAGCCCACCGCGCGCCGGACCCGGCCCCGGTCGACGACCCCGTGCCCGAGCCGCCGCCGCACCAGCCCCATCCCGTGCCGCAGGATGATCCGGTGCCGGACCATAATCCGGCCGGCATGTAGCGGAATTTGCCCGTCATGAGGACGTCAGCGAGAGGCCATGCTCAGTCTTGGGCGCGTTAAGTACTAGGTCAAAGGACACATGACAGTCTTCCCTCGGCCGAATGATCAGCGCGCGTCGATGCGGCGGGCGTTCTTCGCCCCTGCCATTGCGCTGTTGAACCGCATGGGCTACAGCAAGAAATTTACGCTGCTGTGGCTGGTGTCCCTGCTCGCCATTGCGGTGGTGATTTATGGCCTGTTCGTCAACCTGAGCCGCGTGATCCAGCCTTCGCGACGACAGTTGGAGGGCTTGGCATTGATCGAGCCGCTGTCGCGAACCATGCAAACCCTGCAGCTGCACCGCGGACTGTCGGCGGCACTGCTGGGCGGCGACGCGGCGCTGCGCGAACGGCGCGCCGCCCAGCAAGCCGAGCTGGCGCGCACATTGCATGCGCTCGCCCTCGTGTTGCCGCGTGGCCTGGCATCGGGCGAGGCGTTTGGCCACATCAAGCAAGACTGGGACGGGCTGCGCGACCATGGACTCGAATGGACAGCGCAAGAGAACTTCGCCGCGCACACGCTTCTGATCGGGCAGGTCGCGTCGTTCGAAGTGGCGGTCGCCGACGCGTATGGCCTGGTCCTGGACCCGGAGCTGGCCACCTTCTACCTGATCGACACCGCCATTAACCGGATGCCGCACGCGCTCGAACACCTTGGCCAGCTGCGTGCCTACGGTACCGTCGTGTTGACCGAACAAACGATCACCGAAAATCAGTATGCGCAATTGCACGCGCTGCGTGCCGAGTTGGCCAGCTCGCTCAAGGAGCTCAGGGACAATATCGAGAAGATCGGACATCACCATCCGGTGCTACAGGGGCCGCTGCAGAACGCTTATGCGGGCATCGCCGACTCGGCGCGGCAGGTGTCTGATCTGGTGGAGTCGGACATACTGAGCGCCCGGTTTACGATGACGCCGACGGTTTTTCTCGATCTGGCCACTGTCGAGATCGACAAGAGCTATGCCCAATTGTATGGCACCTTGCTGCCGACCGCTCGGACGTTGATCGAACGGCGCATTGCGCGTGCCAAAGACGCTTTGCTGGTAACCGTGGGCGGCGCCACGTTGCTGTTTCTGCTGACGGTTTATCTTGCCGTCAGCAGCTACTACGCCATTGTCGGCAGCATCCGCTCGCTGGTCGGTTCCGCGCACGCGCTGGCCGGGGGCGACCTGAGTCGGCGGGTCACGCTGCCCACCCGCGACGAGCTGAGCCTGGTGGGCGACAGCTTCAATCGCATGGCCGACGGCTTCAGCGCCATGCTGGCCGAGCGCATGCGCGAGCAGCAGGTGCTGGCCGAGAGCCAGGATAGGCTGCGTGCCATTGTCGAGACCGCCCTGGACGCGGTGGTGCAGATCGACGCCAGCGGCGCCATTACCGGCTGGAACGCCCAGGCGGAAGCGATTTTTGGATGGAGCCGCGCCGAGGCGCTCGGCCGCCAGTTACCCGAAATCGCTATCCCAGCCCAATACCGCGAGGCGCATAGCAAGGGCTTGCAGCGTTTTCTGCTCGGCGGCAAGGGGGCTATCCTGAACGCGCGTACCGAGATCACGGGCCTGCACCGCAGCGGGCGCGAGTTTCCCATCGAATTGACGGTGACCCCGATCACCACGGCCAAAGGCTATGAATTCAGCGCCTTCATTCGCGATATCACGCAGAAGAAGCAGTCGG
>JAZJZQ010000031.1:2595-6211 GCA_040389625.1 Pseudomonadota bacterium | reverse complement strand
AAAGGCTATGAATTCAGCGCCTTCATTCGCGATATCACGCAGAAGAAGCAGTCGGCGGAGTTGATCTGGAGGCAAGCCAACTTCGACACCTTGACGGGCCTGCCTAACCGTCACATGCTGTTTGATCGGCTGGGGCAGGAAATCAAGCGCGCCGAACGCGCCGGCCTGCCCTTCGTCGTGCTGTTCCTGGACCTGGACCGCTTCAAGGAGGTCAACGACACGCGCGGGCATCGCGTGGGTGACCTCCTGCTGCTGGAGGCTAGCCGGCGCATCAGCGCCTGCGTGCGCGCAACCGATACCGTGGCCCGCATGGGGGGCGATGAGTTCATCATCATCCTGAGCAAACTCCACGAAGTGCAACAGGCGGCCGCCTTGGCGCAGAACATCCTGGACGCCCTGGCTGTGCCGTTCAAGCTGGGCGATGAGAATGCCTTTATCACGGCCAGCATAGGCATCACGGCCTATCCGCACGATGCGCGCGAAATCGAGACCTTGATCCAGAGCGCCGACCAAGCCATGTATGCGGCCAAGGGGGGCGGGCGCAACCGGTACTGCTATTTCACGCAGTCGATGCAGCAGGCGGCGCAGCTGCGGCTGCGCATGACCAATGACTTGCGCAGCGCATTGTCGGCTGGGGAGCTGCGTGTCTACTACCAGCCCATCGTGGATTTGACGACCAACCGCATTGTCAAGGCCGAGGCCCTGGTGCGCTGGCAGCACCCCACGCGTGGACTGGTCAGCCCTGCCGAATTTGTGCCTTTGGCCGAGGAAACCGGCCTGATCCTCGATATCGGCGATTGGATATTCAGGCAGGCGGTGCGCCAGTGCCGGCGTTGGCGGACCCTGTACGACCCGCAGTTTCAAATCAGCGTGAATGTGTCGCCGGTGCAGTTCCACAGTGGGGACAGTCCATGTCAGGCATGGCTGGCTTATTTGCGCGAACAGCAGGTGCCTGGGCAAGGCATCGTGATCGAAATCACGGAAGGCTTGCTGTTGAACGAAGACGCCGGGGTGAAAGACGCGCTGCAGCAATTTCACGCGGCCGGTGTCAAAATCTCGCTCGATGATTTTGGCACCGGCTATTCATCGCTATCCTATCTCCAGAAATTCGACATCGATTTCTTGAAGATCGACCAGTCTTTCACGCGCAAGCTCGAACCCGGCTCCAGCACCCAGGCACTGTGCGACACCATCATCGTCATGGCGCACCGGCTTGGCATGCAAGTGGTCGCCGAAGGCGTGGAGACGCCGGCGCAGCATGCCTTGCTGGCCGCAGGCGGCTGCGACTACGGGCAAGGCTATCTGGTGTCCAGGCCGGTGCCTGCCGATGCGTTCGAGGCGCTGTTAGCGTCGTGGCCGGTCCAATCTGACAAACAATGCATCCTTACTCAGTCAAAGGTCCAGGTGTAGAGCACGTCCAGCGCATTGTTGGTGCCGGTCTGGAATTGCAGCGTGATGCGGGGATTGAGCTTGTAGCGCAGCTTGACCAGGCTGGTGGCCGAGCTGGCACCCTGCTCGAAACTGAGGTAGGCGCGCGAGGAGAGCCGCTTGCCGACCGTGACGACCGTCGTTTCCAATCCCTTGGCCTGGCTTACGCCCAGTTCGTCCACCCCCAGCGTGTTGGCCAGCCGGCCCTGGCCGCCGCCGAACAGGGCGCCGGCCGCTGTGCTGAGCAGGGCCATGTCATTGCCGGCCGTGCTGTCGATGCCGTGACCGAGCACCAGCCAGGCCAGCTTGTCGCTGTCGGAGACGGCCGGGGTGGAGACCAGCTTGGCCACCGGCGCCAGCGCCGTGCCGCGCACTTCGACGCCCGCTTCCACGTTGTTCTCGTTGAGCGCTTCGCCCTCGGGACGCTTGCGCACGGCCAGGATGTTCAGGCCCGGGTTGTCATACGCGCCCGTGAAATTGATCACGCCTTTTTCGATCGCCAGCTTCTGGCCGTACGCGGCATAGGTGCCGCTGGCCACGCGGATGCTGCCCGTCACGCGCGGCGGCCGGCGGTCCGCCACGCGGATACGCACGGCGCCGGCCAGCTGGGCGTCCAGCCCCTTGCCTTTCAGGGTGAAGGCGTCGCCCAGGTCGGCCTCGATGTCTACACTGAGCGGCATCGATTTGCTGTCCTTGACGGGCGCCGCGCCGCGCCCGAGGATGACGACGTCGTCGCTCATGGTGGGCGTGTCCTGGCTGGCCAGTTCGATGTTGGCGCGGTCGGCGCGCAACTTGCCGTCCAGCTGGAAGCGCTTGGCGTCGCGCACCAGCGTGCTCTGGCCGCTGACCACCAGCGTGCGGTCGGGGCGGGCCAGCACTTCCAGCCGGTCGGCCGTCAGCTTGAGCTCCATGTTCGCTTGCGCGCCGGCGAAGCGTATCGCCCCTTCCGCCTGGGCGTGGCCTTCGGTGCCGTCGAAGGCCAGTTTCTGCAGCAGCAACTGGTCGCCCGCCAGGCGCGCCTGCAGCTGGCCGTTGTGCAGGCGGATGCCTTGTTCGGCCCAGTTCAGCACCAGCTTGTCGCCCGTGATGTCGCCGTTCAGCTGCGGCGCACCCCAGGTGCCGGCGCCGGTCATGGCCAGCTTGAGCGTGCCGTCCATCTCCAGCCCCGGCTGGCCCGCCAGCGGCGCCAGCCAGGCCAGCGATCCCATGTTGGCGCTGCCGTTCATGGTCAGGGCGCTGGCGTCGGCCAGCTTGCCGTCGATCAGGTGGGCGCTGGCGTCGAGCCGGGCCTGGCCGGCGCGGCTGCCGTCCAGCGCCAGTTGCACACGCAGCGTACCGGCGGCCGCGTCGATGCGCGCGTCCAGTTGCCGCAGGCCCAGCGGCAGCGGCACTTCGGCGCCCGTCACGGTCATATCACCCTGTTCGCGGTACAGGTGCAGCATGCCGTCCACGGCCGGCGCGCCGCCGGGCGGGGCGGCCTGCACGGCCAGCGACCAGGCCGCGCCGACCGTCATGTCGCTCTTGATGTTGTCGCGCCAGGCATCGGACAACTGGGCCAGGTAGTTGACGGGCACGCCGGCCGCCTGGCCTTTGCTGCGCCATTGCGGGCCGTTCTTTTCCACGCTGTCGATGCGGATGGAACCGGTGGGCAGGGCGATGGCCGTGGCGCCCAGCGCGATCTGCTCCGGGTGCAGCAGGCCGGCCACGCCGCCGCCGGACGGCGCGGCCAGCCGCAGCGGCGCCGGGGCCTGCAGCGTGAGGGCGTAGCGGCCGCGGTTCTGCAGCGTGTCGATGGCGCCGGTCCAGGCGTCGCCGCGCCAGCCGCCCTTGAAGCGCGCGGCCGCGTCGAAGTCGCGGTTGCCGCCGCTCAGTTGCAGCACGTGGGCCGCGCGCGTGCCGCTCGCTTGCAGGTGCGCGCGGTCCAGCGTCAGGGACGGCGAGCTGTAGCCGGCGATGGTGAGGTCGGCCACCACCGGATCGTCGCTGCCGTCGCGCGCGCCTGCGCCCAGGCTGGCGCTGCCTTGCAGCGATTTGATCTGCTGCTGTCCCGGCGCGTGCAGGTTGGCGCCGTCCACCGTCAGCGTCAGCGCGGGCCGTTCGGCGCTGCCCGCCAGCGTGCCCGCCGCGTGCAGTACGCCGCCGAACTGGGGGCCGGCGCTGGCCAGCTGGGGCGCGTCGAGTTTCCAGT
>JAZJZQ010000031.1:0-2495 GCA_040389625.1 Pseudomonadota bacterium | reverse complement strand
ACGCCGCCGAACTGGGGGCCGGCGCTGGCCAGCTGGGGCGCGTCGAGTTTCCAGTCCAGCCGGTCGCGCGCGCTGCCGAAGGCGCCCTGGGCCTGCAAGCTGTTCGGTCCCAGCTGCAGCTTGAGGTCGGCGCTGCCGATGTGGCGCGGGTCGGCCGCCAGCCTGGCGTAGCCCGACAGCGCGGCGCCCGACAGTGTCGATGGCTGCAGCTTGAGATTGAGGGCGGCGCGCCAGTCGGCGGCCAGGGCGGCGTCGCCGCTGAAATCGGCGTTGACGGCGCCGGCGGGGTAGGCGCCGAACGCGGCCGGGTTGAAGCGCTGCGCACTGCCGGCCGCCTTCAGCTCGACCTGGTGCGTGGGGCCGGCCAGCCAGACGTCGCCGCTGGCGTGCAGCAGGCTGTCGGGCACGGGATGGCGCGCCGCCGCCAGCCCCAGGCCACGCAGGCTGGCGTCGAAGCTGGTGCGCGGCGCGGCCAGCGTGCCGCGCGCCGTGCCGCTGGCGGCCAGGGCGCCCAGCAGCTTGCCGCCGGCCGCGCCCAGGTCGGGGGCGTCGATTTTCCAGTCCAGCTGCTGGTCCGGCGTGCCCAGGCCGCCGCGCAGTTCGGCCGTGTTGCGGCCCAGCGCGAGGCGCGCTTGCACGCCGCTGATGCGCTGGGCGTCGGCCGTCAGCCGGCCGGCGCCGGAGATGGGCTGGCCCAGCAGCTTGCCCGGCTTGAGCGTAAAGTCGGCCGCCACCTGCCACGCGGGCGACAGATGGCCGCTGGCGTTGACGTCGGCGCTGATGTCGGCCGTGGGGTAGTTGCCGAAGGCGGCCGGGTCGAAGTGCTCGGCGCTGATGCCGGCCTTGAACGCTTGCCCGCCGCGCAGGCTGGCCTGGCCGCTGGCGCTCACGCTGCCCTTGCGCAGCTGCAGGCGGGCCTGGCGCAGCTGCAGTAGCTCGTCGGCCAGCGTGGCCTGCAGGTCCAGCCGCAGGCCGTCCTGGCCCAGCGCGGCGCGCAGCGTCTGCTGCTTGCCGCGGGTATCCAGCGTGACGTCGCCGGCGATGGCGGTGGCGTGCAGGCTGCCGTACAACTGCTGCAGGTTGAGGCGCTCCGTGTGCAGCGCGAGCTGGGCCTGGTCGACGCCGGCCTGCGGTCCGCCGCGCGCAATGCGGGCGCCGCCCGTGAAGCGGCCGGCCGCGCCCAGGTCGATGGCGATGGCGTCGATGGTGGCCGCCGTCAGCGTGCCGCCCAGGCGCGCCGTGGCCCCTAGCAGCGGCAGGTGTTGCTGGTCCAGCGGGCCGGGTTGGCCTTCGTTGTGCACGGCCAGCTGGCCGGACAGGGCTTGCCTGGCGTCGATCCTGGCGGCCAGCTGCACGGCCAGCCGGGCCTGCGGCCAGGCGGCGCGGTAGCCGGACGGATCGATGCCGCCGGCCTTCAGTTCGATCGCATGCAGGATGATGGGATCGAACGGCGCCAGCGCCAGCGTGGCCGTGCCGCTGGCCGTGCCGGCGGCGCCGTCCGCGTCCAGCCGCAGCAGCGACAGGTTGCCGCGCGCCTGCAGGTGCAGTTGGGCGGGGTGGGGTGGGGCGCCGGCGACCTGGGTCAGGCTGGCCTTGCCGTCCACGGTGAACGGGCGCCGGGCGCCCAGGGCCAGCTGCGCCTGCAGCCGGCCGATGTCGGTCATGGCTACGCCGTCCGCCAGTTGCCAGCCGTTGCCGTCGCCGCTCAGGCGGAAGCGGATCTGGCTGAGCTGCGTGCGGCTGCCGTGATCGAGCACGGTCAGCCGGTCCAGGCGCGCGTCCGCCACGTGCAGGCGGAACGGCGCGGCCAGCGAGGCAGGCAGCACGGGCGGCGTGGACGGGCCATTGCTGTCGACGGTCAGGCTGGCCGCATGCAGTTCGCTGATGGCCACGCCTTCCGAGAGCAACTGCAGCGGCGACCAGCTGATGTCGATGCCGTCCACCGTGATGACGGTGCCGGCGCCGCGGTGCACCAGCCGCGCGATGCGCATGCGGTGGTACAGCGAGCCGCTCACGCCCTGCACTTCGATCTGGCCGCCGCTGGCGGCGGCGATGCGCTGCAACAGCTGGCGCAGGGTGGTTTCCCGCCCCAGCAGCCAGACGGCGCCGCCCAGCACCACGCCCACCGCGCCCAGGCCGATCAGGGTGCGGCGCAGCCAGCGGCGCGTGCGCCGGGGCGGCTGCGGCGGGGAGGGCGGCGTGGCGCCGGCCGTGGCGCTGGCGGGCAGGTGGTCGGTATCGGACATCAGAACGTAAATCCCAGTGAGAAGTGCAGGCGGTATTTGCGCGCCGCGTGGCCGTACGCCATGTCGACGTTGATGGGGCCGACGGGACTCTTCCAGCGCGCCCCCACGCCGTAACCGGACTTGGGATGCAGGTCCTTGATCGTGTCGGCGGCGTTGCCGGTGTCGTAGAACACGGCCGCGCCCCAGGTGGGCTTGAACCAGTACTGGTACTCGGCGCTGGCCGTGCCCAGGTAGCGCCCGCCCGTGATG
>JAZJZQ010000030.1:2224-4306 GCA_040389625.1 Pseudomonadota bacterium | reverse complement strand
TTTTACTACAGCTTCATGCCGCTGCCGGCCGAACCCATGCACGCCCGGCCGGCGGACGACCGCATCGGCCACTTCGTCACCACCACCCAAGATTTCACGGACGACGTCACGCCCACCACGGCCAGCCACGTGATCGAGCGCTGGCGGCTGGAGAAAAAGGATGCGGCCCTGCCGCTGTCGGAACCGAAGCAGCCCATCGTGTACTGGCTGGACAAGAACATCCCGGAAAAATACCGCAAGGCGGTGGAGCAGGGCGTGCTGGCCTGGAATGCCGCGTTCGAACGGATCGGCTTCAAGGACGCCATCGTCGTGCGCCAGCAAACGGAGCAGGACCATTTCGACACGCTCGACGCGCGCCATGCATCGATCCGCTGGTTCATCGGCAGCGACGCCGCGTTTGCCGTCGGTCCGGTGCAGGTCGATCCCCGCAGCGGCGAGATCCTCGATGCCGACATCGGCATGTCCGACGTGTTCGCGCGCGATGCCCGCCGGGTGATCGGCGAGAACGGCGCCGGCGTGGCCGCGCAGCCGGCCGGCGACGGGGAAACGCATTGCAACTACATGCTGGATTCGGCCCAGGAAATGGGCTTCGCGCTGGACCTGCTGGAGTCGCGCGGCGAATTCGACCTGGGCAGCCCGCAGGCCGACGCCGTGGCCCAGGCCTATGTGCGCTCGGTCGTCATGCATGAAGTGGGACACACGCTGGGCCTGCGCCACAACTTCCGCTCCTCCACCGTCTACGATCTCAAGCAGCTGCAGGACCCCGATTTCACGGCCAGGAACGGCATGGCCGGCTCGGTGATGGATTACGCGCCGTTCAACCTGTCGGTCAAGGGCGAGCGCCAGGGTGAGTATGTGGGTTCCACACTGGGGCCTTACGATTACTGGGCCATCGAGTACGCCTACAAACCCATCGCAGCGGAGCAGGAGAAGGACGAACTGGCCAGGATCGCGGCCCGTTCCAGCGAGCCGCAACTGGCCTTTGGCACCGACCAGGAAGTGGACGGCCGCACGGCCGACCCCGACGTCAACGCCTTCGACCTGGGCAGCGATCCGCTGGCCTACGTGCAGCGGCGCCTGACCCTGTCGCGCGAGCTGTGGGACCGCCTGCAGACGCGCCAGCTCAAGCCGGGCGAAAGCTACGAATCGCTGCGCCGCAGCTTCGACTACGGTTTCATCCAGTTCGCGCGCACGCTGCCGGTGGTGGTCAAGTACGTGGGCGGCCTGACCTATCTGCGCGACCACGCCGGCACGGGACGGGCCACCTTCACGCCGGTGCCCCTGCCGCGCCAGCGGGCCGCGCTGCAGATGCTGACGGGTAGCCTGTTCCAGGCCGACAGCTTCAAGTTCGCGCCGGCCATGATCAGCCGGCTGGGGCCCGACCATTTCGAGGCGCGCGGCCGGCCCGACGTGTCGGTGAGCGGGCGGGTGCTGATGCTGCAGACGGCGGCGCTGGACCAGCTGCTGTCGGACGTGGTGGCCACCCGCGTGCTCGACGCGCAGGAGAAGCTGGACGACGGCAAGAAGGCGCTCAGTCTCGACGAGTTGTATGGCACCGTGCAGTCGGCCGTGTGGAGCGAGCTGAAGACGGGCAAGGAGATCACCGGCATGCGGCGCAACCTGCAGCGCGAGCATTTGAAGCGGCTGACCAATATGCTGCTGCGGCCGGCCGCCTCCACTCCGGCCGATGCGCGCAGCCTGCAGCGGGAACGTGGGCTCGAGCTGCAGCGCGATATTCGCGCCGCGCTGGCCAAGCCGGGCAGCCGCGAGAACAAGGCGCACCTGGACGAGTGCTATGAAACGCTGAACCAGGCGCTCAAGGCCTCCATGTTCCGCACCGGCGCCTGACCCGCATCCGCGGCGTCGGCCCGGCAATGGTAAGCTTGCCGGATTGACGAAGCGACAGGGGAGAGCGCGTGCGCGAACGGATGGATGCAAAACGATGGGCCCGCGGTCTGCTATGCCTGGCCGCTGGCTGGCTGGCGGTCAGCTTCCTGGTTGCGGCTGAAGCAGCGGTGCCGGCGGCGCTAGTGCCATCGGCATCGCAAGCAGCATCGGCATCGCGACCAGCATCGGCATCGC
>JAZJZQ010000030.1:0-2124 GCA_040389625.1 Pseudomonadota bacterium | reverse complement strand
CAGCATCGGCATCGCGACCAGCATCGGCATCGCAATCAGCGTCGGTATCGCAATCAGCGTCGGCACCTGCACATGCACCGGCACCTGCTTCAGCATCAGCTGCAAGCGGCGCGGCGGGCACGCTGCGCATCGGCTCCAAGCGCTTCACGGAATCGTACATCCTGGGCGAACTGCTGGCGCAGACGGTGGCGCCTTACGCCAGTACCGAACACCTGCCAGGACTGGGCAACACGGCCATCGTGCTGGCCGCGCTGCGGGCCGGGAAAATCGACCTCTATCCTGAATACCTGGGCACCATAGACCAGGAAATCCTGCGCCACAAGGAACCGGCTACGCTGGCACAGATCGGACGCGAACTGGCGCCGCTGGGACTGGGCGTGGCCGTGCCGCTGGGCTTTAACAACACCTACGCGCTGGCCATGCGCGGCGGCCCGGATGGCCCGCACAAATTGAGCGAGCTGGCGGCCCTGCCGTCGCTGCGCTTCGGCCTGTCGCACGAATTCATCGGCCGCGCCGACGGCTGGCCGGGACTGGCGCGGCGCTACGGCCTGCCGCAGCAGCCGGCCGGCCTCGATCACGGCATCGCCTACGACGCGTTGAAACAGGGCCAGGTGGACGTGATCGATATCTATTCCACCGACGCCAAGATCGGCCAGTACGGCCTGCGCGTGCTCGATGACGACCGCGGCTACTTTCCCCGTTACGATGCCGTGCTGCTGTACCGCTTGGATGCCGCGTTCCGTTTTCCCGCCGCCTGGATAGCGTTGCAGCGGCTGCAGGGCCGCATCAGCGCCGCCGACATGATCGCCATGAATGCGGCCGCTGAAATTGGCGGCCAGAGTTTTGCGGCCGTGGCGCGCGGCTGGCTGGCGGCCCATCCGCGCGGCGCTGCGACCACGGCGCCGGCTTCCGCGCCGGCCGCCGCATCGTCTTCCGCGCCGGTGGCGCTGTCGCCCACGCCATCCGCCTCGACATTGAACGCGCCGGTCGGCACGCCGTCTGCGCCCCCCCCGCGCGACGGCCTGCTGGCCAAAATCTTCGACGACAAGCTGTGGCCCCTCACACGCCAGCACGTGACGCTGGTGCTGCTCGCCGTGGGACTGGCCTGCCTGGCGGGCATTCCGCTTGGCGTGCTGGCCGCCTATGTACCGCGCCTGCGGCAGGCCGTGCTGGCGCTGGTGGGCGTGCTGCAGACGGTGCCGTCGCTGGCCCTGTTGGCGTTGCTCATTCCCTTGCTGGGCATAGGCGCCGTGCCGGCCCTGGTGGCGCTGTTTGTCTACGCGCTGCTGCCCGTGGTGCGCAACACGTGTACCGGCATGCTGCAGGTGCCGCAGGGATTGCGGCTGGCGGCGCTGGCGCTGGGCCTGCGGCCATACCAGCGGTTGTGGCATGTGGAGCTGCCGCTGGCGTTGCCCGTGATCCTGGCCGGCGTGAAGACGGCCGCCGTGATGAGCGTGGGCACGGCCACCATCGCCGCTTTCATCGGCGCCGGCGGCTACGGTGAACGCATCACCATCGGCCTGGCCCTGAACGACAACGGCATGCTGCTGGCCGGCGCCATCCCGGCCGCCGTGCTGGCCCTGCTGACCCAGGGCGCGTTTGAATTGCTGGAGCGGCTGGCCGGCCGTGCCCTGTCACAGCGTATGTAGTTTCGCGCGCACCACGGCCACTTCGCGGTGCAGCAGGCGTTCGGCGTGGAAATCGTTTTCGCGCTGGGCGGCGATGGCGTGCAAGTGGCGCTGGCAACGGTCCAGCCGGGAACGCAGATAGGCCTTGTAGACCAGCAACGCGAAGGGCGGTAACTTGTGCATGGCGGACTCCCGGACGAGATGAATATCCATGGTACGGGCCGCTACGGGATGGGCTTTGTGCCGCATCAATCGGGTCCGGAAGGCGGGCGATTGTTAGGCAGGTGTAAGCAATATTGAGCTGGCGTAAGCAAATGTAAAGAACGTGCGCGCGCCGCCGGCCGCAAGTTTATAGTGGAGACGTTGATTCAATCTCCCCTCCCACTCAACATGGGTTCAATCCCACGCGGCGCGCGGCGCCCGTGGGATCTTTTTTTGCCTGTCAGGCCGAGGCCAGCTGCTGCAACGCGGCGCCGGTGACGCGGCAGATGCGCCA
>JAZJZQ010000029.1:0-8367 GCA_040389625.1 Pseudomonadota bacterium | reverse complement strand
GGGGCACGCTGATGCTGGGCCGCCAGACCAACATGACCTTCCGCGCCACCCAGCAGTCGGACGTGCTGGGGCCCAACCTGTTTTCGATCAGCAGCCTCGATCTCTACCTGCCCAATGCCCGCAGCGACAACGCGATCGGCTACCTGGGCAATGTCGACGGCCTGACGCTGGGCGCCACCTACAGCTTCGGACGCGACGCCTCGGCCGCGGGCGGTCCATCGGCCACCGGCTGCGCGGGTGAAACGGCGGGCAATGCCAAGGCATGCCGCCAGATCACGGCCCTGCTGAGCTATGAGCGCCAGCGCTACGGCATCAACGTTTCCTATGACAGGATGTATGGCGGCGCCGGTGCGGCCAACGGCCTGACCAGCGCGGCGATGCACGATCAGCGCAACACCGTCAACGGCTACGTCATGGCAGGCGCGATGAAGATCGGCGGCGGCGTGATCGACCGCCGCACCCACGCGGCAAGTGGCGATGTCAACTCCGACTTGTACTACCTGGGTGCCAGTGTGCCTTTGTCGGCCAGCATGCAGCTGGACCTCCAGGCTGCGCGCCGCAACCAGAAGGCCAGCGACAACGACAGTACGCTGCTGGTGGCCCGACTCAGCTACTTCCTGTCGCGGCGCACGGCCGTGTATGGCATGGTGGGGCGCATGAACAATAGCGGCACCGCCGCCATCGCGCTCGATGCCGGCGGCACCGTCGGCGCCGGGATGAACCAGAACGGTGTCATGGCAGGACTACGCCACACATTCTGACTCCCGACCGCCGCTGGTCCAATCAAGGGGGCGGTGCGTGCGGCCGCCGACACCGCGGCTTGGGTAATATGCGGCCGCCGGCTGTGCCCCGCAGTGCCGTCCCAAGCAGGGCTACTATGCGGCCGCCCCCTCATGCAGCTCGTCCTCGATATAGGCGCTGATCAGCGCCTCGATATCGCGATCCGCCTCCAGCCCCAGCGCCAGGCCGCGGGTGCTGTCCCACGCGGCCGGCCAGCTGCGCACGATCCTTTCCACCGCCGGATCGGGCGCGAAACTGACCCGCGCCGCCACTTCCGTGCCGGCCACCGTGGCCAGCGCGGCCACCATCTGGCCCACGGTGACCGCCAGCCCCGGCAAATTGACGGTACGGCTGCGGCCCAGCGTAGCCGCCGGCAGTTCGCAACCGGCCAGCAGCGCCGCCACCGCCCGCCGCGGCGACAGCAGCCACAAAGGCAGATCGGGCGCCACCGGACACACGGACGGCAAACCGTTCAGCGGTTCGCGGATGATACCGCTGGCGAACGAGGAAGCGGCGCGGTTCGGCTGCCCCGGCCGCACGCTGATGGTCGGCAGCCGCAACACGCGGCCATCGACATAGCCGCGCCGGCTGTAGTCGTTGAGCAGCAGCTCGCCGATCGCCTTCTGGGCGCCGTACGACGACTGCGGATTGAGCGCCGTATCGTCCAGCACCAGGGCGGGCAACTGGCCGCCGTACACGGCCACCGAACTGGTGAACACCACGGTCGGCACGTGGCCGCATTCCCGGCACACCTCCAGCAACAGGCGCGAGGCATCGAGATTGATGCGCATGCCCAGCTCGAAATCGGCTTCGGCCTGCCCGCTGACGATGGCCGCCAGGTGGAACACGACCTCGATATCCGGTCCCAGCACGCGTCGCATCAGGGCGCCATCCGCGATATCGCCCGTCACCACACGCACGCGCGGGTCGTCAAAGTCGTGGGCCGGCACCACGTCCACCAGCACCAGTTGCGCGATGTCGTGCCGCGCGCCGCCCGAAGCCAGCTGGCCACGGTCAAGCAGCGCGCGCGCCAGCCGCTGTCCCAGGAAACCGGCGCCGCCGGTAATCAGGATCTTCATGCCGGTTCTCCTTCCAGGCTGGCCTGGCGCGCCGCCCTCAGCCAGCCCAAACCGTCCTCGGTGCGGCCACGCGGCCGATATTCGCAACCTACCCACCCCGCGTATCCCAACTCATCGAGCAGCTGGAACAGGTAGCCGTAATTGACTTCGCCCTGGTCGGGCTCGTGCCGGTCCGGCACGCCGGCCACCTGCACGTGACCAATGCCGGCCACGTGGCGGCGCAAGGTCGTGGCCAGGTCGCCCTCGACGATCTGCGCATGGTAGAAGTCCATCTGCACTTTCACGTTCGGCTCGCCCGCCATTTCGCGCAAGGCGTGGGCCCTGGCCTGGGTCTGCAGGAAGTAACCCGGCATGTCGCGCCCGTTGATCGGTTCGATCAGCAGTTCGATCCCGTGCGGCGCCAGCGCGCGCGCCGCGTAGCGCATATTCTCCAGGTAGCACGCTTCCATGGCCTGCAGGTCGGCGCCGGCTGGGATCAAGCCGGCCATCATGTGCAGGCGCGGCGTTCCCATCGCCAGCGCGTAGTCCAGCGCGCACTCGACGCCGACGCGGAATTCAGCCTCGCGGCCCGGCAGCGCGGCGATGCCGCGTTCGCCGGCGGCCCAGTCGCCCGGCGGCAGGTTGAACAACACGTTACACAGGTGGCTTTCGCGCAGCCAGCCGGCCACCCGGTCCGACGTGTACTCGTAGGGGAACAGGAATTCGACGGCGTCGAAACCAGCCCTGGCGGCGGCAGCGAAGCGCTGCGGGAAGGCCACTTCGTTGAACATCATGGTGAGGTTGGCGGCAAAGCGTGGCATGGTGCGGCTCCAGTAGTCGTTAATAATCGAGCCCGAAGGCGGATTTCAGTTCGTCGATCTGCGCCGCGTCCAGCGGCCGGGTGGGCACGCCACGCAGCAGCAGGAACAGTTTGGCGGTTTCTTCCAGTTCTTCGGCGGCGTAGACGGCCGCTTCCAGCGAGGCGGCCGACACCACCGGGCCGTGATTGGCCAGCAGCACGGCCGAATGGCGCCGTCCCAGTTCGCCGATCACGGCAGCCAGGTCCGGGTCGCCCGGCCGGTGATAAGGCGCCAGCGGCAGGCGGCCTATCTTCATCACGAAATACGGCGTCAGCGGCGGCAGGCAGTCGGCGTGATTCAAGCCGCACATGCACGACACGGCCGCCGCATGGGTCGAATGCAGGTGCACGATGGCGCGGGCGGCGGGCCGGGCGCGGTACATCGCCAGGTGCAGCATGGCTTCCTTGGTCGGCGCCGCGCCGCTGAGCAGATTGCCGTCGCGGTCCAGGCGCGACAGCGTGGCCGGATCGAGCCGGCCCAGGCTGGCGTTGGTGGGCGTCAGCAGCCAGCCGTCGTCCAGCCGCACGCTCAGGTTGCCGCTGCTGCCGGCCGTCAGGCCGCGTTCGAACAGCGAGCGCCCGTATTCGGCCATTTGTTCGCGCTGGCGGCTCTGTTCCGTATCGGTGTGTAGAGCAGCGCTCATGCCAGCTTCTCCCAGGCGTCCAGGAAGAAATCGGGGCCACCGAAATTGCCGGACTTGAGTGCCAGCGCCAGCGGCGGCGCGCCGCGCTCGCGCAGCGCCATGGTCCAAGGGACGCCGGGCGCGATTTCCGGCCCGATGCGCAGACCATGCACGCCCAGCGCCTTGACCACGGCGCCAGACGTCTCGCCGCCGGCCACGATCATACGGCCCACGCCCAGGTCCACCAGACCGGCCGCGATGGCGGCCAGCGCCTCTTCCACCAGCGCGCCGGCGCGGGCCACACCCAGTTGCGCCTGGACCGTGCGCACCGTTTCCGGGGTGCTGGTGGCATAAACCAGCAAGGGGCTGTCGCCGACATGGGCGGCGGCCCAGTCCAGCGCCTCGCGCACCAGGTCGGCCCCGGCGGCCAGCCGCAGGGGATCGATGCGGAACGACGGCGCCTGCGCCCGCATGCGCTCGACCTGCAGTTGCGTGGCCACCGAACAGCTGCCGGCGATCACGGCGCGCGCGCCGGCGCTGGCCGGCAACGCGGCCGGCGCCGCATGCTGCGCCAGCAGGCCGTGGCGGCGGAAGTTATCCGGCAGGCCCAGCGCCAGGCCGGAACCGCCCGTCAGCAAAGGCATGCCGTCGCAGGCGGCGCCGATCTCCATCAGATCCTGGTTGCTCAGGGCGTCCACCACGGCGTAGCGGCAGCCCTGTTCGCGCAGCGCCGCAAAGCGCGCCACGATGGCGGCGGCGCCCTGCCCCACCGCATCCATCGACGCCAGGCCGACCTTGCCGCCGGCCTGGCGCTGCAACACGCGCACCAGGTTGGCGTCGGTCATCGGCGTCAGCGGATGGTCGCGCATGCCCGATTCGTTCAACAGCACATCGCCCACGAACAGGTTGCCCTTGTAGATGGTGCGGCCATTGGCCGGGAAAGCGGGACAGGCGATGGTGAAGCCCGTATCGAGCGCCTGCATCAGCGCATCCGTCACCGGGCCGATATTGCCGGCCGGGGTGGAATCGAAGGTCGAGCAGTACTTGAAATAGAACTGGCGGCAGCCGGCCTGTTCCAGCCACGCCAGCGCGGCCAGCGATTCGGCCACCGCCTCGGGCGCCGGATTGGTGCGCGACTTGAGCGCGATCACCACCGCATCGACATCGTCCGGTGGCGGGCCGTCCGGCACGCCGATCAGCTGCACGGTGCGCATGCCGGCCTTGACCAGCATGCCGGCCAGGTCGGTGCCGCCGGTGAAATCGTCGGCGATGCATCCTAACAGTATCGTCATGATGCGCTCCTCACGCCGCCTTGGCCGGCAGCGTAATGCCGGGGAAGATCTTGACCACGGCCGAATCGTCCTCGCCGCCATGGCCGGCGGCCGACGCTTGCATGAACATCTGGTGCGCGGCGGCCGACAGCGGCAACGGGAATACGCTCTTCTTCGCATAATCGAGCACGATGCCCAGGTCCTTGACGAAGATGTTCACCGCCGACAGCGGCGTGTAGTCGCCCTTGAGGATGTGCGGCACGCGGTTCTGGAACATCCAGGAGCTGCCGGCGCTGTTGGAGATCACATCGTACAGCGCGTCCGGATTGCAGCCGGCCCGCAAGCCCAGCGCCATCGCCTCGGCGGCGGCGGCGATATGCACCCCGGCCAGCAGCTGGTTGATCATCTTCACCTTGGAGCCCTGGCCCGGCTGGTCGCCCAGCCGGTACAGGCGGCCGCTGATGGCGCTGAAGATGTCGGCGCAGGGCGCGAACGCATCGTCGGCGCCGGACGCCATCACCGACATTTCGCCGGCCGCCGCCTTGGCCGCACCGCCGGAAATGGGCGCGTCGATGCAGCGCAGGCCCATGCCGGCCAGGCGCGCCCCCAGCGCTTCGGCAAACTCGGGCGCCACCGTGGCGCAGGCGATCACCACCGAACCGGGCGCCAGCGCCGCGGCTGCGCCGCCTTCGCCGAACAGCACCTGGTCGGTCTGGGCCGCGTTGACCACCACGATCAGCAGTGCGTCGACGCGGGACGCCAGTTCGGCCGGGGTGGCCGCGCCGTGGGCGCCGGCCGCGGCCAGCCGCTGCACCGGCTCGGCCCGCACGTCGCACACATGCACCTCCAGCCCCGCGCGCAACAGCGACTGCGCGATGCCGATGCCCATTGCGCCCAGGCCCACGACCCCGACGCGCTTGATTTGTTCTGCCATGATGAATGCTCCAGATGATTGAGAAGTGCGATCGGCCGCCATCAGCGGTTGACCAGCCGCGCCGGTACGCTCAGTACCACGGCGGCGCCGGCCACCAGCACGCCGGCCAGCACGTACAGGGCGACGTCGGTGCTTTGTGTCATGTCCTTGATGGCGCCGATCAGATAGGGGCTGGCGAAACCGGCCAGGTTGCCCACGGAATTGATGGCCGCGATGCCGGCCGCCGCCGCCACGCCATGCAGGAAGGCGGTCGGCAGGCTCCAGAACAGGGGCGCCGAGGCCAGCACGCCGGCCGCCGCCAGCGACAGGAAGGCGATCGCGATACCGGTATGGTCGGCGCCGGCCAGCGCGCTGCCCACCAGGCCCACTGCGCCCAGCAGCATGGGCGTCACGAGGTGCCAGCGGCGCTCGCGGCGCTGGTCCGAGCTGCGGCCCAGCAGCAGCATGGCCACCACGGCCGCCGCGTAAGGAATCGCCGTGAACAGGCCCACGTTCAGTACACCCTTGACGCCGGCCGCCTTGATCAGGGTCGGCATCCAGAAAGTCAGGCCGTACTGGCCCATCACGCAGCAGAAATAGATCAGCGCCATCAGCCACACGCGGCCATCGGCGAACACGGCCCGCAGCGACGGATGTTGCGCCTTGCCGGCCGCGTCATGCTCGATGCCTTGTTCAAGCACCCGCTTTTCATCCTCGTTCAGCCATTTGGCGGAGCGGATGCCGTCGTCCAGGTACATCAGCACGGCCAGTCCCAGCGCAACGGCGGGCACCGCCTCCAGGATGAACATCCACTGCCAGCCGGTCCAGCCATGCACGCCGCCGAACGATTCCATGATCCAGCCCGACAGCGGGCCGCCGATCACGCCCGACAGGGGGATCGCCGTCATGAAGGTGCTGATGATGCGCGAACGGCGGGCGGCGGGGAACCAATAGGTCAGGTACAGGATGATGCCGGGGAAGAAGCCCGCTTCGGCCAGGCCGAGCAGGAAGCGCATCGTATAGAACGCCAGCGGCGTGCTGACGAACATGAAGCAGGCGGAAATGACGGCCCAGGTCAGCATGATGCGGGCGATCCACACCCGTGCCCCGACCTTGTGCAGGATGACGTTGCTGGGCACTTCGAACAGGAAGTAACCGATGAAGAACATGCCGGCGCCCAGCCCGAAGATGGTGTCGCTGAACTGCAGGTCGTGCAGCATCTGCAGCTTGGCGAAGCCCACGTTGACCCGGTCCAGATAGGCCACCACATAGCACAGCATGAGGAAAGGCACGATGCGCCAGGTGACCTTGCGGTACACGGCGGCCTGCGGCCCTTCCGCGCTGGCGGCTTGCAGGCCGCCCAGCACCGGGGATTGGGTTCCGGAAATGCTCATGTTTGTCTCCTGATATTGTTGTCGAAATATCCAGATATTCGCTTTTGCATGACGCCTGGCGTCGATAAGCTGTATAAAATCTGTATGGCTGTATGTTATGTATTTAAAGCCGGCCCTGTCAAGCTGTATATTTGTATAATCGCGAAATGGAACACGTACCCAACTTCACCCTGCCGACGGCCGAGGTGCGCAAGCCCGGCTTTGCCGCCGGCACGCTGGCCGCGCGCGTGGCCGACCGCCTGCTGCAACAGATCCGCCAGGATGCGCTGGCGCCCGGCACCCGCCTGCCCTCGGAGCAGGCCATGGCCCAGCATTTCGGCGTCAGCCGCACCGTGCTGCGCGAAGCGATCGCGCTGCTCAAGGCCGATGGTGTGCTCAGCACCCGCAAAGGCAGCGGCGCCTTCGTCTGCCAGACCGACGGCGCGCCGCTGGCCGAACATGACGCGCACACGGCGCAGTCGGTGCAGTCGTTGTTGAACCTGATCGAAGTGCGGCGCGGGCTGGAATCGGAGACGGCGGCGCTGGCCGCGCTGCGCCGCAGTCCCGGCCAGCTGGCCGACATCGAACACGCGCTGCGACGCATCGACCAGGCGGTGGCGGCCGGCAGCAGCGGCGTGGAGGAAGATGTGCTCTTCCACCTCAGTATCGCGGAGGCGACCGGCAATCCGTACTGGGTCAAGTTCGTCGAGATGTTTGCGCAGCCGATACGCGCGGCCGTCAAGGTCACGCGCGCCAACGAGGCGCGGCGCCAGGACTTTTACCATCAGGTGCGCGAAGAACATGAAAAGATCGTGGCCGCCATCGCCGCCGGCGACCCCGAACGCGCCCGCCAGGCCGCCTGCGACCATATGAGCAAGGCCGCCGAGCGGGTACGCCTGGCCGACCGCGAGTTCTGGCGCGGCGACGGCGGCGAACTGGCGCGCGACCTGGAGCAGGATGGGCTGATAGGCCGCTAGCGGCCGGCCCCGACTGAGATCCCTATCCCTGCGCCGGCTGCGGCCCCGGCCCATGCTCCGGCCCCGGCTCCGGCTGCGGCGCCACGGCCACGTGCTTCCCGGCCAGGAACATGTACATGGCCGGCACCACGAACAGCGTGAACAGGGTGCCGATGGCCAGCCCCGCAAAGATCACCAGCCCCATGGCATGGCGCCCCGCCGCGCCGGCGCCGGACGCGATAACCAGCGGCACCACGCCAAACACCATGGCCGCCGTCGTCATCAGGATGGGGCGCAGGCGCGTGCCGGCCGCTTCCTCGATGGCGGCGCGCTTGTCCTTGCCCGCCGCACGCAAATGGTTGGCCACTTCCACGATCAGGATGCCGTGCTTGGAAATGAGGCCCATCAGCGTCACCAGCCCCACCTCGGTGTAGATGTTGATCGAGGCGAAGCCGAGGAAGATGAAGATCATCGCCCCGAACAGCGCCAGCGGCACCGACACCAGGATCACGACCGGATCGCGGAAGCTCTCGA
>JAZJZQ010000028.1:0-2395 GCA_040389625.1 Pseudomonadota bacterium | reverse complement strand
TGGCGACGTGGATACCGCTGCTGGCCGCCGCGCCTACGCACCCGCGCGAGGGCGCCATGCGCGTCACGGCGTTCGATGTGGGGCAGGGCATGGCGCTGCTGATCGAAACGAGCGGGCACCGGCTGCTGTACGACACCGGGCCGCTGTACTCGGACGTTTCCAACGGCGGCAACCGGGTCATACTGCCTTATTTGAGCGCGCGCGGTATCGCCGCGCTGGACGGCATGATCGTCACCCACAGCGACAGCGACCATTCCGGCGGGGCGTTGACGGTGCTCGCCGCGCTGCCGGTCGGCTGGGTGCTGTCGTCTCTGCCGCCCGAACATGCCATCGTCCGCGCGGCCCATTTGCACCGGCGCTGCGCCGCAGGGCAGGGCTGGACCTGGGATGGCGTGCGCTTCGAAATGCTGCATCCGCTGGCAGCCAGCTATGCCGAAGCCACGCTCAAACCCAATGCGCGCGGCTGTACGTTGAAAATAACGGCCGGCGGCAGATCGCTGCTGCTGGCCGCCGATATCGAAGCGCCGCAGGAAGCGGCCTTGTTGCAGCGCGCGGGCGCCGGACTGGCCGCCGACGTGCTGCTGGCGCCGCACCACGGCAGCGGCACCTCGTCCACGCCGGCATTCCTGCTGGCCGTCCATCCGCAACTGGCCTTGTTCCAGGTCGGCTACCGCAACCGTTACCATCATCCCAAGCCCGAGGTATATGCCCGCTACGCGACGATGGGCATACAGCGTTTGCGGACGGATGAATCGGGCGCCGTCATGCTGGAGTTCGACGAAGGCATACGTGCGGACGCCTATCGCGCCGCCCACCAGCGCTACTGGTACGGGCGTTAGTTGCCTGGCCGAGGCAAATTAGAGCCATTCCACCAACAGCCCTGCGGCACCTCCATTACAATAAAAACGATAGCCATCATACGGAGACCGCCTTGCACTGCAAGGTGTTAGCATAAAAACATGAGTAAGCCCCAGCTGCACTTCGCCCACGCCAACAGCTACCCGGCAGGCACCTACCGCCAGTTCTTTGAGCATCTTGGCAAGGAATTCGACATTCAGGCGCTCGACATGCACGCCCATAACCCGCTCTATCCGGTGACGGACTGCTGGGATGCGCTGGTGGACGAGTACATCGCCGAGTTGTCGGCACGTTATCGCGAACCCGTCATCCTGCTGGGCCACTCGCTGGGCGGCATGCTCAGTCTCATGGTGGCCCACAAGCGCCCGGACCTGGTACGCTGCGTCGTCATGCTCGATTCGCCCGTGGTGGCCGGCTGGCGCGCGCTGTTTTGGCGGGTGATGAAGATGACCAAGGGCGCGGACAAGTATTCGCCGGCCAAATTCTCGGCCCGCCGCCGCTTTGTGTGGCCGGATGCGGAAGCGGCCTACCAGCACTTCGTCAGCAAGGACCTGTTTGCGGCCTGGGCCCCGGGCGTGCTGCGCGACTATATGGAACACGGGCTGAAACCGCACCCGGAAGGGGTGCAGTTGCGCTTTACCCGCGAAATCGAGACGGCCGTCTACCGCAGCCTGCCGCACCACCTGGGCGCGATGATGCGGGGCCGCTTCCCGGTGCCCATCGGCTTCATCGGCGGCACCGATTCGTGGGAAACGAGCCAGTCGGGTCTTGACCACACCCAGGCGCTGGTGGGCGAGCATTTCAAGCTGCTGCCGGGTGGCCACCTGTTCCCCATGGAGTCGCCCAAGCTGGCGGCCGAAGCCACGTCCGGCATGATCAAGGCGCTGTTGGCCGATGGACGCCATGCCCGCGGCCCTAAAAGGCAGCCGGCGCAGGTTTGAGGCCATTAAATCTTCAGGTCGGCGGTCGTTTCGCGTAAAATCGCGTGCAAAGCGCCGCGCCGCCGCGTGCGGAGCAGCCGTTCCCACTTTTGAGGTACCTTTGCAATGACGATTAAAAGCGATAAATGGATACGCCGGATGGCGGAGCAGCACAACATGATCGAGCCCTTCGAGCCCGGCCAGGTGCGCATGCAGGACGGCCGCAAGGTGATCTCCTACGGTACTTCGTCGTACGGCTACGACATCCGCTGCGCCGACGAATTCAAGATTTTCACCAACATCAACAGCACCATCGTCGATCCGAAGAACTTCGATTCGAACTCCTTCGTCGACGTCAAGAGCGACGTCTGCATCATTCCGCCAAATTCGTTCGCGCTGGCCCGTACCATCGAATACTTCCGCATTCCGCGCAATGTGCTGACGGTCTGCCTGGGTAAATCGACCTATGCCCGCTGCGGCATCATCGTCAACGTCACCCCGTTCGAGCCGGAGTGGGAAGGCTACGTTACGCTGGAATTCTCCAATACCACGCCGCTGCCGGCCAAGATCTACGCCGGCGAAGGCTGCGCCCAGGTGCTGTTCTTCGAAAGCGACGA
>JAZJZQ010000027.1:0-2049 GCA_040389625.1 Pseudomonadota bacterium | reverse complement strand
CCATCGTGCTCGACATGGGCGTCTCGGCCAGCCTGGTGGTGGGCCAGCGCGCCATCTTCGCGCTGGGCGCGGACATCCGCAGCCGCCTGAACGGACTCTACATGGCGCTGTTCTTCATGGGCGGCGCGGCCGGTTCGTCGCTGGGGGGATGGATGTTCGCCCACCATGGCTGGCAGGGCGTGTTGTTGACGGGGCTGGCCTTTCCCGGCCTGGCGCTGGGCGTGTTCGTGACAGAATACCTGGCGCCGGCCGCGCAGCGGCAGCCGGCCTGAGCGTCAGTGCGACCAGAGCCGGACCTGGCCCTGCAGCGACACGTTGCCGTTAATGTTCAGGCTGCCCAGGTTGCCCGTCACGGGCGCCGTCGGATCGGTCTGCACGCTCAGCGATTCGAACCCGAAATTGGAGTAGCGCACATAACCGGGCAGGCCGATGGTGATGGTGTCGCCGCCGCCGTCGGCGCGCTGCTGCACGCCCAGGCTGACGGCCCACATGTCGATGCTGCCGCGCAGGTTCTTGATCACCAGATAGCGGTTCTGGCCGTCGCCATTGAAGCCCAGCGACAGCCGGCTGTCGGCCACGGCGCCCACCAGGGTGGGATCGTTCAGCACGATATGGGCCGCGAAGCTGATGCCGTCGCCGCCCGTCACGCCCGACATTTCCTGGTCGTCCAGCGGGCGCAGGCCGCCGGCCAGGGCCTGGGTGCAGCCGGCCAGGGCCAGCAAGGTGAGCCAAACTCGTTTCATCAGATTTGTTCCGAGAAACCTCGCCCTTCAGGGCGAGGAGTGAAAGGAACCGACTCCGCAGGAGTCGATGCGCGGGCGGCAGTCACGGAACTCATGCGTTCCGCACCGGTCAAACGTACATGAAACTGGTCTACCGATACCGCGTCAAATCGTTGACGGGCTTGCTGAACCGGCAAGCGCGGGCGGTCAATTTCGTCTGGAACTATTGCAACGACCGGCAGAAGGATGCCTTGCGATTCGGCCGGCGCTGGCATACGGGGTTCGACCTGATCAAGTTGACGACGGGATGCAGCAAGGAGCTTGGACTGCATTCCGGCACGGTCAACGATGTCTGTCAGCAATACGCCAAGTCGCGCACCCTGTCGCGCCGTCCCTACCTGCGCTATCGCGGCAGGAAGTCCTTGCCCTGGGTGCCGCTGAAGGGACGGGAGTTGAAGCGCGAAGGCGATGCCTTCCGGTTTGCCGGCAACACGTTTCGGGTCTTCCATTCCCGGCCTCTGCCCGAAGGAAAAATTTTGGATGGCACCAACTTTTCGTGTGATCGGCGCGGCAACTGGTATCTCAATATCGTCGTCGAAGTGACCCCAGCCCCGACCCGGGCGCCAACTCGCGGCGTCGGCATCGACCTGGGCTTGAAGGAATTGGCCACGCTGAGCGACGGCAGCACCATCGCCGCGCCCCATTTCTACCGCAACGCCGAGGCGGCGCTGGCAGTGGCGCAGCGTGCGCGTAAGAAGCGGCGCATCAAGGCCATCCATGCCAAAGTCGCCAACCAACGGCTCAATTACTTGCATACCCGCACCAGTGCCATCGTCGCCGCCTTCGATTACATTGTCGTCGGCAACGTCAACGCCAGTGCGCTCGCCAGAACCAGCATGGCGAAGTCGGTTTATGACATTGGCTGGTCGTCCTTTCGTAGTCAACTGGCGTACAAGGCTGTTAAGCATGGCGCCTGGTTCGAGGAAGTGGACGAGCGTTTCACCACCCAGGTCTGCTCGCATTGCGGCGCCATGCCCGATACGAGGCCCAACGGTATCGCAGACCTTGGAATAAGAGTGTGGACTTGCAGTGATTGCGGTATGGTACATGATCGTGATCGTAATGCTGCAATAAACATACTCCGTCGCGGACGTGCGACGCCAGTTGTGGGAATCTCCGTCCTTTAGGGCGGAGAGGACGTCAAGTCAGCGCCTGAATTTGATGTCGAGATACTGGATCTGCATCGAACCGATGCGCGAGGAACCCAGGTCCACCGTGGGCTGGTTGGGGCTGGTGAACGAGATGTTGTCGACCACCAGGCCGCCGG
>JAZJZQ010000026.1:9530-11570 GCA_040389625.1 Pseudomonadota bacterium | reverse complement strand
CGGGCGCGGAAGAAGCGGCTGCGCACCGTGGCCTCGGGAATATCGAGGCAGGCGGCCACCTCTTCACCGCTCATCTCCTCCACCGCGCGCAGCATGAACACGGTGCGGAAGGCGTCGGGCAACTGGTCGATCGATTGCTCCAGCAACTGGCGCATCTGCGCCCGCATGGCAGCGTCTTCGGGCGATTCGTGGGCGCCGCTCGTCATGTTCTGTTCCTCCCCTGGTTCGGCCGCGCCGTCGAGCTGGATCACCTCGGCGCGCCGGCGGCCGCGCCGGGCGCGGGCCAGCGCCTCATTGACGACGATACGGGTCAGCCATGTGCCCAGTCTGGCGTCGGCCCGGTACTGGCCGATGGCGCGGAAGGCCAGCAGGTAGGCGTCCTGCAGTGCATCCTCGGCCTCGGCGTCGTCGCGCAGGATGCTGCGCGCGGCCCGGTACAGGCTGCGGTTGTAGCGCCGCATGAGCATCGTAAAGGCGTCACGTTCGCCGGCGGCCACGCGCCGGGCCAGTTCGGCATCGGACACCTCCGGCGACGGCGGTTTCAGTTCTGGCTGCATGATGATGTTTCCTGTCAGCTTGGTTGTTATGCCGCATTAGATGCACGGCACGGCCGCCGCGTTCCCCGCTTTCTGCAAATTCTTGCGGGGCCGGGTACTATTGCCGGATTATCCAGCGAATCCACTACAATACGGGGGATAAGGGTTATCATCTGCCTGACTGGTATTTAATCCGCTTTTTTCACTTTATCGAGAGCTTTATTGCGCTATGCGTCGTCCATCAAAAGATTCATCCCATAAATTGTCTGCCGAGAGCCAACGCCTCGTCGCCTATGCCCAGGCAGTGGGGCAGGCGGCCAGCCGTATCGAAGAGCGGGCCTGGGAACACAGCCTCGATGCGCAGCTCCAGAAACTCCTCAAGACCGGCCACCAGGACACCATCGACACCACGCTGGGCAGTCTGTTCAAGGAAGACTTGAACGCCTACGATGTGCTGATGGATGGCGTGGAGGCGGTCAGCGAGTCCGTCGCCATCAGCCAGGACGTGGAAGGCGTGCCGCACCAGTATGACGTGCTGCTGGTGGCCGCCCCCATCCTGGCCTGGACCCGCTTCGCCATCGCCTCGGGCGCCATCCCGGCCGACATCCTGGCCACCCTGTCGACCCACTTCTCGGCCCACCTGCTGGCCGACGGCACGCAGATGGCCATGTCGCCCACGCTGTACTCGATCGACCAGCTGCCGCGCACCCACGTGGAAACCTACGGCAAGACGCTCAAGCTGGGCCAGGCCGCGCTCAAGGGTTCCACCCTGAAGGCCGAGAGCAAGATACCGGAAACGGCGCCCTTCCTGGCCGACACGCGCTACCTGCTGGTGGCCGTGGTGGCGCCCGCGGGCGCGCCCCTGTTCCGCTGGCAGATGCCGGCCAACCAGGCCAACTTCAGCGCCGAGCGCGCCACCGCGCTGGAACAGTGGCGCAACCAGGCCATGCCCACCGTGGCGCGCCTGCTGCCCGGCTGCGGCATCGAACTGTTGCTGCCGGAAGCGTACTACATGGCTTGCCGCGAAGCGGACAAGCTGATCCGCCCGGTCTCGATCCGCGCCGCCGTGCACTACCTGACGCACACGCTGGGGGTGGAACCGTCCGAGCTGCGCGCCGTGATCGCCGGTTTCGGCGAAGAGTCGGCCGATGGCCAGATCGACGAATACCGCATCGGCTTCACCCAGCGCCAGACGCCGGATGTGATCTACGGCGTGGTGTGGCCGCTGTACGGCCAGGAGGATGAGGAAGGCACCCCGCCCGAAGGTCCGGGCCAGGCCGGCGCCGACGGTTTGCTGGACAAGCCGGTGACGCCGGTGGACGAAATCGTGCGTTGCCTGAACGAGGCTGGCGTGACGGTGGTGAAGAAGCACAGCGAACGCTATGTGGTCGAGTTTTGCGACGACTGCGGCGCGCCCCTGTTCGCCGACCCCACGGGCGAACTGGCCCACGCGGAAATGCCGGAAGACGCGCCCACGGGCACCGAGCACTTCCACTGATCCGCA
>JAZJZQ010000026.1:0-9430 GCA_040389625.1 Pseudomonadota bacterium | reverse complement strand
CGCGGAAATGCCGGAAGACGCGCCCACGGGCACCGAGCACTTCCACTGATCCGCATGCAGCAAAAAGCAAAAAGCCCTCGCGATATCGTTGCGAGGGCTTTTTCGTTTACGCTCACCAACTGGCAAGTCACCGATCCAGCCGGCGTTCACTCAGCTGCCGGCAGAAAACGGGGTTTTATTACCGGGCAATTGGCCGAGCATTTGAGCAAAGCGGAATCCGGCCGCGTATCCCACACCGGCAAGACCCCATACGATGGCCGCGACAATTTCGAACGTGTTGCGCAACTCAGGATGGCTGACGGCCAACAGCGGCAATAGCATCGCGCGCAACAGGCAGACAGCAGCGATGCAGAACAGCGCCAGCCGCAGCAACGGCAAGCGGCGGACCAGACCCAGCGCGGAAAATGCATACAGCGCACATAACGCCATCGCAGCTGCGATGGCTCCCGTGGCGACGGGCGCCAGCCAGGTACCAAGTCGGGCCGATTCGACGATGCCTGGCGGCGCGTTAAAGTAAGTGTACCAAGCGACGCCACCGATGATTGCTGCCACGTGAATGGCAACGCCTGCCAGCGCGATCGCCCCAGCCAGGTAAATCCATCCCGCTCTCAACTTCCGCATATGCCTCCCAGCATGAAGAACCGGCGCAATCGGTCTGATGCCGCTGCGCGCCAACATTATCAAAAAACCATTTAAATTTAGCACGCCCAATCGCATCTGGCAAACCGGCCATGGAATCCGCGAGCAGGCCAACGTTTCAGAACTGAACAAGGCCCTGGTACGAATTGGCACAAGCGCTGCCCCGCCCCTCCTGAAAGCGGACGGTATGTTTCTTGCTCTCGTCCTTCCACCAAGGAGATCGAGATGGCCTATGCAACAGCAAAGATGGCGACCGGACTGGCACGGATAGGACAGCTGAGCCTGCGTACCCGCATCAGCCTGCTGTTGACGGCGGTGTCGGCCTGCCTGACGCTGGCGCTGGGGGCGCTCTGGCTGCAAGCCACACGGGCCAGCATCGACGAGGAAATCACGGCCGGCACCCGGGTCTGCGAACAATGGCTGACCGTCCTTTCCGGTGAACTGGACGCCGCCCCCGGCGCGGCGTCCAGCACCCGGCTGCTGGACCGGCTGCGCGCTGCCGGCCGCATCCGCGCCAATGCGCTGGGCGCGTACGACGCGGCCGGCCATACGCTGTATGTGTCGCCCGCGTCGCGCTATAAGGCGGGACGCAATGCGCCGGCCTGGTTCGCCGCCCTGCTCGACCCGCGCGTGCCGCCGCGCCACATCGCCGCCGGCGCACTGACGCTGGTGCTCACCCCCGACGCCTCGCGCGCCACCGTGGACGCATGGGACAGCGCCATCACGATGACGCTGTGGGCCGGCGCCCTGCTGGCGCTCCTGTTCCTGGCCACCCGCCGCCTGCTGGACCGCACCCTGGCGCCGCTCGACCAGATCCGCAACGCGCTCGAATGCACCGGACGCGGCCACTTCGACCGCCGCCTGCCCGTCTACGCCACGCACGAACTGAACCTGCTGGCGCACGCCTACAACGGCATGGCCGACCGCCTCAACGAAGCCGTCAACGACAACGTGCGCCTGTACGGCGAGCGCGACCTGGCGCAACTGATGCACACCCGGCTCGCGCACGAGCGGCGCAGCATCGCGCGCGAGCTGCACGACGAACTGGCGCAGGGCATCACGGCCGTGCGGGCGCTGGCCGGCGCCATCGTCCAGCGCACGGCCGCCGAAGCCGCGCTGCACGGCCACGCGCAAACCATCGTGGCCGTCACCAACGACATGCAGCAAGGCATACACCACATCCTGCAGCGACTGCGTCCGCCGCGCGGCGACGCGGCCTGCCTGGGCCAAGCCGTGCAACGCCACCTGTCGCTGTGGCAGCAGCATTACCCGCAGGTGGAACTGCAGGTCGCGCTGTGCGACGACAGCCTGCAGGTGGACGAAACGCTGACCACGACGCTGCTGCGCGTCCTGCAGGAAGGCCTGACCAACGTGGCGCGCCACGCGGACGCGGCGCAGGTGCGGGTGGCGCTGCGGCTGTGCCGCCAGCTTGACGGCGACTGGCTGGAATTGACGCTGGCCGACAACGGACGCGGCCTGCCGCCCGCAGCCGGCCGGCCCGACGGCTTTGGCCTGCGCGGCATGCGCGAACGGGTGCTCGCACTCAAGGGCGAGCTGTCCATCACGAGCCGGCCAGGGCACGGGGTGCACCTGCGCGCACGGCTGCCGGCGTATGGCATCAAGCTGGACCAGGCGATCTGAATCGGACCGACAAGGAACACCATGAATACGGTATTGAACAATCTGACTGTCCTGCTGGCCGACGACCATGCCATCGTGCGCATGGGTTTCCGCCTGCTGCTCGAAGGCGCCGGCGCCGCCCGCGTGCAGGAGGCGGACAGCGGCGAGAGCGCACTCGCCATGTACGAGCAGGCGGCGCCGGACGTGCTGGTGATGGATATTTCGATGCCCGGCATGGGCGGCCTGGCGGCGCTGGCACGCCTGCTGGCACGCCATCCCGGCGCGCAGGTGCTGATGCTGTCGGCCCATCACGAAACCATTGTACCGATGCGCGCGCTCAAGGCCGGCGCGCTGGGCTACCTGAGCAAGCGCTGCCAGCCCGACGAGCTGGTACGGGCGGTGCGGCAAGTGGGCCAGGGACGGCGCTATCTCGACCCGGAACTGGCGCAGGCCGTCGCGCTGGCCAACCTGAGCGGCGATGCCGACCCGGCCAGCGCCCTGACGGAAAAGGAAATGCTGGTCTTCCTGCAGCTGGCGCAAGGCCGCTCGGTCAACGCGGTGGCGCAGGATTTCCACCTGAGCCCCAGCACGGTGGGCACCCACCTTTACCACATCAAGCAAAAACTCAATATCAGCAACGCAGCCGAAATGACGATGGTGGCGCTGCGCAGCGGCTTGCTGGCCGTGTAGCGTCAGGCGCGCAGCCAGCCCTTGTCGCAGGCCACTTCCAGGAAGGCCAGCGTGCCCCGTTCGACCTCGCCCGACGGATCGGCATAGGCCAGCTGCAGCTCGGCCACGATGGTGGCCACGTCGCGCTGGCCGTCGCAGCGTTGCATGATCTCGCTGGCCGAGCCGTTAAGCTTGACCAGGCCCTCGGGATAGAGCAGCAGCCAGGCGGCCTGGCTTTCCTCCCAGCGGAACACATAGTGCGGTGCCAGCCGGGGGATGGCGTTGGTAGACAGTGACATGAGGCGCTCGCAAGAAAAAACAGGAAGAATAAGCGGAAGAAGCGGCATTGCGCCGCTTCCCGAAACGCTTAGCGCGTGTAGACGTAAGCCGTCACTTCAAAGCCCAGACGGATTTCGCAGTAGGCAGGGGTTTCCCAGTTCATTGTGTATCTCCTCGATGGATGGTCAGCGAAGTGCTGTACCTGCAATCAGTATCACAGCACCGGCGCCGGCGCGCCAACGGCGCCCAGCCAGATGCGCCTCGCGATAATCATGAGATAGCAACCGGCCGCGCCAGCCCGGCCAGCAACGGCGCCAGGCAGGCGGCACCCTGTTCGACGAAGGCGCGATGGATCTGGATGCCGTCGGCCCCGGCCCGCAGCGCCGCGCGCACATCGGCCGCGCTGCGCATGCCGCCCACTGCGACCAGCGCCGCGCCGCCATCGATGGCATGGGCCCACTCATGCAGCCATTCCAGGCGCGCCGCATGGTCGGCCAAGACCGCCACCAGCGCGTCGAAGCCGGCCGTCAGCGCCCCCTGCGCCGGCGCGCTCACCTGCGGCGCATCGAGCGGCAGCTTCAGTGCGAAACCGACGTACCGGCCGGTGACGGCCGTGAGCCGGGCGCGCTCGCCGGCGACGCTGGCCAGTGCGGCGCCCACCAGTGCCGCGTGCTCCGGCTGCAGCAGGGGGCGATAGGCGGCCGCGCTCAGGTTGAAGCACAGGTAATCGGCCACCGGCCAGGCGGCGCGCATGCCGGCCAGCCATTGCGCACCCAGCGCGTCCAGCGGTACGTCCCCGTTCATGCCCAGGCCGATGCCGATCCGCGCCCTGCCCGGCAGGCCAACCACGGAGGCCAGCCGCTGCACCAGCGCCACCACGCCCGGCTGGCCACCCGGTCCGGGCAACGGCGCGGCGGTGCCGAATTCGACCCCGGCAAAGCCGCAGGCCAGCAGCGACGCGGCGCGGCTGCCGTCGCGATCGATGCCGCCGGCCAGTCCGGGGCGCTCGCGCAGGGCGCGCAACCAGCCGTTCACCCCAGCCTCCGCATGAAGTCGGCCATGCAGCCGATGAGCGCATGCACGCCCGCTTCCGGCATGGCGTTGTACAGGCTGGCGCGCAAGCCGCCGAATTGGCTGTGCCCTCCCAGGTTGTGCAGCCCGCATTGCGCGGCATGGGCGAGGAAGCGCGCCGTCAACGCCGGCTCGGCCAGCTCGAAGCGCACGTTGACGGGGGAACGATGGCCGGGCGCCACGGGCGCGCGGAAAAATCCACCGCTGCCGTCGATCGCACCATACAGCAAGGCCGCCTTGCGCTGGCCGCAGGCCTGCATCGCGGCCAAGCCGCCCTGCTGGGCGATCCAGTCGAACATCATGCCCGCCAGTTCGATGGCCAGCATCGGCGGCGTGTTGACGCGGCTGCCCTGCGCGGCCTGCAACCGGTAGTTGTAAGCGGATGGCGCCAGCGGGGCCGGACGCCGCAGCAGGTCGTCGCGCACGATCACCACCGTCATGCCGGCGATGCCGAAATTTTTCTGCGCCGCCGCGTACACCAGGCCGTAACGCGCCACCTCCAGCGGCGCCGTCAGCAGGCATGACGTCATGTCGGCCACCAGTGGCACGGTGCCGCAGTCGGGCAGCGCCGGATAGGCAATGCCGTCGGCCGTTTCGTTGGGCGTGATGTGGCAATAGGCGCAGCCGGCCGGCAGTTGCCAGCGGCCCAGGGGCGGCGCCGCCAGCGCCTGCGCACCATGGTAGCGGGCCGCGACGGTGACGGCGGCGTAGCGGCCCGCCTCCGCCATCGCGCGCTGCGACCAGTGGCCGGAATCGGCATAGGCCACGCGGGTGGCGTCGCCCAGCAGGTTCAGCGGCACCATGGAAAACTGCTGGGTCGCCCCGCCGGCCAGGAACAGGATGTGGTAATTGTCCGGCACCGCCAGCAGCGCGGCCAGGCGCGCGCGCGCCAGCGCCAGCGCGGCGCCGAAGGCGGCGCCCGTGAAGGGGCGCTCGAGCGCGCTGCTGCCGTCGTCGGCCCGCGCGAACCATAGCTCGCGCGCCTGTTCCAGCACGGCGGCCGGCAACTGGGCCGGGCCGGCCGCGAAGTTGTAGGCGGCATTCATCCGGCCAGGGCCAGGCCGCCGTGCGCGCCCGCCGCCATGAAGAACAGCAGGGGCACGGAGAGCATGGTGTTGGTGCGCGAGGACAGGTGGCTGATGCGCGCGCAGCGCAGCCGTTCGGCCACCGGGGCCGGCACCAGGCCAAGCACCTTTTGCTGGTGCGGCCACAGCACGAACCAGACGTTGAGCATCATCAGCGTGCCGATGTACATGCCGATCCCGATCGGCGCCTGGCCGCCCTGCAGGCGCAAGGCGTAGGGCAGCGCGCCGCGCTGCCACAACATCAGCAGGCCGGCGCTCCAGGTGATCACCGAGGCCCAGCGAAACACCCCGTGTTCGCGGTTGAGCATGGCCTGGAAGCGGGGGCTGGCGTCGCCGTTCAGGTCCGACGCCTGCAGCGGCACGTAGACGGGCCGCTGCACCACGCTCGAATAGTTATGGCCGACCCAGACCACGCCGGCCAGGAAATGCAGCCAGCGCAGCGCGAGGGCGAAGAATTCGGCATCCATGGCGGCCTCAGAGCCAGCCGCAGCGCAGCAGCGCCACCAGCAAGGCCGTCAACAGTGCACCGCACAACAGGGTGGTGAGGGCGTGATCGTAGGGGCAGCGCATCTAGTCCTCCATGAAGGCGGTGGACATCACGCCGGCGGCGCGCTTGACCAGCGGTTTGCGGAAACGCAGCGGACGGGTCGCACTGTGCACGGCCGCCTGCATCAGATGGTGGTGCGGCGAGCGGTCGCAGGCCGGGTCGGTATTGCCGGCGTCGCCAGTCAGCAGGAAGGCCTGGCAGCGGCAGCCGCCGAAGTCCTTTTCGCGCTCGTCGCAGCTGCGACATGGTTCGGGCAGCCAGTCCAGCCCGCGGTATTTGCGAAACAGCGGCGACTCGTTCCAGATCCAGTCCAGCGGCCGGTCGCGCACGGAGATGAAATCCAGGCCGGGCACGGAGCGCGACTCCTGGCACGGCATCGCCACGCCGTCCGGCGCAATGGTCAGGTGGATGGCGCCCCAGCCGTTCATGCAAGCCTTGGGCCGGCCCTCGTAGTAGTCGGGGATCACGTAGTAGATGGCCATCTGCTTGCCCAGCCGGGCGCGCCATTCCTGCACCACTTTCTCGGCCGCGCGCAACGCGGCCAGGCTGGGCATGAGTTCGTCGCGATTGATCAGGGCCCAGTTGTAGTACTGCAGGTTGGCCAGTTCCAGGTATTCGGCGCCAAGGTTGGCCGCGTACGCGATCATGGCGCCCACGTGGCCGATGTTCTGGCGGCCCACCGGCATGTTGAGCACCATCGGCATGCCAAGCGCCTTGATGCGGCGCGCCGCGTCGAGCTTGACCTGGTGCGCCTTGGCGCCCACCAGTTCATCGGTCAGGGCGGCGTCGGTCGATTGCATCGACAGCTGGATCTGCTTGAGGCCCGCCTGTTTCAGGGCCAGCAGCCGTTCCTCGGACAGGCCGACGCCGGAAGTGATCAGGTTGCTGTACAGGCCGATCTGCTCGGCGTAGGCCACCAGTTCTTCCAGGTCGCGGCGCTGCAGCGGCTCGCCGCCCGTAAAGCCGACCTGCAGCGCGCCCAGCGCGCGCGCCTCGCGCATCACGCGGCGCCAGTCGTCGGTCGTCAGTTCGCGCTGGGTGTAGTCCTCGAAATCGAGCGGGTTGCTGCACCACGCGCACTTGAGGGGACAGCGGTAGGTGAGTTCCAGGGCAAGCCACAGCGGCTTGCCCTGGCCGTCGAGACGCAATGCGGTCGGTGTTTGTGGCATGGCGCGGGCCCTTTCCAGATCGGTGCGATCCGGAACATCCGGACCAGGCACCAATTATCGGGCGCTGCGCGCGCCGGCAATACCGGAAAGCAGGGAACCGGGGCTCGCGATAGTCCGCAGTCGGGCCTAGCGATTTTAGCTAGCAGCCGGCCGGCTCACAGATCCAGCCGGCGTTCGCTCATCCACTTGACGATGGCCGGGTCGCGGTGGGAGAAGAAGCTGCTGGTGCCCGTTTCCAGCGCGGCGATGGCGGCCATGTCCGCCTCGTCCAGGCTGAAATCGAACACGTCGAGGTTCTCGGCCATGCGTTCGCGCCGCACGGTCTTGGCCAGGGCCACGATGTCGCGCTGGATCAGCCAGCGCAGCACCACCTGGCCGACGGATTTTCCGTACTTTTTGGCGATGCGATTGAGCGGCCCGTTCTGGAACAGATTGTTCTTGCCTTCGGCGAAAGGAGCCCACGCCTCGGCCTGCACGCCGTTGGCCCGCATGAAGGCGGCGCTGTCGGCCTGCTGGAAGAAGGGGTTGATTTCGACCTGGTTGACGGCAGGCGCGATGTCGTTGAAGGCGATGATGTCCATCAGCCGGTCGGGGTAGAAGTTGCTGACGCCGATGGCGCGCAGCTTGCCGCCGCGGTAAGCGTCTTCCATCGCGCGCCAGGCGCCGTGCACGTCGCCGAACGGCTGGTGGATCAGGTACAGGTCCAGGTAATCGAGCTGCAGGCGCTGCAGGGCCTTGTCGATCGCCTGCGTGGTGCGCTCGTATCCCGTGTCCTGCACCCACAGCTTGCTCGTGATGAACAGCTCCTGCCGCGCCACTCCGCTGTGCCGGACGGCCTTGCCGACAGCCTCCTCGTTGCGGTAGGAGGCGGCCGTGTCGATCAGCCGGTAGCCGGCCGCGATCGCGTCGAGCACGCAGCGTTCGCACTCGGCGGGGTCGGGAATCTGGAATACCCCAAACCCCAGCTTGGGCATCTTGAGCCCGTTATTCAGCGTGACATAATCCATGGTGAAATCCTTTCGCTATATGCTGGAACGCGGTGCCGGCAGCTCTGGCCTGAATGCCGGGCCGGGCCTATTGTTCGTGTGTTTCATATTCAATGCCGCCCAGGTACCTGAACATGAAGTTGTAGAACGCACAGCCGATGACGATCATCACATAACCCATGACGAAATAGACGACTGGGAACACCAGGAACATCGCAACCGGTGGCTGGGGAATCGGATTGCCATGCGGATCGATACCCGCCGGAATAAAGGACATGACCACGGCCATGGGCACGGCAAAGATCAGCGAACTGAGCGCCATGAGCGCTGCGAAGACCTTGCCGTTTTGATGTGGCGAAAAACGCGAAATTTGAATTTTCATCTTTCTTCTCCATTGAGATGGCTGGGACTTGCCAGCAGGGTCAGTTCCGGCAATTGGACAATTTACGGACCGAGGCTTGTTTGCTCCATTTTTCAGGACTCGACCATGCGCTTGCGCGGGACCAGAAACTATCCATGCTTCAAAGGCCAGGCGGGATCGCCAGGTCCACCGTTCACAGGTTCACCTTCAGTTTGCGGCCGCCGCTGATGGCAAACCCTTCGCGTTCATAAAATGCCAGCGTCCTGTCGAACTGCGGTAGCGGCGGCGTGGTGACCTCCAACCGTGTCCAGCCGCGCGACTGCCCGAAAGCCTTGGCCTGGGCCACAAGGCGCAAACCGAGCCCGCCCGTGCGGTACTCGGGCCGCACGTAAAGTTCAGGGATGGTGCCAAAAGCCCCCTCGGCATACAGCGCGTAGCTTTCGTAAAGGGCAATAAACCCTATCGGCAGTCCCGCCTCGCTCCGAGCGACAAAGACAAAATACTTTTCGCGGTCGAGGAAATCGCGCAGCCTGGAGACGGTTTCGGCAAGATGGAAGTTGAATGCCTGGGTGCCGATGGTACGCATGATCTCGGCCAGCAGCTCGCCGACCATGATTGCGAGCTCCTGCGCATCGTCGCCGCCTGCTCTTTGGATTTCGAAATTTTCGTTCAATTCAAGGGGTCCAGTAGGTTTGTCCGGCGGCGCCTGCGTGCGTTCGCTGGAATGGAAAATCAGCCGCCAGTCAACCATCCCGTTTTCACGCAGAATACGCCTTGATTTATTCGATTGCCCCGTGCAGCCGTTTGGTCATGAACACGCTGAAGTCATCCTCGAGGTACGCACCGAACGGACCGCAACGGGTGAAGCCCAAGCTTTCGTACAATGTGTGCGCGGGCGCGAAGGCGGCGCCACGGCCCGTTTCCAGGCTGACCGAGCGATACGCCCGCTTGACCGACTCCATCAGCATCACCTCCAGGATGGCCCTGGCCACGCCCTTGCGCAA
>JAZJZQ010000025.1:0-2163 GCA_040389625.1 Pseudomonadota bacterium | reverse complement strand
GTGGCGCTGGACGAGGCCAGCCTGCAGGCGGCCGCCGTGCGCATGCACACGCCCACGCCGCGGGTGGAGCTGGGCGTGCTGCTGGCCCGGTTGCGCGTGGCGCACGCGGCGATCGACATTTCCGACGGCCTGGTGGGCGACCTGGGCCACATCCTGGCCCGCTCGCACGTGGGCGCCACGCTGGACGTGGACGCGCTGCCGGCCGGCGACGTGCTGGCCACGCGCGAGACGGCCCTGCGCCGCGCCTACACGGCCGCCGGCGGCGACGATTATGAACTGTGCTTCACGGCCCCGGCCAGTGCCCGCGCCGCCGTGCTGGCGGCGGCCGGCAGCGTGGCCACGCCCGTGACCCGGGTCGGCCGCATCGAGGCCCAGCCCGGCCTGCGGCTGGTGGACGCGGCCGGCCAGCCACTGGACCTGCGGCTGGCCAGCTTCGACCACTTCACGTCCTGAGCCTGCGGCGTCTTAAAAGCTTAAACCTTCGGGCCTGCATCCTGCGGGCCTGCCTCACCTTCCGGGTCCGGCTAGCTCCCCGCGCGTTCCTGGCCGCCTGAGCGTTCCGGCTCGCCAGTACGTTCCGCTCCAGCCGGACCGAGCAAGGCCGTGTGATCCTCGTCCGGCAGCCCCACGCGGCGGCCGGTGCCGTGCATCAGCCAGTAATGGTGGAAGGCCAGCCGGATGTTGTCGCGCAGCTGGGTGTCGTCCCACGGCTTGGTGTAGAAGCGGTAGATGGCGCCCCGGTTGATCGAGTCCAGCACCGCCTCCAGCCCCGTGTAGCCGGACAGGATGATGCGTATCGTGTCCGGATACATCTCCTTGACCTTGCTGAGGAACTCGGTGCCGCTCATGATGGGCATGCGCTGGTCGCACAGGATCACCTGCACCGGGTGCAGCGCCAGCAGCTCGAAGCCTTCGGCCGGCGACACGGCCGTCAGGATCTGGTAGCCGTCGCGCCGGAACAGCCGGTGCAGCGACGACAGCACGTTGACGTCGTCGTCCACGATGAGCAGGGTCTGGGCCGGCGCGCTGCCGCCGGACGGGTCCGGCGGCAAGCCCTTGCCCCCCTCCACCAGCGCCCCCATCTCCTCGGCCGGCAGCGGGCGGCTGAAGTAATAACCCTGCATCTCGTCGCAGCGGTTGCGGCGCAGGTATTCCAGCTGGGGCCGGGTCTCCACCCCTTCCGCGATCACCCGCAGCTTGAGGCTGTGCGCCATGCTGATGATGGCCAGCGCGATGGCCGCGTCGTTGGGGTTGGTGGTGATGTCGCGCACGAAGGCGATGTCGATCTTGAGCTTGTCGATCGGGAAGCGCTGCAGATAGGCCAGGCTGGAATAGCCGGTGCCAAAGTCGTCGATGGCCACCTTGATGCCCAGCTCCTTGAGGTTGGCCAGCACCACGATGGTGCGCTCGGCGTTCGACATCAGGGCCGTCTCCGTCAGCTCCAGCTCCAGCAGTTCGGCCGGCACCTTGTAGCGCGCCAGCGCCGTGCGCACTTCCTGTTCCAGGTCGCCCTCGACGAACTGGCGGCTCGACACGTTGACGGCCACGTGCACCGCGCCCACGCCGGAGCGGGCCCAGGCCGCGATCTGGCGGCAGGCCGTGTCGATGATCCAGGCCCCCACCCGCACGATCAGGCCCGTATCCTCCAGCACCGGCACGAATTCGGCCGGGAACACCAGGCCGTAGCCGGGCCGCTGCCAGCGCAGCAAGGCTTCGGCGCCGCTGATGGCGCCCGTGTGCAGGTTGACCTTGGGCTGGTAGTACAGCACCAGCTCGTCGTTGTCGAGCGCGCGCCGCAACGCCATCTCCAGGTCCAGCCGCGCCAGCACCTGCACGTTCATGCCGGCCGTGAAGAAGCGGTAGCCGTCGCGCCCGGCCTGCTTGGCCCGGCTCATGGCCGTGTCGGCGTAGTTGACCAGCGTTTCCGGGTCGGTGGCGTCGTCCGGATATATGGCGATGCCGATGCTGGCCGTCAGCGTGGCGTTGTGCCCGCCCAGCTCGAACGGCGCGCGCAGCGCCTCGCGCACTTCGTTGGCCACGTAGACGGCGTCCTGCTGGTCGCGCGTCATGGTCAAGATCAGGCCGAACTCGTCGCCGCCCAGCCGGCCCACCGTGTCGCGGATGCGCACGCACTGCACCAGCCGGTTGCTGAACTGGCGCAGC
>JAZJZQ010000024.1:0-1855 GCA_040389625.1 Pseudomonadota bacterium | reverse complement strand
AAAAGGGGTACGTCCCCATTTTTGTCCACGAAGCCGGCTTGGAGGTCCTTTGACTTTACGGCGGTAGGCGCCGGCCACCTACATCAGCAAGGCGGTGACCAGGTCGCGCCGCCCCTCGGCGGCGCTGCCGTCGAAACGCAAGGCCGCTTCCACATGGCTCAGGTGGTGCAGCATCAGGCTGGCGGCGCGCTCGGCGTCGCCGGCCTTGGCCGCCTCCAGGAAGGTGGTGTGCTCGTCCGACGAGCAGACGGCGTCGCGGTCCGACTGGTACAGCATGGTGATGAGGGTGCTGCGGCCCACCAGTTCGCGCACGATCTCCTTGAGCACGTGGTTGCCCACCACGTCGGCCAGCAGTACGTGGAAGTCGCCCAGCAGCTGCGAGCGTTCCTTGGAATTCTGGCCGCCGGCCAGGGCCTTGCGTTCGGCCTTCAGGTGCTGCTCGAGCATGCGATAGTCGGCCGGCCGGGCCTTGGCCACGAACTCGCGCGCCAGCGCCCCTTCGATGATGCGGCGCGCCGCGAAGATGTCGCGCGATTCCGTTTCGCTGGGCTGGCTGACGAAGGCGCCCTTGTCGGGCACGATCTTGATCAGCTTGTCCTTGGACAGGATCAGCAGGGCGGCGCGGATCTTGGTGCGGCTGACGGAGTACAGCCGGCACAGCGCCTCCTCGCGCAGCTTGGTCCCGGGCGGCAGTTTGCGCGCGGCGATGGCTTCAGCGATGTGGTTGGCGATCTCGCTGGAGCTGGCGCCGCCGGTCTGGATATCGTCCGCGGTTGCTGGTGTGGTGCTCATAGGGCGGGCGATGGTGGCAGGTCGATGGCGTGCTGGCTGCGTAGTGGATGCTTGGTGGACGCTTAGTGGACGCTTAGTGGACGTTCTTTGCGCTGGCTTTTTCCTGCTGCACGAGGATGAACGGGCTGACCACGACGGCCCACAGCTCGGCGTCCGACTCCAGCCAGCTCTGGGCCTGCTGGTCCGACACCTTGGCCACCAGGCCGCTGTTCATCCACTGGCTGATATTGGCCTTGTCGTCATGCGAGATGCGCACGGCCACGTCCACCAGGTCCAGCGAGTTGGCCACCCACACCACGTTGCCAGCGGCGAAATGCTTGAGCAGTTCAGTCCAAGGCAGGCGGGCGGTTTCGCGGTTCACTTTGAGGCGCAGGTCGGTGTCGTTTTCAGGTTTGGTTTGCATACACGTTCTTCGGTAATGGATGTGGCCTGTGGCCGCATACGGTCATCGTATCCAGCCATCGCATAGGCGGCTGGATACGGTCATGGGATACGCCCATGGGATACGCACATGTTAACCGATCGCCCGGCCGTTGGCGATATCGGGACTGCGAAGATTGTTGATTGCTCAACTATCAGCCGCCGGCGCCACCTGTTCTATGCGCGGCTCGGGCGTGCCGTGCCAGCTCAGGCGATACACGTCCCCCTTGCGCACATTGCCCACCAGGGCCGGACGGAAGCAGGCCAGGTTGGTGCCCTCGGGCCGGCGCGCGCTGGGATAGATCACACCCATCGAGCCGGCGTCCAGCAGCCGGCCGGCCAGCTGCTGCGAGTCGATATAGCTGGCCGGGTCCAGGCAGCTGGCGTAGCGGGGCTGGGAGCGCAGGTCGTGGAAGCTGGCCGTGAAGTCGGCCAGCATGGTCTGGTAGTTCACGCTGTCGTCGAAACGGTTGATCTCCATGTACTCCACGGTCTTGTGGAAGCACACTTCGGCCAGCGCCGTTTCCACCTCGAAGGCGCAGTACCAGGCGCCGCGCAGGCCATCGTTGAAGCGGCTGCCCTCCGGGCGGGCGTAGGTGAAGGCGGCGTTGATGATGCGGAAGTTGGGCACGCCGAACACCAG
>JAZJZQ010000023.1:0-3142 GCA_040389625.1 Pseudomonadota bacterium | reverse complement strand
CGGTGAATGGGTGCTGGTCGACCTGGGCGACATGATCGTCCACATCATGCAGGCCCCGATCCGCGCCTACTACCGCCTGGAAGAGATCTGGGGCGACAAGCCCGTCAAGCTGGGCGCGGCCAAGCGCGCCAAGAAGAGCGACACCGAGGCAGCGCCGAAGAAGACCAGCGGCCACCTGGCTGCCTCCAAGGCCGCCGTGGAAGCGACGCCGGTGGTAGAGAAGAAAGCCCCGGCCAGGAAAGCCGCTGCCGCCAAGCCGGCCGCCGCCGCCAAGAAACCGGCCGCCAAGAAGGTCGCCGCCCCGGTCGGCAAAGTGGTCAAGGTTGCCGCCACCAAGAGCGCCACGGCCGCCGCCGCCGCCCTGAAGGCCCTGCCGCCCAAGCCGAAGGCGCCGAAAGCGGTCGCCGACAAGGAAGCGCCGGCCAAGACCGTCATCAAGCGCATCAAGAAAGTGGCCGAGTAAGGGCCGATGCAGCTGATTATCGCTGCGGTCGGCCATAAGATGCCGGCCTGGATAGAAACGGGCTTCGCCGAATACGCGAAGCGCATGCCGCCGGAACTGCGCATCGTGCTCAAGGAAATCAAGCCGGTCGACCGTTCCGGCAGCAAGACCGCTGCCACCGCCATGGCGCTCGAACGCGAGCGCATCGAGGCGGCCCTGCCCAAGTCGGTGCGCATCATCGCGCTCGACGAGCGGGGCAAGGACCTCACCTCCGTCGGCCTGTCACAGCAGCTGGAAAGCTGGCAGCAGGACGGGCGCGACACGGCCTTCCTGATCGGCGGCGCCGACGGCCTCGATCCGGCCTTGAAGGCCCGCGCCGAAGGGCTGATCCGCATCTCCAGCATGACCCTGCCGCATGGCATGGTGCGCGTGATGCTGGCCGAGCAGCTGTACCGGGCCTGGTCGATCACGCAGAACCACCCTTACCATCGCGTCTGACCCTACTATAATAAAACGATGAAACCGGTCGACAAGAAGATCTATCTCGCCTCGAAAAGCCCGCGCCGGCGCGAACTGCTGCGCCAGATCGGGATCGACTTCGAGTTGCTGCTGCTGCGCAGCGACGGCCCGCGCGGCGCCGACGTGACCGAGGACGTGATACCGGGCGAGACCCCGGCCGTCTACGTGGCCCGCGTGGCGCGCGAGAAGGCGGCCTTCGCCTACACGCTGGTGCACCGGCGCCACCTGACGCCGCGCGCCGTGCTCAGCGCCGACACCACCGTCACCCTCGACGGCGACATCCTGGGCAAGCCGGCCAATCCCAGCGAAGCCAAGGCCATGCTGCGGCGCCTGTCCGGCCGCACCCACCAGGTCCTGACCTCGGTGGCCGTGCACCATGCCGATTTCGCCGGCCAGGTCACGCAAGTGTCGGACGTGCGCTTCTGCACCCTGAGCCAGGCCGCCATCGACGCCTACTGCGCCACCCAGGAGCCGTACGACAAGGCCGGCGGCTACGGCATCCAGGGCCTGGCGGCCCAGTTCATCGAGCATATCGAAGGCAGCCATTCCGGCATCATGGGCCTGCCCCTGTTCGAGACGGCGCAGCTGCTGCGCCAGGCCGGCCTGCCCCTGCCCTGAACGGCCGCCGCGGCCAGCCGCGGCTGCGCCACGAGCGCCGCGATGCGCGCAGGGACGCCTGCAGGGGCGCGCCGCCTGCCACGTGGCCATGCTGTGGCGTCGCTGCCATGTTGCAACGATGGCGAACCGTGTATGATCCCCCCATTCGCGCTCACCAACCACAGGCCCTAGCCGCATGAACGAAGACATCCTGATCAACATCACCCCGCAGGAAACGCGGGTCGCCCTGATCGTACAAGGCGCCGTGCAGGAATTGCACATCGAGCGCACGCTCACGCGCGGCCTGGCCGGCAACGTCTATTCCGGCAAGGTGGTGCGGGTGCTGCCGGGGATGCAGTCGGCCTTCATCGACATCGGCCTGGAACGGGCCGCCTTCCTGCACGTGGCCGACATCTGGGAAGCGCGTCCGCACGACGGCCAGAACGCGGCCCCCACCCCGATCGAAAAGATCCTGTTCGACGGCCAGGTGCTGACGGTGCAGGTGATCAAGGACCCCATCGGCACCAAGGGCGCGCGCCTGTCGACCCAGATTTCCATCGCCGGGCGCATGCTGGTCTACCTGCCGCAGGATACCCACATCGGCATCTCGCAGAAGATCGAAAAGGAAGCCGACCGCGAAGCGCTGCGCGCGCGCCTGCAAGGGCTGCTGCCGGCCGACGAAAAGGGCGGCTACATCGTGCGCACCCAGGCCGAGGACGCGACCGACGCCGACATCGGCGCCGACGTCGAATACCTGCGCAAGACCTGGGCCTCCATCACCAACGGCGCCCGCACCAAGCCCGCCACCACCCTGCTGCACCAGGACCTGAGCCTGGCCCAGCGCGTGCTGCGCGACTTCGTGCACGAGGAAACGGCCACCATCCAGGTCGACTCGCGCGAGAACTACATCGCCCTGTCGGCGTTCGCCCAGACCTACACGCCCAGCGTGCTGCCGCGCCTGCAGCACTACACGGGCGAGCGGCCGCTGTTCGACCTGTACGGGGTGGAAGAGGAAATCCTGCGCGCGCTGGGCCGGCGGGTGGACCTCAAGTCGGGCGGCTACCTGATCGTCGACCAGACCGAGGCCATGACCACCATCGACGTCAACACGGGCGGCTTCGTGGGCGGGCGCAATTTCGCCGACACCATCTTCAAGACCAACCTGGAGGCGGCGCACGCCATCGCGCGCCAGCTGCGGCTGCGCAACCTGGGCGGCATCATCATCCTCGACTTCATCGACATGGAGAACAACGAGCACCGCAACGCCGTGCTGGCGGAACTGAAAAAGACGCTGGCGCGCGACCGCACCAAGGTGTCCGTATCGGGCTTCTCGGCGCTGGGACTGGTGGAGATGACGCGCAAGCGCACCCGCGAATCGCTGGCCCACATCCTGTGCGAACCATGCCCGGCCTGCGCCGGCAAAGGCCAGGTCAAGACCTCGCGCACCATCTGCTACGAAATCCTGCGCGAACTGCTGCGCGAAGCCAAGCAGTTCAACCCGCGCGAATTCCGCATCCTCGCCTCGCAGGAAGTGGTGGACCTGTTCCTGGAAGAGGAATCGCAGCACCTGGCCATGCTGGGTGA
>JAZJZQ010000022.1:0-1718 GCA_040389625.1 Pseudomonadota bacterium | reverse complement strand
CGGCCGCCCTTGTAGGCGTCGATCGCGGCGGGGAAGTTATCCTCGGCGAACAGGCTGTCCTTGAGCAGGCCACCGGCCTGATAGGTATCGGCCAGCTTGCGCACCAGCGCCACGTGCTGCGGCGAGTTGAACACGGCGCGCCCGTCGCGGATCACGGCCAGGCCCTGCTGCATCATCAGGCCGTCGATCTTGGACAGGGCCGGGCACAGGCCGGCCTTGCCGGTGCGGGCCGCGATGCGGCGCGCGTAGTCGAGCTGTTGGTCCAGGTCGCGCGGCGGATGGACGATGCCGGCCGCCTGGAACAACTGCTTGTTGTAGGCGATGACGGCGACGTTGCTGTACAGGGGGAAACCATAGGTCTTGCCGCCGAAGGTCAGGTCCTGCAGGGCGGCCTGCAGATAGCGCGGACGGGCCTCGGCCAGCAGCGCATCGACGGGCGCCAGCAGGCCGTCGCGGGCGAATTCCTCGGCCCACGGCACGTTCAGGTTGACCAGCGCCGGCGGCGTGCCGGCCACGATGCGCGTGACCAGCTTGGTCTGGATCACGTCCCACGGGAAGTCCACCCACTCGAGCTTGACGCCGGGATTGTCGGCCTCGTAGCGGCGCGCCAGCGCCTCGAAGTAGGGCGTGAACCTGGGCTTCATGCTGAAGGTCCAGAACTCGATCTTTTGCGGTGGCGGCGCTGCTGCCGCAGGCGCGACTGCAGCGCACCAGCCCAGTGCCAGCCATGCAGTCAGCAGTAACTTGATCTTCATGGCAGGTCCGGGATGGTGGAGACGGGGCGCTGGCGCTGGTATTGGCGCTTAGTTGGTCTTGGTGACTTTGCTCAGGTGGCGCGGGCTGTCCGGGTCCATGCCGCGCGCCGCCGACAGCTTGGCCGCCATGACGTAGAAGGCCTGGATCGCGACGATGGGGTCGAGGTCCGGCGTGGCCGCTGTCGGCAAGGTCAGGTCGCGCTCGGCCACGTCGGCCGGTGCGGCCAGCAGCACGCGCGCGCCACGGCCGCGCATCTCGGCCGCCAGCTGCAGCAGGCTGGCCTGGGTCGGGCCGCGGGTGGCGAAGATCAGCAGCGGGTAGCCTTCCTCGATCAGGGCCATCGGGCCGTGCTTGATCTCGGCGCCGCTGAACGCTTCGGCCTGCAGGGCCGAGGTTTCCTTGAACTTCAGGCCCGCTTCCAGCGCCACGGGGAAGCTGATGCCGCGGCCCACCACCATGATGTTGCGGGCCGGGGCCAGGATGTCGATCGCCTGCGTCCAGTCTTCCCGGGTGGCGGCGCGCAACGAGTCGGGCAACGCCTCCAGGCCGGCCAGCAGTTCGGGATCGTTCTGCCACTGGGCCACCATGCGGGCCGCGGCCACCAGGCTGGTGATGAAGCTCTTGGTGGCGGCGACGCTCTGCTCCTTGCCGGCGCGCAGCGGCATGGCCCATTCGGCCGCGTGGGCCAGCGGCGAATCGATATCGTTCACCAGTGCCACGGTGGTGGCGCCGCCGTCGCGGAAGTAGCGGATCGGTTCCACCACGTCCGGGCTCTGGCCCGATTGCGAGATGGAGATGGCCAGCGTGTCGCGCGTGATCAGCGGCGACTTGTTGAGCGTGACGAGCGACATCGGCAGCGACGCCACTACCCGGCCCAGGCGCGCCATGATCAGGTAGGCGGCGTACGAGCAGGCGTGGTCCGAGCTGCCGCGCGCGATGGTCAGCGCGGTCGAGAAGGACGT
>JAZJZQ010000021.1:0-3644 GCA_040389625.1 Pseudomonadota bacterium | reverse complement strand
CGCGCCCGCAGGCGCTGGCCGTGGTGGAAGCGGGCCGGCTGACGCTGGCCGCGCTTGATGGCGGCCGCATCGCCGCCATCGCCTGCCAGCCCTGCGGCACGGCCTGGCATGGCGAACTGGCCCAGGCCTGGCAGCGCTGGACCCTGCGCGCACCGGAGCTGTCGCAACTGACCGACATCGCCGTCGTCGACCTGAGCGGGGCCAGCCTGCGCCTGGCCCGCGCGGCCGGCGCCGACGTGCTGCCGCCGCCGTTCCGGCTGGCCGACAGTCCGTTTGGCCCCCTGCCGCCGGCGCACGTGCAGGAGGCAGCATGAACTTTATCCGCCGGGTACGCGCGGCGCGTTCATCCCGTTCAGCCGGCCTATCCTCGCCGCCCGGGTCGCCACCGGGATCGCCACCGGGGCCGCCGTCCGGATCGCCCCTGGACGCATCGCCCGGGTCGCCGCCGGCCACGCCCATGGCGCGCCTGCGCCGCCGGCTGGCGCGGCTGCTGCCGCCCGGCGCCGGCCATGTGAGCCGCATCAGCTTCGTGCCCGCGCCCGCGCCCCTGTCCGGTTGGCGTCTGGCCCTGCTGGCGGCCGGCCTGCTGGCGCTGGCGCCGGCCGCCATCAGCTGGAACGCCCGGCAGCAGGCCGTGGCCCGGCTGGAAAGCCAGCTGGCGCAAGCCCGGCCCCGCACCATCACCCGTCCCGCGCGCGCGCCGGCCGAACAACGCGCGCTGGAGCAGCAGGTGAAGGCCGTGGCGGCCGCCGTGCGCCAGCTCAACCTGCCCGTGGCGCGCCTGATCAAGACCGTGCAGGCGCCGCGCGACGTGCGCGTGGCCCTGCTGGCGCTGGACCTGAACAGCCAGCCGGCCGCCGACGGCGGCGCCGCGCCCGTGGTGCCGGCCGGCGCCCTGAAGATCGCGGCCGAGGCGGAAACCATGCAGGACATGATCAACTACCTGGCCTTCCTCAACCAGCAGCCGCTGTTCCAATCGGTCTACCTGGTCAAGCATGAAATGAACGTGAACGCACCGGATCACCCCTACCGCTTCCAGATGGAGGCCCAATGGCATCAATGACGGCACCCAAGCTGACGCTGGCGCCCAACCTGTCGGCCCGCCTCGCGTGGCAGCTACGGCGCACCCTGCGCCGCACCGGCGTGCCCGCCATCGCGGGCGCGGCCTGCCTGGCGCTGGCCGCGCTGGCGTACTGGCATGGCACGCAACTGGAGCTGCGCCAGGCGGCGCTGAGCCGCCAACTGGCCGCCGCCGCGCGCGCCGCCGCCACGCCGGCCGCGCCCGTGGTCACCGAGGCCGACGGCGTGGCCGCGTTCTACGCCTACCTACCCGGCCACGACACCATTCCCGACCAGCTCGGTGAACTGGCCAGGGTGGCCCAGGCCAGCGGCGTGACGCTGGCCAAGGCCGAATACAAGGCGGAGCAGGACAGCCAGGCATCGTTCCTGCGCTACCAGATCACGCTGCCGGTGCGGGCTGAATTTACCAGCGTGCAGAACTTCATCGTGGGCGCCCTGCAGGCCGTGCCGGCGCTAACGCTCGATTCGGTGGCCTTCAAGCGCGAGCAGATCGAGACCGGCGAGGTGGAAGCGCGCATCCAGTTCGTGCTGCTGGTGCGCCTCGGCGGAGGGCGGCGATGAGGAAGATCGTCCTTGGCGTGGCGGCCGCCGCCACCCTGCTGGCCGCGTGGTTCGCGCCCGACCAGGATGGCGGCGTGGTGGGCCCGGCCGCCGCCACCACGCGCGAACCGGCCGCCGCACGAAGCGCCGCCGGCGCAGCTGGCGCCGTCAACGGTGGAGGCACGGGCAGCGGCATTGGCGGCAATACCGCTGGCGCCGGCGCGGCACTGGCCGGCGGCGCGGGCAGCGGCGCAGGCAGCGTATCGGCCGCCGGTGCGAATGCCGCCGCCGGCACGGCAAGCGCGCCAAACGGCGCCGGCCCCAACGTCGCGCCGGCCGTGGCCGGTGCGCCGGCCGCCGCCAGCGGCGCCCCGGCCACGCAATGGCTGGACCTGCAGATCCACCCGCGCGTGGCCGACGATGAACTGGGTAACCTGTTTGCCAAGCAAAGCTGGCAGCCGGAAGCGCCCAAGAAGGTGCTGCCGCCGCCAGTGGCCGAGGCGCCGCCGGCGCGGTCGGGCGCGGCGGCCCAGCCGGGCGGCGCGCCGCCGCTGCCGTTCCAGTTCCTGGGCCGCTTTGTCGAGGATGGCAAGAGCGCCTACTTCCTGCAGGCGGACGGGCGCAACGTGGTGGCCCGCCCCGGCGAAAAGATCGACGACAACTACCTGCTCGAGGGCGCCGCCCACGGCGCGCTCCAATTCATCTACCTGCCGCTCAACGAGCGCCAGTCCTTAGCCGTAGGGGACAACAATTGAACCGTCACACCGCACTCGCCTTCCTGTCCCTGACCGTCCTGCTGTACGGCTGCGCCGGCAGTCCCAGCTACAAGGAAGGCAACGCCCTGCTGGACGCGGGCCAGATCGACCAGGGCCTCGCCAAGCTGGAACAGGCCGTGCGCGACGACCCGCACAACGCCGAATACCGCATGGTGCTGCTGAACCGCAAACTGAAGCTCGTCAACGCTTACAACAGCCGCGCCGACCTGCAGCGCCAGCAGGGCGATGCGGCCGGCGCCGGGCAAAGCTACCAGCAGGCGCTGGCCATCGATCCGGCCAACAGCGTGGCGCGCCAGGGGCTGGCCGCGCTGGCGCAGGACGTGCGCCAGCGCCGCATCATGGCCGAGGCGGAGCAGCTGTTCGCCCGCGGCGGCGACGCCAGCCTGGCCCAGGCCCAGGACGTGCTGCGTCCACTGCTGCTGGAGCGCCCCAACCAGCGCGACGTGCTGCGCCTGAAAACGCGCATCGCCGACGCCCAGTCCCGGCTGCACCCGGCCGGCGGCCGGCTGGCGGCGGCCTACCGCAAGCCCGTCACGCTGGAATTTCGCGACGCGCCGATACGGGCCGTGTTCGACTTCATCGGCAAGGTCTCGGGCCTGAACTTCGTGTTCGACCGCGACGTCGATCCCAACCTGCGCGCCACCATCTCGGTACGCGACGCCAGCATCGAGCAGGCCATCACCATGCTGCTGGGCGCCAACGGGCTGGAACAGAGCGTGACGGGCGAGCGCGCCATCACCATCTACCCCAACACGGCGCAGAAGGTGAAGGACTACCAACAGCTGGTGGTGCGCAGCTTCTTCCTGGCCAATTCCGACGTCAAGACGGTGGCCTTCACGCTCAAGACCCTGCTCAAGGCCAGGGACATCGTCACCGACGAGCGGATCGGCATGATCATGATGCGCGACACGCCGGAGATGGTGCGCATGGCCGAACGTATCATCGCCGTGCAGGACGTGGCCGACCCCGAAGTGATGCTGGAAGTGGAGGTGCTGGAGGTCAAGCGCACGCGCGGCCAGGAACTGGGCATACGCTGGCCCGACGGCGCCGGCCTGACCCTGCTTGGCCAGGGCAACAGCCTGCCGGGCAACCTGAAGGTGGCCGACCTGCACCGCATCAACGGCGAGAACATCGCGCTGGGACTGGGCTCGGTGGCCATCAACGCCACCGGCACGGACACCGATAGCAACATCCTGGCCAACCCGCGCATCCGCGTGCGCAACAAGGACAAGGCCAAGGTGCTGATCG
>JAZJZQ010000020.1:0-2046 GCA_040389625.1 Pseudomonadota bacterium | reverse complement strand
CAGCAGTTCGAGGGGGTGGCCGCTGCCCATCCTGTCCCTGGGCAAGGAGGCCGCGCTGTGCGTAGGTGTTTTATTCATGGCAACAGTTTAGTCAGACCGCCAGGCGCTGACAAGCCTGGGCGGACGCGGCGGCCTGGCGCCGCCGGCGCCAGGCCGGCCGTGCAGGCCGGCGTTGGGCTGGCCGGCGTCACGTCGCCAGGAAATTACCGTGGAAACAAAGCGGCGCCGCGTACGGCAGACGCGCCCGCGCCACCGGACCGTGCGCCAGATGGGCGCCGTCGAACACGGCCAGCACGGTCTGGCGCCGGCGCACGTCGTAGGCCGTACCGAGCAGCCACTGGCCCTTGCCGGTCGCCTTGGCCAGCGGTATGTGCTCCTCCACGATCCAATCGGAGCCATACTCGTAGCGGTCCGCGCGGCCGCTGTCGATGTCGATCCGCGCCACCCCGGTCATGCCGAATTGCGTCGTGCTGTGGTCGGTCATGACAAACAGCTGGCGGTAGCGGCTGGCCACGTCGGCGGCGGCCACGCGCGGGAATTCGGTGCCGCGCAGCACAGTCTCGCTGCGCGCCGTGCCGCGCGCCAGGTCGAGCGTCACGAGCACCGTGTCGGCGTTGGCCTGGCGCCAGAGCTCGCCGCGCATGACGCCCTCCAGCGCGCGCAAGCCGCTGTCGTCGGCCGAGATGCAAGCATCGAGGCGCACCGTATCGCCCTCGTCCCAGCCATTCCCCAAATGGAAGACCATGCCGGCGGGCATCTCCACGATGCGGCGCAGCGTGAAGTCCGCACGGTCGACCACCACGGCGCGCAGCGGCCGGTTGCCGTTCCAGACGTGGGCGCCGACGTAGGTGGTGTGCGGCGCGCCGTGCATGTCGAACGGCGGCACCAGGAACACCATATAGCGTGCCGTGACGACACAGTCGTGCACCATCGGAAGATGGGGCACGTCGATCATGCCGAACTTGCCCAGGCTGCCGTCGGGGTCGATGCGCCATAACAGCAGCTTGTCGGTGCCGGGGGCGACGCCGAAGTTCCACAGCACGCCGTCGGGCGTGATCTTGGGGTGGGCGGAAAACGCCATCGCGGCCAGATCGTCGCGCCAGGTCTTGATGCCGCGCGTGGCCAGGCTGACCGGGTCGAGCTCGGTGGCTGAACCGCCCTCCCACAGTGCGTACAGCTTGCCCGCATGCGGCACCACGTTGGTATTGGCCGTGTTGATGGTGTCGTTGCTGCCCACCGGACGGCGCGTGATGTCGGTATCGATGGCGGGATAGAGGAACTGGCCGGCGGCCGACTCCTCCCCATATTTTTGCGTGTGCACGAAACGCGCCTCGTGCCGCACGCGCCCGGCATCGATGTGCCAGGCGTGCACCATGCCGTCACCGTCGAACCAGTGATGGTAGCGCTCGCCGCCGAGCTCGAAGCGCGCCGGGCCGTTGCGGTAGAAGGTGCCACGCAGCTCGGCCGGCCAGCGGCCCTCGACTGCCGCCGCGCCGCCCAGCTGGTCGGCGGCGCAACCGCGCAGCGGCGCCAGGCGCGGGTGGCGGGGCAAGTTCGCCAGGAAGGCGTCCCGGGTCTCGTCCGCACGGGCAATGGCCGGCAACGCCAGCACCGCGCCCGCCCCTGCCACGCCACGCAGAAAATGCCGTCGGTCCATGCTATCCCTCCGTCAGCGCAGCTTGATGGTAGTTACGCTGCCCGCTTCAGGCAGATGCACGAGCGCGGCCTGGAAGCTCGGCGGGCCATAGTTGCCCATCGCATCGTTGCTGAAACCGTAGGGCTCGATCGGCATGCCGACCGGGTTGGCATCGAGCTCACCGTTGCCGTTTTCATCGTGGAATACGCTAAGCGCGTAATCGCCCGCCGGCAGATCGGGAATCACCACCCGTACTGAGCCTGAGCGCGCATCGATGGCGGCCCCGCGCATGGGCTGCTTGAGAAAATCGTCGGCGCGGTTAAAGACGGCGACCAGTACCTTGCCCTTGGCGTTCTTCAGTCCCGCCACCTCGACGGTCAGATCGGCCGCCTGGGCCATGCCGGCACCAG
>JAZJZQ010000019.1:0-4890 GCA_040389625.1 Pseudomonadota bacterium | reverse complement strand
ATGCAGCGCATGCCCCAAGGCGCGCAGCGCCGCCTCCTGGATCGCCTCGCCCAAGGTGGGATGCGCGTGGATCGTGCCGGCCACGTCTTCCAGCGTCGCCCCCATCTCGATGGACTGCGCAAACGCGGCGGACAACTCCGACACTGCCTTGCCGACGGCCTGCCAGCCGACGATCAGGTGATTGTCGCGCCGCGCCACCACCCGCACGAAACCGTCCTTCGATTCGAGCGACATGGCGCGCCCGTTCGCTGCGAACGGAAAGAGCGCGTCGATGCAATCGATACCCTGCGCCCGCGCCTGTTCGGGCGTGGCGCCGACCGCCACCACCTCCGGATCGGTAAAGCACACGGCCGCGATGGCCGCCGGGCTGAAATGACGGCGCTTGCCACTGATGATTTCGGCCACCATTTCACCTTGCGCCATGGCGCGATGGGCCAGCATCGGCTCGCCCGTCACGTCGCCGATGGCCCACACGTCGTGCATCGAGGTGCGGCACTGGTCGTCGACCTTGACGAAGTGGCCGTCCATGTCGATGCGCAGCTTTTCCAGGCCAAAACCGCGCGTGTTCGGACGCCGGCCAACGGCGACCAGCACCTGGTCCGCCGCCAGGGGCAGCTCCTCGCCGGCCGCATTGCGGATGCGCACCGCGCCGCCCGCCTCGTCCAGGCCCAGCACCGTGCTGCCCAGGTGCGCTTCCACGCCCAACCCCTTGAGCGCATGGGCCACCGGACGGCTCAAGTCCGCGTCGTAGGCGGGCAGGATGCGCTGCTGCGCCTCCACCACGCGCACTTGCGCCCCCAGCTTCGCGTAGGCGATGCCAAGTTCAAGCCCGATATACCCGGCCCCCACCACTACCAGCGTGCCCGGCACGGTCTTGGGCGACAGCGCCTGCGTCGCGCTGATCACCTTCCCGCCGTAGGGCATGAACGGCAATTCGACGGCGGACGACCCCGTGGCCAGCAGCAGATGCTGGCAGCCGATGCGCTGCGGGCTCTCGCCGTCGCGTACCACTTCGACGGTCTTGCCATCGACGATGTTCGCCCATCCCTTGACGACACGCACACCGCTTTTCTTCAGCAGCGCCGCCACGCCGCCGGTCAGGCGCCCGACGATGCCGTCCTTCCACAGCACGGTCTGGCCGATGTCGATGCGCGGCGCCTGCACCGAAATGCCCAGCGCCGAGCCGCTGGCGTAATGGCTGGCCTTGTCGAATTCATCGGCGGCGTGGATCAGTGCCTTCGACGGGATGCAGCCGACGTTCAGGCAGGTGCCGCCCAGTTCAGCCGCTTCCACCAGCGTGGTGGCGATGCCAAGCTGGCCGGCGCGGATGGCCGCGATATAGCCGCCGGGACCGCCGCCGATCACCAGCAGTGTCGTTGTGTGTTGGTTCATCTGTTACTCCACAAAGAGCATCGCTGGACATTCCAGCAAGGCGCGGACGGCTTGTATGAACTGGGCCGCGTGCATGCCGTCGATGACACGGTGGTCGAACGAAGAGGACAGGTTCATCATCTTGCGAACGACCAGCCCGCCCTGGCGCACCATAGGCCGCTCCACGATCTTGTTGACGCCGATGATGGCCACTTCGGGATGGTTGATCACCGGCGTCGAGACGATGCCGCCCAGGGCGCCCAGGCTGGAGATGGTGATGGTCGAACCGGACAACTCGTCGCGCGTGGCCTTGCCGGTGCGCGCGGCATCGGCAAGCCGCCCGATCTCCGCCGCGCACGACCACAGGTCGCGCGCCTCGGCGTGACGCATCACCGACACCATCAGCCCGGCATCGGTCTGCGTGGCCACACCCAGATGGACGGCCCCGTACTGTGTGACGACACCGGCATCGTCATCGAAACGCGCGTTCATCTGCGGGAACTGGCGCAGCGCGACGACCAGGGCGCGCGCCAGCAATGGCAGCACCGTCAGCTTGCCGCGCTCCTTGCCCCATTGCTCGTTCATGCGTGCGCGCAGGTTCTCAAGCTCGGTGACATCGATCTCCTCGACGTAGGAGAAGTGCGGGATGCGGCGCTTCGCTTCCTGCATCTTCTGCGCGATCTTGCGCCGCAGTCCGACCAGCGCAATAGCCTGCTGCGCGTGGTTCTCGCGGTAGCCGCCGGCCGGCACGGCGGACGGTACGCCCTGTGCGCCGCGCGCGGCGTAGGCGTCAAGGTCAGCGTGCAGGATGCGACCGGCCGGGCCGCTGCCGTGCACGAACTGCAGCTCAACACCCATATCCCATGCGCGCTTGCGTACCGCCGGCGAAGCGAGCGGACGTTCGCCCGGTGCGCGCGCCACGCGGGCCGATGCGGGCGCTGACGCCGCTGGCGCCGGCGACGTCACAGGCGCCGCTGCTGCCGCTGCCGCTGGCGCAATCTGCGCCCGGGCCGCCACATGCGCCGCCGGCACCGCAGGAACCGGGGCCGGGGGCGCCGGCATCGCTGCTGCGGCTGTCGGCACGGCAGCCGCACCGCTTGGCGTCTTCTGGTTGCCCGCCCCCTCCACTTCAATATGGATCAGATCCGCGCCCACAGCCATTACCTGGCCCGCCGCGCCACCGAGCATGGCCACGGTGCCGTGCACGGGCGAGGGAATTTCAATGGTGGCCTTTTCGGTCATGACGTCCGCCAGCACCATGTCTTCCGTGACCGCGTCGCCTACCTTGACATGCCACTTGACCAGTTCAACTTCTGCGATGCCCTCGCCAATGTCCGGCATCTTGATGACGTGAATACCCATCTTTATGCCTCCACCGTACGTTTGAATGCCGCGCCAACGCGCGTCGGGCCCGGGAAATACGCCCATTCCTGCGCGTGCGGATAAGGCGTGTCCCACCCCGTCACGCGCTCAATCGGCGCTTCCAGATGGTAGAAGCAGTGTTCCTGCACCAGCGACACCAGCTCGGCCCCGAAACCGCAGGTGCGCGTGGCCTCGTGCACCACCACGCAGCGGCCGGTCTTCTTGACCGAGGCGACGATCGTCTCCAGGTCCAGTGGCCACAGGCTGCGCAGGTCGATGATCTCGGCATCGATGCCGGTCTCGCGCGCAGCCGCCTCGCTTACCCAGACCATGGTGCCGTAGGCGAGCACGGTGAGCTGCTTGCCCGGCCGGAAAATGGCCGCCTTGTCGAGCGGGACGGTGTAATAGCCCTCGGGTACCTCCCCCAACGGGTTCTGCGACCAGGGCACCACCGGCCTGTCGTGGTGGCCGTCGAACGGCCCGTTGTAGAGGCGCTTCGGTTCGAGGAAGATTACCGGATCGTCGTTCTCGATCGAGGAAATCAACAAGCCCTTGGCGTCGTAAGGATTGGACGGCATCACGGTGCGCAAGCCACATACGTGGGCAAAGATGGCCTCCGGACTCTGGCTGTGGGTCTGGCCGCCGTAGATGCCGCCGCCGCAAGGCGTCCGGATGGTGATCGGCGCGGTGAAGTCGCCCGCCGAACGGAAGCGCAGCCGCGCCGCCTCCGACACGATCTGGTCATACGCCGGATAGATGTAGTCGGCAAACTGGATTTCGATGCATGGCCGCAGGCCATAGGCGCCCATGCCGATGGCCACGCCGACGATGCCGCCTTCGGAAATCGGCGTATCGAACACGCGCGACGTGCCGTATTTTTTCTGCAAGCCCTCGGTGCAGCGGAACACGCCACCGAAGTAGCCCACGTCCTGCCCGAACACCACGACGTTATCGTCCCTCTCCATCATCACATCCATCGCCGAACGCAGCGCCTGGATCATGGTCATGGATGTTTTCGTTATGTTTTCCGCCATCTCAGATCCCCAGTTGCTGACGTTGCACGCGCAGATGTTCAGGCAATTCCTTGTAGATGCCGTCGAACATTTCAGCGGGACTGAAGGTGTGGCCGCTGGCCATGGTGCCGTACTGCTCGGCCTCCTTCTGCGCGGCCAGCACTTCCGCCTCCAGCCGTTTCTGGGTTTCCTCGTGCTCCTGTTCGGACCAGGCGCCGGCCTTGATCAGGTATTGCTTCAGGCGCGCGATCGGATCGCCCAGCGGGAATTGCGACCAGTCGTCACCGGGACGGTATTTCGACGGATCGTCCGACGTCGAATGCGGACCTGCGCGATAGGTCACCCATTCGATCAGGCACGGCCCAAGGTTGCGGCGCGCCCGCTCGGCGGCCCAGCACGACGCCGCATACACGGCCAGGAAGTCGTTGCCATCGACGCGCAGCGAGGCGATGCCGCAGCCGACGCCGCGCGCGGCGAAGGTCGTATTCTCGCCGCCGGCGATGGCCTGGAAGGTCGAGATGGCCCACTGGTTGTTGACCACGTTGAGGATGACGGGCGCGCGGTACACGTGGGCGAACGTCAGTCCGGTATCGAAGTCCGCCTCGGCGGTGGCGCCGTCGCCTATCCATGCCGAGGCGATCTTGGTATCGCCCTTGATCGCCGACGCCATGCCCCAGCCCACGGCCTGGATATATTGCGTCGCCAGGTTGCCGGAGATGGAGAAGAAGCCCGCCTTCTTCACCGAGTACATTACAGGCAACTGCCGTCCCTTGAGCGGATCGCGCTCGTTCGACATCAGCTGGCAGATCATATCGACCAGCGGATAGTCGCGCACGATCAGAATGCTTTGCTGGCGGTAGGTGGGGAAGCACATATCGTCCACATTCAGCGCCAGCGCTTGGGCGGTGCCGATGGCCTCCTCGCCCAGGCTCTGCATGTAGAACGACATCTTCTTCTGGCGCTGCGCCATCAGCATGCGGCTGTCGAAGATGCGGGTCTTCATCATGGCGCGCAAGCCCTTGCGCACCAGCTCGATATCGATGTGTGGCACCCAGGGTCCGACGGCGTTACCCTCGGCATCGATCACGCTGATCAGCGAATACGCGAGATCGCGCGTATCCATGGGCGCCACGTCGACCTCGGG
>JAZJZQ010000018.1:0-13047 GCA_040389625.1 Pseudomonadota bacterium | reverse complement strand
TCATGTGGCCGAGCGAGTCGTTGATGGTCTTGAAGCGGTCCAGGTCGATGAACATGACGGCCAGCTTGCGCTCGGAACGCTGGGCCGCCAGCATGGCCCGGTCCAGCCGGTCGGCCAGCAGGGCGCGGTTGGGCAGGCCCGTCAGGCTGTCGTGGTAGGCCATGTGGTGCACGCGCGCCTCGGCCTGGCGCCGCTCGACGATCTCGCCCTGCAGCAGCGCGTTGGCGCCGGCCAGTTCGGCCGTGCGTTCCAGCACCCGCACTTCGAGCTCGTCGCGCGCGCGGCTCACCGCTTCGGCCGCCTCGCGCCGGGCCGTGATGTCGTCTACCAGCCACACGGAGCGCCCGCGCGGGTTGTTCAAATCAAACGGCCGGCCCGACAGCCGGGCCCAGAACGTGCTGCCATCCTTGCGCACCAGCTGGTATTCGGACATGTTGACGCGCCCGGCCAGGAAGTCGTCCGCCGTCTCGGCCCGGGCCCGCTGCCAGGCCGCCTTGTCGGCATAGAACGCTTGCACCGACAGCCCGTTCATGCCGCCCGGCGGGTAGCCGAACAGCTCTTCCATCTTGCTGTTGCAGCGCAGGTTGTGGCCATGCTCGACGACGGAGATGCCCAGCACGGCGCTGTCGAGGATGGCCTGGTTTTCCAGCAGCGCGTTGCGCAGCGATTCCTCGGCCTGGCGCTGCTCGCTGCGGTCTTCGATGATCCAGATGGTGCCCTGGCTGGGCTCGGCCGGATTGACCACGTAGCCGATCAGCTGCGCCCACAGCAGGCTGCCGTCCTTGCGCTGCATCTCCACTTCGGTCTGGAACGGCTTGCCCACCGACAGCAGCGGCGAGGCGGCCGCGCCCAGCTGATCGTAAGCCTGCTGCGACGGATAGAGGGCCCGGCCCGGCAAGCCCAGGGCTTCGTCGCCGTGGTAGCCGAACATGTCGGCAAAGCCCCGGTTGTAGCGCGTGAGGGCGCGGTTCTTGGTGAACAGGATGCTCATCGAGGCGTTGGTCATGATGGCCTCGATCTCCATCTTGGTCTCGCGGCTCTCGCTCACATCCTCCAGGATCCAGATCGTGCCGCCGTCGCTGTGCTCCGCATCGACCGCCTTGGCCCGCACCCGGCACCAGAACAGCGTGCCATCCTTGCGCCGGAACTGGTATTCGTCGCGCTCGAACGGCAGGCCGGCGCCCAGCAGCGGCCCGGCCTCTTCGCCGAAGCGCTCGTATGCTTGCTGCGACGGGAACACGGTGGCCGCGGGGCGACCCGTCAGTTCCTCGCGCGCGTAGCCGAACATCTCGGCCAGGCGCGGATTACAACTGAGCATGTGCTGGGCCTTGGAGAACAGGATGCCGACCGAGGCATTGTCCAGGATCGCCCTCTGCTCCAGCAGCAGCTGCTTGGTGTCCTCCTCGGCCTTCTTCTGGGCGCTGCGGTCGTCGAAGATCCAGATCGAGTCCTGCTGGGTGCGGCCCGGATTGATCACGTAGCCAAAGGCGTGGGCCCAGAAGGTGGAACCGTCCTGGCGCCGCATTTCCATCTCGGCCTGGAACGGTTTGCCGCGCGCCAGCAGCGGACGGGCCTTCTTCACGACCGCCTCGAACGCCTCAGGCGAGGGATACAGTTCCGACGTAGGCCTGCCCACGCCGCTCTCGCCCTCGAAGCCGAAGAATTCGCCGAAGCGCTGGTTGTAGCGCAGCACGCGGTCGTCGCGCTGGAAGCCGATGGCCAGCGGCGCGCTGTCCATGATCGCTTGCATCTCGAGCAGCGCGCGGCGCAGTTTTTCCTCGTCGCTGCGGTGCTCGTCGATGTCTTCGATGATCCAGACCGTGCCGTCGTCCGTATCGTAGGGATCGACGGCGCGCCCGAACAATCGGGCCCAGAACAGGCTGCCGTCCTTGCGGCGCAGCTGCATTTCCGTCATATAGGACTCGCCGCGCCGCAACGGCGGCCCCGCTTCGCGTCCCAGGCCCACGTGGGCCTGCTCGGAGGCATGGACCGCCAGCGTACCCATCCCTTCCAGCTCGTGACGGGCGTAGCCCAGCATGTCGGCGCAGCGGATATTGCATTCCTGGATCACGCTGGCCTTGCTGAACAGGATGCCCACGGCCGCGTTGTCGAGGATGGCCTGTTGTTCGAGCAGCGTCTTGCGCAGCGCCTTGTGGTCGCGCTGCACGGCGCTCACGTCCTGGAACACGATGGTGGCGCCGCCGGCGCCGGGCGGCAGCGGCTTGGCCCAGGCCCGTACGGCGATGTACTGGCCGCCGGCGCAGCTCAGGCAACTGTCCCACTGGCGGCTGCCTGCCGCGCCCAGGGCCGCGTCGAGCTGGGCGCCGCTGTCGGCCCGCACATGGCGCGCGAACAGTTCGGCCACCGGTGCGCCGCCGGGATCGCGCCCCAGCAGCGCCTGCAATTCCCCGTTCGCCGCCAGTACCACGCCCGCCTCGTTGCAGGCGCAGGCCGGCACGCCGATCAGCTGCAAGGCATCGGCTACGAAGTCAGGGTTGGTCGAATCGCGGTTCATGTATACCGGGGGCCCCATGTAAAAAACGCTGCCTTCGCGCCGGCAGCGTCATGCCCAGATCATAAACCACAATGCAGGCATTTGCTATATGGCAAGCCGACGCCCTCCTCTATTCGTCGCCTGCCCGCACGGGGTAGTTATAAGAAAAACAGCCCCGGGCCTTGCGGGCCGGGGCTGACGGGGTAAGCACAGCGGGCACTGCGCCTGTGCCTTGAACGATACAACCGGGGACACGACCGAGGACACCGTCGCGCCCTCGCCTCCCTCGCTTGGTCAGAACCAGGCCTCCACCTGCAATCCTGCCGAGGTGCCGCTGGTGCCGGTGCCGAACGCGGGACCGGCATTGTTGCTGGCGTTGAGCGCGGCCCGCGCCGGGTCGTTCCACTTGCCGTAGGTGACAAAGGCGCGCAATTCCGGACGCGACCAGTAGCCCTTGCCGGCCGTGATGGTGGGGGCGAAGGTAACCGTCGTCAGCCGCAATGCGTCGCCGCCGTTGGGCTGGGTGACGCGGTGCGCGCCCACTTCCATCTGCAGCTTGAAGTGTTCCGACAGGGCGTACACGGGGCGCGCGCCCAGCGTGGTCCAGTTGCTCGAACCGCCGGCGTCCGACTTGTCGCGCTGGGTCAGGGCCACGAACTCCATGCTGAACTCCGGCGTCGGCTGCATCACCAGGTCGTTGAAGACGCGGGTGCGCGTCACGTCCGTGCCCAGCGCCGTGCTGCCGGAGGCGCCGATACGGTCGTTGCCCACGCCGATGCCCGTGCCCGGACCCACGCCATACTGCACGCCGAAGGTGTTGCCGCCGCCCAGCACCTTGTCCTGCTTGTGCAGCACCGTGATCTGCCAGCCATTGTGCTTGCCCTCGCCCTGGGCCGTGATGATGGAGGCGGCGATGTCGAGCGCTCCGCCCGGGTTGACGGGCAAGCCCTCGTAGATCAGGTTCTGCCGCAGCGCGGCCGTGGTGTTGCTGACCCGGCCCGTGGCGGGATCGACCGTGTTGCTGTCGTTGTCCTTGAACATGGCGTAGCTGAATTTGCCGGGACCGGCCTTGACGCCGTCGATGCCGCCGCCGGTGCCGTTCAGGTTGATGTACTGCAGGTCCAGCATGTGGATGTCGGGACGGTAGTAGTAGCGCTTGCCGATCCAGGCCACGCCGCCGTTGAGGAAGTCGATGTTCTTCGCCTCCACATAGGCCTTGGCCAGGCCCAGCTTGGCGTCGCCGAAATCGGAGCCGGAATTCCACTCGTTGGCCCACAGCGTGCCGACGAAGCTCACGCCGTCGGGCGTCTTGGCGAACTCCTTGGTGTAGCCGCCTTCGAAGTAGGCGTCGCACTCGTTGCCAAGGCGGTACTTCATCGTATTGCCGCCCAGGCTGTAGCAGTTCTGCGGCCCGTGGCTGGAACTGGTGCCCATGCCGGCGCGCAGATAACCGTGGAAGCCTTCCTCGTCGTGGCCGGCGTCGGCGCGGGCCGCGCCGGCGGCCAGCGCCACGGTGATTGCCAGCGGCAGTGCCTTCAAAATACGCTTGTCCATGTGTTACGTCTCCTCGTTGTTATTAAAATGATGTGGTGCTGCCCACCACTGGCTACTTCATTGCCTACTTCATCGTCGGCATCGCGAACTCCGCGCCGCCGGCGGTGGCCACCGGCCAGCGCTGCGTCACCGCCTTCTGCTTGGTGTAAAAGCGCACCGATTCCGGACCGTGCGCATGGTGGTCGCCGAACAGGCTGCGCTTCCAGCCGCCGAAACTGTGGAAGGCCATGGGCACCGGAATGGGTACGTTCACGCCCACCATGCCCACCTGCACGCGCTGCGTGTACTCGCGCGCGGTGCCGCCGTCGCGGGTGTAGATGGCCGTGCCGTTGCCGTATTCATGGCTGTTCACCAGCGCCAGCGCGGCCGCGAAGTCGGGCACCCGGACGATGCACAGCACGGGACCGAAGATCTCTTCGCGATAGATGTCCATCTGCGGCGACACATGGTCGAACAGGCTGCCGCCCAGGAAGAAACCCTGCTCGTGGCCAGGCACGACCAGGTCGCGGCCATCGACGGCCAGCTTGGCGCCGGCCGCCACACCGCTCTCGATGTAGCCGACGATCTTGTCCTTGTGCGCCTGGGTCACCACCGGCCCCATCTCGGCCGCCAGGTCCATGCCCTGCGTGACCTTGAGCGCGCGGATGCGCGGACGCAGCGCCTCGACCAGCCGGTCGCCCACATCGCCGACGGCCACCACCACCGAGATCGCCATGCAGCGCTCGCCGGCCGAGCCGTAGGCCGCGCCCATCAGGGCGTCCACCGTTTGGGCCAGGTCGGCATCCGGCATCACCACCATGTGGTTCTTGGCGCCGCCCAGCGCCTGCACCCGTTTGCCGGCGGCGCAACCGCGGGCATAGATGGCTTGCGCGATCGGGGTCGAACCGACGAAGCTCACGGCCCGCACATCGGGATGGTCGAGCAGTCCTTCCACCGCGTCCTTGTCGCCCTGAAGCACATTGAACACGCCATCGGGCAGGCCGGCCTCGGTCAGCAGGCGCGCCATCAGCAGGCTGGCCGACGGATCGCGCTCGGACGGCTTGAGCACGAAGGTATTGCCGCAGGCGATAGCCATCGGGAACATCCACAGCGGCACCATGGCCGGGAAATTGAACGGCGTGATCCCCACGCACACGCCCAGCGCCTGGCGCATGGTCCAGGCGTCAATGCCGCCGCCCACCTGCTCGGTGTACTCGCCCTTGAGCATTTGCGGTATGCCGCAGGCGAATTCCACCACCTCGATGCCGCGCGTGACCTCGCCCCGCGCATCCGTGAAGACCTTGCCGTGTTCGGCCGTGATCATGGCGGCCAGCTGGTCGGCGTGCTGCTCCATCAGTTCCTTGAACTTGAACATGACGCGCGCCCGCCGCAGCGGCGAGGTGGCAGACCAGGCCGGGAACGCGGCCTGCGCGGCCGCCACGGCCGCATCCAGTTCGCGCCTGTCGGCCAGGGCCACCTGCGCGCTGACGGCGCCTGTCGCAGGATTGAAGACGGGGCTGGTCCGGCCCGATTCGGAGGCCTGGCGGCGCCCGGCGATGTAGTGGTCGATGTGTATGGTTTGCGTGTTCATGGCGGTTCCTTCCGTGTGAATTGTTTGCCTGCGGCGGCCACGGTGGCCAGACGCAGGACGTAGAGCGCAAGGCGCAGGCGATAACGGGCCAGCGGGCGCGGGGAGACCGCGACCGGGCGCCGGCGTTGCCGGTAAGTTGTCGGTAAGTTGTCGGGAGCGTCAGCGGCGCTGGATCAGGGTGGCTTCAGCATCCATTCGTGCTGGGGGTCGTTCTTGAACTGCCAGACCCGCCGGTCGCCCGCCATCACGTTCAGATAGTAGGAGTCGTACCCGTAAGGCACCACCACCGGGTGATAGCCGCGCGGCACCATCACCACGTCGTGGTTTTCCACCGCCATGGACTGGTCCAGCGAGCGGTCGTCCGTGTACACGCGCTGGAACGCAAAACCCTGGGACGGATTGAGGCGGTGGTAATAGGTTTCCTCCAGCGCGCTTTCGCTGGGCAGGTCGTCGCAGTCGTGCTTGTGGGGCGGATAGCTGGACGAATGGCCGCCCGGCGTGCGCACCTCCACCACCAGCAGGCCGTCCGCCTCCTCCGATTGCGGCAGGATGTCGCACACATAGCGCGTATTGGCGCCGCTGCCGCGTACCGTGCGCTGCATGCTGGCCGGTTCGATCAGGCGCGCCGGCCGTTCGGTACGGGCGGGGGCGCTGCACAAGGCCACCTCCGCGTCCACGGTGGCGACGATGCTCACGCCCTGCCCGCCCGGCACATACAGCGCATAGGGCGCCATGTCGTCAAACACGCTGGCGCGCTGGCCCACGTCCTGCCATTCCCGGCCGCCGGTGGCGATGGTCACCACGCCGCACAGCACGACGATGCAGTATTCGCGCGCACCGCTGTGAAATTCCAGCCGTTCGCCGCATTCCAGCCGATGGGCAGAGAAGCCCACGTGCTTCCAGCCGGCCGATTCCGGCGTCACCCGCACGATCTCCTGGCCGCTGCGCTTGCCCTTTACCAGCAGGTTCATACCGCCTCCCGCCCGGCCAGTTCCGTCTCGCGCACCAGCCGTTCCAGGTGACGGTAGCCCATCTGGGCATACTGGTAGCTGGGCGCCACGGCCGGATCCTGCTCGGCCTCCACCACCAGCCAGCCTTCGTAATCGTTCCGGTACAGCAGCCGCAGCACGCCGGCAAAGTCGATACAGCCGTCGCCGGGCACGCTGAAGGCGCCGTTGAGCACCGCCTGCAGGAAGCTCCAGTTGCCGTTGCGGGCCATCTTCGTCACGGCCGGACGCACGTCCTTGCAATGCACATGCGAGACGCGCTTGATGTGCTTTTCCAGCACAGCCACCGCGTCACCGCCGCCGAAGGTCATGTGGCCGCTGTCGAACAGCAGGCCCAGTTCCGGCCCCGTCAGCGCCATCAGCATGTCGACATCGGCCGGCGACTCGACGTAGGCGCCCATGTGATGGTGATAGGACAGGCGCACGCCGTGGGCCAGCGTATGGCGGGCGAAGGCGGTCATCTTGTCGGCATAGGCCTGCCACTGCGCCATGCTGGTAAAGCGCGGCCGTTGGTACAGCGGCTGCGGGCGGCCCTGGATGGCGTCGGCCACTTCACCGTAGACCATCACGGTGGCGCCGTTTTCCGCCAGCAGGCGCAGATGCGCCGCCACCGCCTCGATCTCCTGTTCCACCGTGCGCTCGGGATCGGCCAGCCGGCCCGAGTACCAGCCCGATATGCACTCCAGGCCGTACTTGCCCAGCACCGCGGCCAGCGCGGCCGGCTCCTTGGGGAACTTGTTCCCGAGCTCGAAGCCGCGATAGCCGATTTCGGCGCCTTCGCTGAGCGCCGTTTCCAGCGGCGTTTCGCCGCCCAGCGACGGCAGGTCGTCGTTCATCCACGAAATCGGATTGATGCCTATCTTGACGCGAAATGGTTTGTTGGCAGTGTGGTTCATTGCTGGTTCCTTTGTGCTTGCTTGTCCTGTTCATACGCCTGGCGCGCCTGCCTGACCTGTTCGCGCTCCGACACTTCCGGCACCGCCACCTCCCACCAGCAGCCGCCTTCGCTGGTGGTGCGTGACGGGTCGGTGTCTATGCACACCAGGTAGCTGCGGTCGGCCGCGCGTGCCCGCGCCAGCGCCGCCTCCAGTTCCGGGATGGTCTTGACGTTTTCCGCCACGGCGCCCAGCGCGCGGGCGTGCATGGCAAAGTCGATGCGCGGCATGCCGGGGCCGTCCTGCAGGCAATCGTCGAACAGGTTGTTGAACGGCGCCCCGCCCACGGCCTGCTGCAGGCGGTTGATGCAGCCGTAGCCCCGATTGTCGAGCACCACCACGATCAGCTTCTTGCCCAGCATGACGGAGGTGGCCAGTTCCGAGTTCATCATCAGATAGCTGCCGTCGCCCACCATCACCACCACTTCCGCGTCCGGCCTGGCCATCTTCACGCCCAGGCCACCCGCGATCTCGTAACCCATGCAGGAATAGCCGTACTCCATGTGGTAGCCGCCGGGGCTGGAAGTGCGCCACAGCTTGTGCAGTTCCGCCGGCAAGGTACCGGCCGCGCACACGACGATGTCGCGGCCGGCCGAATCGGGCGCCGAGCGCTGCACGGCGCCGATTACTTCGCCGTCGTACGGCAGCGCCACGTCGCGCCGCGCGGTGATGGCGCTGACGGTGGTGCGCCACTCGTCGGCCTGCGCCTGCGCACGCGTTGTCCAGGCCTCGGCCGCACGCCAGTCGCCCAGCCGTGCCGACAGCTGCTCCAGCCCCAGCCTGGCGTCCGACAGCAGACCCAGACCGCGCCGTTTCAGTCCGTCGAAGGCATTCACGTTCAGGCTAAGCAGCTGGGCCTGGGCGAACAGCGTGTGCGAACCGGTGGTGAAATCCTGCAGACGGGTGCCGACGGCCAGTACCAGGTCGGCCTGCGCCGCCATCAGGTTGGCCGCCGGCGAACCTGTCACGCCGATCGCGCCCAGTTGCAAGGGATGGTCCCAGGGCAGCGCGCTCTTGCCGGCCTGGGTCTCGGCCACGGGTACGCCGTGGCGTTCGGCGAAGGCGCGCAGTGCGGCGCCGGCCTGGCCATACAGCACGCCGCCGCCGGCCACGATCAGGGGCTGGCGTGCGCCGGCCAGCAAGGCGGCCGCCTCGGCCAGTTCCTCCTCATGCGGCTGGACACTGCGAAAGCGCACCAGCGGCGGCTGGAAGAACTCTTCCGGATAATCGTAGGCCATGGTCTGCACATCCTGCGGCAGGGCCAGCGTGACGGGGCCGCACTGGGCGGCGTCCGTCAGCACGGCCACCGCGCGCGGTAGCGCCGTCAGCAACTGCTCCGGATAGACGATGCGGTCGAAATAGCGCGACAGCGGTTTGAAGGCGTCGTTGGCCGACACGCTGCCGTCCGTGAAATCCTCCACCTGCTGCAGCACCGGGTCCGGCGCGCGCGAGACGAACACGTCGCCCGGCAGCAGCAGCACCGGCAGCCGGTTCACGTGAGCCAGCGCGGCCGCCGTCAACAGGTTGGTGGCGCCGGGGCCGATGGAGGTGGTCACGGCCAGCATGCGGCGCCGCATGTGGGCCTTGGCGTAGGCGATGGCGGCATGGGCCATGCCCTGTTCGTTATGGGCGCGATAGGTGGGGAAGGTTGCGCGCTGCTGGTACAGGGCCTCGCCCAGCCCGGCTACATTGCCATGGCCGAAAATGGCGAAGGCGCCGCCGAACAGGGGTTCCGTGCCCGTCTCCGTCGCCACCCGCAAGGCCGCCAGGTAGCGCACCAGCGCCTGGGCCATGGTCAGGCGCACGGTGCGGCCAGCTGCGGCGCTCATGCCGCCTCTCCCAGCACGGCCGGACGGGTCTGGCGCCAGATGCGTATCAGGGACTCGAAGTTGGCGCGGATCTCGGCGATCAGCTGGCCGTCGTCGATCTCCCCGGCCAGCCAGCGGCTGCTTGGGGTGTGGAAGATGGTGCGGCCGACCATGAAGCCGCGGCACGTGGCGCTGGCGCGCGAGGCCTCGAAACTGGCGGCCAGTTCGTCCATCGAGGCGTGCAGTCCCAGCAGCACCACGCCCCGGCAGTACGGATCGCGCTCCTGCAGCAGCGCGTCGATCGCGCGCCACTGGGCCGGCTCCATGTGCTCGAGCTTCCACCACTCGGGATAGACGCCGATGTTGTACAGGCGCTTGACGGCCCGGTACACAGTGTCCGGCGCGCTGGGCATGGATTTGGGCGGGATCACTTCCAGCAGCAGTTCGTGGCCGCTGACCTGGGCCGCGTCGTACAGGGCCTTGACCTGGGCTTCCTGCTCCAGCCGGTTTTCCACCTGGTCGTCCGGGTGCAGCTGCACCAGGCACTTGATCACGTGCTCGCGAGGCCAGCTGACCAGGTGCGAGCCGATCGAACGGCCCCAGTCGAACACGAGGGGATTGGAACCGGGCAGCTCGACCGGGCGGCCTATCCACCAGCCGCGTCCCGTGGCCGAGTTGAGCGCGTCCTCGCCGTAGCGGTCGTCGATCAGCACGCCGATCCGTCCGCCCAGGCCCAGGGCCTGCCCGGTTTCGTGCACCGCCTGCAGCAGCAAGCCTTTCAGCGCGGGGATGCGTTGCTCGTCCGCGCCCAGTTGCTGGGCCATGTCGAAGAACTGGTTGCGGTGGTCGAAGGCGAACACGCACAGCTCGTCCCACCGGGGGCGCGGGGCCGTTACCCGGTGCAGGCGGTTCAGCGTGGCGTCGCGGCCGGGGCGGCGCAGTTGCGCCGCGTTGGCCAGGAAGTAATCCAGTTCGGCCGGCGTGGGCATGGCGGGCGCGCACGCATGGCGGGCCACCACCAGCGCGCCGCAGGCGTTGGCGCTGCGGCAGCAGGCCGCGTAATCGGCGCCGTGCAACCACTCCTTGAGGAAGCCGGCCAGGAAGGCGTCGCCGGCGCCCAGCACATTCATCACCTCCACCTGCACGCCCTGGTAATTGAAGGCCTGGTCCAGCGTGGCCGGAATGGCGCCGGCGATCACGGCGCAGCCCAGCGGGCCGCGCTTGACCACCAGCGTGGCCGGCGTGACGCGCCGCACCGCCGCCAGCGAGGCGACGATGTCGGCCCCGCCGCCGGCGATCATGAACTCCTCCTCGGTGCCCACCACCAGGTCGAACTGGGGCAGGATGGCTTGCAGGTGGGCCGTCACGCCGCCGTCCGGCACGAAGCGGGTGGCGCCGTCGGCCCGCGGCGACAGGCCCCACAGCACGGGGCGGTAATCGATATCGAGCACGGTGCGCACGTTGTTGCGGCGCGCGTGGGCCAGCGCCAGGCTGCTGACCTGGTGCATGGCCGCCGTCGAGAAGTGGGTGCCGGTGATCAGCAGCGCGCGGCTGGAGGCAATGTAGGCCTCGTCCACGTCCTCGGGGCGGATCGCCATGTCGGCGCAGTTTTCCCGGTAGAAGATCAGGGGGAAGGTGTCGCGGTCCTTCAGGCCCAGGGTGACGAGCGCGGTCAGGCGCTCGGGATCGACCGAGACGTGGCTGATGTCGCAGCCTTCCCGGCTCAGCGTCTCGGTCAGGAAACGGCCCATGTGGTCGTCGCCGACGCGCGACAGCATGGACGAGCGCAAGCCCAGGCGCGCGCTGCCGAACGCGATATTGGCCGAGGACCCGCCCAGGTATTTGGCGAAGCTGGTCACGTCTTCCAGCCGGGCGCCTATCTGCTGGGCGTACAGGTCGACGGCCAGGCGGCCCAGGCAGATCAGGTCGAGCGCGCGGTTGGCCGCGAATGGGGTGGGGTTGTTCATGGTTGCGCCTTTCATCTAGATGGTCACGCCATCGAGTTCGCTCATCAGTGTCTGCATTTCGGCGCCGCCGGCCATCATGTCCAGCAGTTCGTCCTTGCTCACGGTCTGCTTGGTGTAGGTGCCCAGCGACTTGCCCCGGTTGAGCAGGGTGAACGAGTCGCCGATCGGGTAAGCGTGGTGCACGTTGTGGGTGATGAAGATCACCGAGATGCCGCGCTCGCGCGCCTTGTGGATCAGCTTGAGCACGTTGAACGACTGCTTCACGCCCAGCGCCGCCGTCGGCTCGTCCAGGATCAGCACCCGCGCCCCGAAGTGGATGGCCCGTGCAATGGCCAGGCACTGCTTCTCGCCGCCGGACATGGTGCCGATGGCCTGGTGCGGATCGCGCACCATGATGCCCATCTCGGCCAGCTTGGCGCGCGCCGTCTCGGCCGCGTAGGCCATGTCCATCACGGGCAGCACGCCGAACAGCTTCTTCATCGGCTCGCGGCCCATGAAGAAATTGCGCGCCACCGACAGCAGCGGCACCAGCGCCAGGTCCTGGTAGACGGTGGCCACGCCGGCGTCCAGCGCCTCGCGCGGCGACTGGAAACTGACCGCCTCGCCATCGACCAGATACTGGCCGTCGGTCGGCTGGTGCACGCCGGCCAGGGTCTTGATCAGGGTGGACTTGCCGGCCCCGTTATCGCCCAGCAGGCAATGCACTTCGCCCTGCTTGAGGCGCATGGTCACGTTCTGCAGCGCGATCACCGAGCCGAATCGTTTGCTGACGTTTTCCAGCGCAAGAATATATTCACTCATGATTTACCTCGCCTCCGTCACGCGGCTACGCACGTAGCGGTTGAACAGCACCGCGATCAGCAGCATCACGCCGAGAAACACGCGGAACCAGTCCGAATTGATGTTGGTGTAGGTGATGCCGATCTGGACCACGCCGAAGATCAGCGCGCCGAAGCAGGCGCCGACCACCGAGCCGTAGCCGCCCGTCAGCAGCGAGCCGCCGATGACGGCCGCGATGATGGCCTCGAACTCCTTCTGCATGCCGCGGTCGGCCGCCGCCGAACCCACGTCGCACACTTGCAGCGTGGCGAACAGGCAGGCGCAGAAGGCGGTGAACACGAACAGCGACGTTTTCACCAGCCGCACCGGCACGCCCACGTTCTTGGCCGCGTTGGCGTCGCCGCCCACGGCGAAAATCCAGTTGCCGTAGCGGGTGCGCGACAGCACGAAACCGCCACCCAGCGCCAGCGCCGCCCACCACACGATCACCTTGGGGATGCCCTTGACCAGCGGTTCGCCGCTATCGAGCACGGCGATCCAGCCGGCCTTGGCCATCCAGCGGAACAGGCCCACGCCCACGTCGCCCTGGAACAGCAGGCTGGCCAGCCAGTCGTGCGCGGCCAGCTCGCCCACGCCGCTGACGATGGTACGGTTGGCGAACATGATGGACAGCGCCAGCGTCAGCCCGCGCAGGATGAACAGGAAGGCCAGCGTGACGATGAACGACGGCAGCCGGGTCTTGATCACCAGGTAGCCGTTGAGCCAGCCCAGCGCCATGGAACCGGCGAAGGCGAAGCAGATGGCCAGCCACAGCGGCCAGTGGAAGTAGACGGACGGGATGGCGATCATCATGCCGGCAAAGCCGATCATGGAACCGATCGACAGGTCGAACTCGCCGGCGATCATCAGCAGGCAGGCGCCGATGGCGATCA
>JAZJZQ010000017.1:0-5989 GCA_040389625.1 Pseudomonadota bacterium | reverse complement strand
CCCTGGTCCGGCTGGCCGCTGGTGCAGCGGCGCATCCGCCTGCTGCAGGCCGACGCGGCCAAGATCATCATCCACAGCGAAGCGATCGTACGCGACGTGGCGTGATGTAACGCGGCAGGCGGCCTGGCGCGGCCGTGCCGCGGCCTGCGCTGTCCCCGCGAGCGACAAGCCGGCCCTGGCCTTGGCCTTGGCCTTGGCCTTGGCCTTGGCCGCACCGCACCGCACCGTACCGCGCGCCGGGGCCGTGCCCTGCGCGTTGTGCCGATCGCTGTTACCATTGCCCGATGAGTTCATCCAACCACCGCCCCCTGAGTGGCCGGGATCTGCTGGCCGCGCTGTGCGTCGTACTGATCTGGGGCACCAATTTCATCGCCATGAAAGTGGGACTGCGGTCCCTCACACCATTCCAGCTGGGCGCCGGCCGCTACGTGTTCGCCGTGCTGCCGCTGATCCTGTTTATCCGTCGGCCGCAGCTGCCCGCGCGCTGGGTGGTGCTGTACGGCCTGTGCCAGGGTGTGGGCCAGTTCGGCCTGCTGTTCCTGTCGCTCAAGGTGGGCATGTCGGCCGCGCTGGCGTCCGTGGTGCTGCAAACGCAGGTGTTCTTCACCGCCTTGTTCGGCTTCGTCCTGCTGGGGGAACACGCCAGCCGCGCCCTGCAAGGCGGACTGCTGCTGGCCGCGCTGGGCCTGGCCTGCTTCGGCGCCAACTACCTGGTCCAGGGCCAGGGCGGCACCACCACGGCCGGCGGCTTTATCCTCTGCCTGGCGTCGGCCGCCATGTGGGCCGCCTCCAACATCGTTGTGCGGCGGGCCCAGAAGGCCACGCCGCAGTTCGACGTGATGTCGTTCATGGTATGGAGCAGCACGGTGCCAGTGCTACCGTTCGTGGCCCTGTCGCTGGCCTTCGACGACCCGGCCACGCGCTGGCAGTGGCTGGCCGCGCCGGCCGGGGCCTGGGTCTCGCTGGCCTACCTGGGCTGGATGGCCACCATCCTGGCCTACGCCATGTGGACCGGTCTGCTCAAGCGCCATCCCGTCAACCGGGTGGCGCCGTTCAGCCTGGGCGTGCCCGTGGTGGGCATCAGCGCCGGCATGCTGGTGCTGGGCGACCGCATCAGCGGCTGGCAGTGGGCCGGCACGGCGCTGATCGTGTCGGCGCTGGTGTGCGTGATGTTCGGCGGACGCTGGCTGGGTAACGCCGCCCGCGCCTGAAACGGGCACCAGGCGCCGTGATCGTGACGGGCAGTTCTATAGCCCGCCTCAGGCGAAGCACACCCGGTTCCGGCCCGATTCCTTGGCGCGGTACAGCAGCTCATCGGCCTTCTGCAGCATGGCCTCCGCCGTGCCGGCCGCCAGGTCGCCATACACGCCCATGCTCATCGTCACCTTGAGGCCGGGCTGCACTTCGTTCCAGGGGAAGCCTTCGATCAGGTCGCGCAGCTTGTCGCACAGGGCGGCCGCCTGCGGCAGCGCCGTCTCCGGCAAGGCGATCACAAATTCCTCGCCGCCGTAGCGGGCCACCAGGTCGGTCAGGCGCATGTGGCCGCGCAGGATCTCGCCCACCTGGCGCAGTACCGCGTCGCCGGTAGCGTGCGAATACTGGTCGTTGATACGCTTGAAGAAATCGATGTCGCCGATCACGAGGCTCAACGGCCGCTGGTGGCGCACGGCCTGGTTGAACAGCGTGGTGGCCTGTTCGTCGAAATGGCGGCGGTTATACAGCTTGGTGAGCGCGTCGCGCACACTGAGCTCGCGCAGCTGGTCGGCCTGGGCCAGGATGGTCTGGTGCGAAGCGCTCAGTTCCTCGTGGCTGCGGGCCAGCTGTTCGCTCATGGCGTTGAAGGCATTGGCCAGGGCCGCCACCTCGTCCTTGCCGTGCACCGGCACCCGCTGCAGCAGCGAGCCGCCGTGCATGGCGCGCACGGCATCGGTCAGGCTGCTCAGCGTGCGGCTCAGGCGTTTGCTCAACAGCACGCCCAGCACCAGCGCCAGCACGGCCGCCCCCGTCACTCCGGCCAGCAGGGCTTCGCGCATGGCCGTCAGGTACTGCAATTCTTCCTTGCTGGGTGTGAAGACGCCTTCCGGCGAAATATAGGCCGCCACCTTGCCCGCCACCATGACGGCACGCGCATCCTTGCGTGCGGCCTCGGGCAGCAGTTCCCCCGGACGATAGACGCCGGCGCCCAGCAAGACCTTGTAGTCCTGGTCTGCGACGATGAAATGGAAGGGCGGCTCGCCGCCTGGCCCGCGTCCCGGCGGCGGTGGCGGCCGGTTGCCGGGACGATCCGTGCCGCCGACCGGCGCACGGGCGTCGGCAGGGCCGTAGCCTGGCCCCGGTCGCGGACGGCCGCCGGCGGCGTCATCCGGTCCGGAACGGGCACGCCCGCCTGGCCCGTCGAAATCCGGTCCCGGACGGGGCTGCCCATCCGGCGGTGGCCGCATGCCCGGTCCCGCATCGTCGGGCGGATAGGGCCGCGCACCCGGGGGCGGTCCCGGTTCGCCTTCGGCCGGGCGGCCCTCGCCTGAGGGTGGACGGTCAAACGGACCCGGCCCCGCGGGCTGTCCCGGCGGTGCAGGTTCGGCTGAATTTTGTTGCGACGCAGCATTGAGCCGTTCGCCGGCCTGCATGCGATGGACGAAGCGGTCGAACGGTTCGGCCATGTTGGCGGTTTGCCAATTGCCGTACTGCTCAAGATACGCGCTCAGGTATGTGTAAAAGTGCTCGGCCGCCTGCTGGCGCCGGATCACGTCCACCTTTTTGCTCATCCCAACGTATGCCAGGCCACCCACCATTGCCACGGCAGCCAGCCCGCTAAGCAGCAATGCAAGCATAAATCGTATACGCAAGGACATATATCACCCCGTCTTCATCTTATTGCCAACTGGACAGTAATCATACCCCAGCGATGTGCCATTCCCAGAGGGAGAACAAGCTTTTTCCCGCATTTTTCATTGCCCAAAAGCATGTAAAAATTACATTGCTAAAATATTGATATACGGATTCTGTATGGACCCCATCACGAAACGAAAGTTTGTTTATTACTGAATCAGTCCTATACTGCACTGCAACAACGGACGAAAAGGAGCTTCACATGAGCACTGCACACACCAACCTGAGCTACAACGATTATGCCGCCGGCGGTTACGCCAGCAACGTTGCCCAAGCAGCACGCGGTCTGCTGGCAGCCCTGTTCGCGGTGAAACCGCATCCGGCCGAACAGGCCGAGCAAGCGCAGCGCTACAGTGAAGCGACCTATCTGTCCCGCATGGCCGACGACTACGAGCATATCGCCCCCAACCTGTCGGCCGAACTGCGCTTCATGGCGTCGCGGGGCTGAGCATGCAAGTCCTGACACTACTACCCGCCATTCTGGCAACCGTGGGCCTGGTTCTGCGCCTATATCTTGGTTCTCAATCGGAGTAAAACTATGCTGACCATCATCGAAAATCTGCCTGCCGCCATCGCCCTGTCGGGCCTCGTCCTGCGCCTGTACCTGGGTGCCAAGCCCGAGCAAGACGGCGCGCAATAAGCCGCACTGGCAACAAACGGCTCCGGCCAAATGAAAAGGGGACGTAACACAAAACCGTGTTACGTCCCCAATTTCTTTGTCCGGCCCCCTAAGAAAATGGGGACGTACCCCATTTTCTCAAAATGGGGTACGTCCCCATTTTTTGCCATTTTTTGATCAGCTGCGCGATGCGCCGTTCAGGTGCGAATTGCGCATGCCGTACAGGAAATAGGTCAGGATCGCCGCCGTCATCCAGATCGTGAAGATGGTGAAGGTGGTGCGCGACAGGTCGCGCATGATGTACAGGCAGGCCAAAATGCTCAGGCCCGGCACCACGTAGGGGCCGAACGGCACCCGGAAGCCGGCCACGCCCTTGCCGTTTTCCTTGCGGCGCATGACGGGTACGGCCAGCGAGACGACGATGAAGGCCGTCAGCGTACCCATGCTGACCATGTCCCACAGGAAGGTGGCATCGACGAAGCCAGCCACCAGGCCCACCACGCAACATACGATCAGCGTGTTGTTGACGGGCGCGGCCGTGCGCGGGTTGACGGTCTGGAACGTTTTCGAGATCAGGCCGTCGCGCGAAATGGCGAACAGGATGCGGGTCTGGCCGTAAATGGTCACCAGCGTCACGCTGAACACGGAAATGACGGCGCCGGCCGCCAGCACCAGGGCCGGCCAGGTCTTGCCCGTCACGGTCTGCAGGATCACGGCCAGGCCAGCTTCCTGGCCTTCGAACTTGGCCGCCGGCTGGGCGCCCAGCGCCGCCACGGCCACCAGCATATAGAACACGGTGACGATGGCCAGCGCGGCCAGGATGCCGATCGGCACGTTGCGGCGGGGATTGCGCACTTCCTCGCCCGCCGTGGCCACCGTGTCGAGACCGATGAAGGAGAAGAACACGGTGCCGGCCGCCGCCGTCACGCCCTTCATGCCGGCAAAACCCTTGCTGTTGTCGGTATTAAAGAAGGGAATGAAATTGTGCGAGTCGAAACCGGAAAACGCGATCACGACGAAGAACACCAGGATGGCCAGCTTGATCATCACCATGATGGCGTTGGTGGTGGCCGATTCCTTAGTGCCGCGCAGCAACAGGAAGCAGCACAGGCACACCAGCATAATGGGCGGCAAGTTGATATGGCCGGGATGGAACTCGATGCCGTTCGCGCCCGACACGATCATGGGCGAACGCAACAGCGACGGGATATGCCAGCCGAAGGCGTTGACGAGGAAGTTGTTCAGATAGTCAGACCAGCCGATGGCCGTGGCGCTGGCCGCCAGCCCGTACTCGAGCAGCAGGCAGGCCGCCATGATGAAGGCCAGGAACTCGCCCACGGTGGCGTAGGCAAACGAATACGAGGAACCGGAGGCCGGTATGCGGAACGACAGTTCGGCATAGCACAGCGCCGTCAGGCCGGCCGTGATGGCGGCGATCAGGAACGACAGGATGACGGACGGGCCGGCCTTGGGCACCGCTTCCACCATGGTGAAGAAAATACCGGTGCCGATGGTGGCGCCGACGCCGATCATGGTCAGGGGAAATAAACCGATCGAACGGCTCAGGCCGCTGCCGCTATTGCCTTGCGTGTGCTCAGGAGTGGTATCGACCGGTTTGGTACGGGTCAGTTTCTGGCCCAGTGTTTGGTTCACAGGCTATCCTTGTATCGGTTGCATCGGCAGCGCGGGTAGCGCTCCGGCGAAATGGGCGGTCAAAAAAACTAAGCGATTATAGGGCTTCTTGCCGCCAGCCCATACAGTAATTTTTGTGCATAAGTGACAACATAATTTCCGCCCGGACGCCCTCGCCTTGCCGCCGCCGTTACAGTTGCTTACTTTTGATACAGCGCAATGTATAGATAGAATCGGCCTGGACCGTTAATCTGACGCAATGCATTACCCAACAACAACCAGGAGCCCAGACATGGAAAAGATCCCAACCGTAACCCGCCGCATTCATCCCCTGATCGCAGGCGCTGCGATTTCGGTCACCGTTCTGAGCCTGGTGGGCACGGCGGCGATCGCCGGCTGGCTGCCTTCGTCCAAAGCCAAGGGCGACATCAACCCCGGTATGAACCAGGCGCCGAACAGCGCGCTGACCTCGGATCTGGCGCCCGGCTCGGCCCCGCTGCCGCCCGCCGCCGTACAGCAGGCGCAGCTTCAGCCGGAGCCGGCACCGCAGCCGGTCGTGCACCACACGAGCCGCCCGCACCGCAGCACCCAGCTGGCCCAGGCGGACGATTATGACCGTCATGTCCAGTCGGCGCCGCAGCAGGCGCCCGCCCCGGCACCGGCCAACGCGTCGCCCAACTACGTGGGCATCGGCGCCGGCGCCGTGATTGGCGGCCTGCTGGGCAACCAGGTTGGCGGCGGCCGCGGCCGTACCGCAGCGACCATCGCCGGCGCCATCGGCGGCGGCCTGCTGGGCAACCAGATCCAGGAACAGCAGAAGCAGCCGCAACGCTGATCCGCCGCTGACGC
>JAZJZQ010000016.1:0-10790 GCA_040389625.1 Pseudomonadota bacterium | reverse complement strand
CGATCTCGAAGGCGTGCGCCAGCATCGGGATCAGGATGCGCACCTTGCCGAAGGCGGAAGAACGCAGGATGGCGCGCAGCTGCGACAGGAAGATCTGCGGTTCGGCCAGGCAGTAGCGGATCGCGCGCAGGCCCAGGGCCGGGTTGAGGGCCGTGTGTTCGGTCTGGTCGAGCGGCTTGTCGGCGCCGATGTCGAGCGTGCGGATGGTGACGGGACGGCCCTTCATGGCCAGCACGGCGCGCTTGTACTGTTCGAACTGCTCGTCCTCGGACGGAATGCGGCTGTTGCGGCCCATGAACAGGAATTCGGAGCGGAACAGGCCCACGCCGTTGGCGCCGGCCTCCATGGCGGCCGCGCAGTCGTCGGGCAGCTCGATGTTGGCCAGCAGCGTGATGGTGGTGCCGTCCTTGGTGATGGCCGGGGTTTTCTTGAGCTTGTTGAGCTTCTTGCGGGCCCGCTGCAGCGCGTTCTGGCGCTCGCGGTACTGCTCCAGCACCAGCGCGCTGGGGTTGACGATGACCACGCCGGCGTCGCCGTCGATGATGATCCAGTCGTCCTGCTCGACCAGGGTGGAGGCCTGCGACATGCCGACGGCGGCCGGAATGTCCAGGCTGCGCGCCACGATGGCCGTGTGCGAGTTCTGGCCGCCCACGTCCGTGACGAAGCCGATGAAGGAGCGGTCGCGGAACTGCAGCATGTCGGCCGGCGAGATGTCGTGCGCCACCACGATCATCTGGGCCTGGTATTCGTCGTCGCCGGCCGTCGGCAGCGCCTGGGCGCTGCCCATCAGCACCTTGAGCACGCGCTCGGCCACCTGCTGGATGTCGGCCTTGCGCTCGCGCAGGTAGGGGTCCTCGATTTCGTCGAACTGGGCCGACAACTCGTCGATCTGGGTCAGCAGCGCCCATTCGGCGTTGTAGTGGCGGGTGCGGATGATGTCGAGCGGCGCCTCCGAGATCATGGGGTCCGACAGGATCAGGGCGTGCACGTCGATGAAAGCGCCCAGCTCCGTCGGCGCGTCCTTGGGCAGGTCCAGCCACAGGGTCTGCAGTTCCTTGTGCACGGCCACCAGCGCCTGCTGCAGGCGCTGCACTTCGGCCTCCAGGTGCTCCTCGGCTACCAGGTAGTGCTTGACCTCGAGCGCGGCCGCCGCCAGCAGGTGGGCCCGGCCGATCGCAATGCCGCGTGAGACGGGAATGCCGTGGAGCGTGAAGGATGCCATGGGTGAACCTGTCGGGGTACGTGGACGGCTGCGTTCCGCGGGCATTACTCGCCTTCGCCGAACTTGTCGTTGACCAGTGCTGCCAGTGCGGTGATGCATTCCTGCTCGTCGGCGCCGTCGGCCTCCAGCGTGACCTTGGCGCCCTTGCCGGCGGCCAGCATCATCACGCCCATGATGGACTTGGCGTTGATGCGGCGCGCATTGCGGGTCAGCCAGACGTCGCTCTGAAATTTTGCTGCCAGTTGGGTGAATTTGGCCGAGGCACGCGCATGCAAACCAAGCTTGTTGATAATCTCAAGTTCTTGTTGAATCATATTTTCTATCGTCTCAATCAGGAATGCGCACTGCAAAAAAGGCCACCGCCAGCCAAAACGGCGGCCACATATTGAACCGGACGCACTAGGCGGGGCCCAGCCGTATCCGGTTGTCGACCCGCACGGCGCCGCTTTGCGCGCCGGCCAGGGCCATTTCCACCACCACGTCCAGCGTATCGCGCCGGTAGGTGATGGCCCGCAGCAGCATCGGCAGGCTGATGCCCGCGATCACCTCCACCCGGCCGGCGTCGGCCAGCTTGTTGCAGCAGTTGGCCGGGGTGCCGCCCTTGATGTCGGTGATCACCAGCACGCCGTCGCCCTCGTCGAGCCGGGCGATGGCGGCCGCCGCCAGCGCCTGCACTTCGGCCAGGTCCTGGTCCGCCACCACGTCGATCGCTTCCAGCCGTTCCGTCGGGCCCCGGAAAACGTGGGCGCAGGCAGCGATGAACGCCTGCCCCAACGGCGCGTGAGTCATAAGCAGTATGCCAACCATAAGTTTAAACCGCCAGTAAGCGCGCCCGCTTTACAACGCAGGACGCACAAATTATCTGAATTTCGGACTTCATGCCTGCGCCGCGCCCTGCTCCACCGCATCGATGAACATGGCCGCCACGTTAAAGCCGGTCTGCTGCGCGATCTCCTGGAAGCAGGTGGGGCTGGTGACGTTGACTTCGGTCAGGTAATCGCCGATCACATCCAATCCTACCAGCAACAGGCCGCGGCTGGCCAATACCGGGCCCAGCGTCTCGGCAATCTCGCGGTCGCGCGCGCTCAGGGGCTGGGCCACGCCGGTGCCGCCGGCGGCCAGGTTGCCCCGCACTTCGCCCGCCTGCGGGATGCGCGCCAGCGCGTACGGCACCGGCTTGCCGTTGATGACGAGGATGCGCTTGTCGCCGTGGACGATCTCGGGAATGTAGCGCTGCGCCATGATGGTGCGCCGGCCATTGTCGGTCAGCGTCTCGATGATGGCGCCGAGGTTCATGCCGTCGGCCTGGACCCGGAACACGCCGGCCCCGCCCATGCCGTCCAGCGGCTTGAGGATGACGTCGCCGTGGTGGGCCTGGAAGGCGCGCAGGCGCGCCTCGCTGGACGTGACCAGGGTGGGCGCCGTGAACTGGCTGAATTCGGCGATGGCCAGCTTTTCATTGTGGTTGCGGATGGCGTCGGGCCGGTTGAACACGCGCGCGCCCTGGCGCTCGGCCAGCTCCAGCAGATAGGTGCCGTAGATGTACTCCATGTCGAACGGCGGATCCTTGCGCTGGATGACGGCGTCGAACGAGGTCAGGGCCGCCTCGTGGTGCAGGTCGGCGCGGAACCAGTCGTGGGCGTCGCCCGTGAGCGTGATGCGGGCCGCGGTGGCGTACACGGTGCCGCCGTCGAGCGCCATGTCCTTCTGCTCGAAGGCGTAGACGGTGTGGCCGCGGGCGGCCGCCTCCGCCATCATGGCGTAGGTGGAATCCTTGTAGGTCTTGAAGCTGGCCAGGGGATCGGCGAGGAATGCGATTTTCATGGGCGTTTCCATTCTGGGTAATGCCTGATTTTAGCCGACAAGCGCACTTGGCCGTGCGCGCCCCCCGCAAACGGCCCGTTCAATACACTTCCGGGTTCGGGTCGGTGCGTTCCATTTCCAGCGACGCGGCCAGCAGCGCCAGCCGCGCTACCACGCCGTATACGTAGAAACGGTTGGGCGCGGCCGTGCCGGGCTTGGCCTTCAGGTCGGGCACGGCATGCTGCTGGGCGAACGCCAGCGGCACGTACTGGGAGCCGGGCGCGTTCAGGTTCTGGTCCACGCCCTTTTCCGCATGCACGCGGTAGAAGCCGCCCACCACGTAGCGGTCTATCATGTAGACCACGGGTTCGGCCACGGCATCCTTGATGCTCTCGAAGGTGGGCACGCCTTCCTGGATGATGATGTCGGTGACGGTCTTGCCATCCTTGACGATGGACAGGCGCTCGCGCTGCTGGGCGGTGAGCTGCTTGATCTCGGCCGAATCCTTGATGGTCAGGATGCCGGCGCCATAGGTGCCCGCGTCGGGCTTGACGATGACGAACGGCTTCTGGTCCTTGATGCCGTATTCCTTGTACTTCTTGCGGATCTTGGCCAGCAGGGTGTCGATGTTGGCGATCAGGCAATCCTCGCCCTCGCCCGTCTGGAAATTCACTTCGCCGCACTTGGCGAAGAAGGGATTGAGCATCCACGGGTCGACCCCGATCAGCTTGCCGAACTTCTTGGCCACTTCGTCGTAGGCGGCGAAATGGTTGCTCTTGCGGCGCAGGGCCCAGCCCGCGTGCAGGGGTGGCAGCAGGCTTTGCTCGTGGATGTTCTGCAGGATGTCCGGGATGCCGGCCGACAGGTCGTTGTTGAGCAAAATGGTGCACGGGTCGAAATCCTTCAGGCCCAGGCGGCGGCCGTTGGCCGAACGCACGAGAGGTTCGATCACCAGCATGTTGCCGTCGGGCAGAGCCAGCGGCGTGGGCTCGGTGATCTCGGGCGAGAGCGAACCGAGCCGCACGTGCAGCCCCGTCTGGCGGAAGATCTGCATCAGCCGCGCCACGTTCTGCAGGTAATGGGGGCTGCGCGCATGCACCTCGGGGATCAGCAACAGGTTGCGGGCGTCCGGGCAATACTTGTCGATGGCGGCCATGGCGGCCTGCACCGACAGCGGCAGCATTTCCGTGGCCAGGTTGTTAAAGCCGCCGGGGAACAGGTTGGTGTCGACGGGGGCCAGCTTGTAGCCGGCATTGCGCAAGTCCACCGAGCAATAGAACGGCGGCGTATGTTCCTGCCACTCGAGACGGAACCAGCGCTCGATGGCCGGCGTGGCGGCCAGGATTTTTTCTTCTAGATCTAGCAGCGGTCCGGTCAGGGCCGTAACGAGATGGGGAACCATGATCACTTCCTTAATTGATGCGGGAGGACGACCCTCCAGGCACGCTGAACCACCTATATTACCGTGCAACTATACCAAATCGGGGCAATATTGCCTTTTTAAACCCCCAATAACGAAAAAAGGCGCCTCTTTGGGGAGGCGCCTTGCTCAGGCCCGCCAGCGGCGGGCCGTATGGATTGCCGCGGATCAGGCGTGGTAGGCCGATTCGCCGTGGCTGGTGATGTCCAGGCCTTCGCGTTCCTCTTCTTCCGGCACGCGCAGACCGATGACGATATCGACCAGCTTGTAAGCCACGACCGAGACCACGGCCGACCACACGATGGTGGTGCCGACGGCCGTCGCCTGGACGGTCACTTGGCTGACGATGGAGTAGGCGTCGGTCGACATCTTGTTGGTGACGTAGTCGAAGATGCCCTGGCCGCCCAGCGATGGTGCAGCGAACACACCAGTCAGCAGGGCGCCCATGATGCCGCCCACGCCGTGCACGCCGAACACGTCCAGCGAGTCGTCGGCGCCGATCAGGCGTTTCAGGCCGTTCACGCCCCACAGGCAGACCACGCCGGCCAGCAGGCCGATCACCAGGCCACCCATCGGACCGACATAACCGCAGGCCGGGGTGATGGCCACCAGGCCGGCCACGGCGCCGGACGCAGCGCCCAGCATGGATGGCTTGCCCTTGACAACCCACTCGCCGAACAGCCAGGAGACGGCCGCCGCAGCGGTAGCCAGCAGGGTGTTGACGAAGGCCAGTGCTGCCACGTCGCCCGCTTCCAGTGCGGAACCGGCGTTGAAACCGAACCAGCCCACCCACAGCAGCGAAGCGCCGATCATGGTCATGGTCAGGGAGTGCGGAGCCATCGATTCGCGGCCATAACCGACGCGCTTGCCGATCATGATGGCGCCGACCAGGCCGGCAACGGCGGCGTTGATGTGCACCACGGTGCCGCCGGCGAAGTCCAGCGCGCCCTTCTGCCACAACCAGCCAGCCTTGGCCGTTTCAGTGGCCAGGGTCGCGGCGTCCTTGATGGCGTCCGGACCGGTCCAGAACCAGACCATGTGGGCGATTGGCAGGTAGGAGAAGATGAACCACAGCACGACGAAGGCCAGCACGGCGGTGAACTTGGCGCGCTCGGCGAAGGCGCCGATGATCAGGCCGCAGGTGATGGCGGCAAACGTGCCCTGGAATGCGACATAGACGAATTCCGGCAGCACGACGCCCTTGCTGAAGGTGGCGGCCGTCGAGAAGGTGGCCTTGACGGGATCCCAGATACCGTTCAGGAACAGGCGGTCGAACTTGCCGTAGAAGGCGTTACCTTCCGTGAAGGCCAGCGAGTAGCCGAAGATGCACCACAGCACGATGATCACGGAGAAGATCATGAACACTTGCAGCAGGATGGACAGCATGTTCTTGGAGCGCACCAGGCCGCCGTAGAACAGGGCCAGGCCGGGAATGCTCATCATGATGACGAGCAGGGTGGAGGTCATCATCCAGGCCGTGTCGCCCTTGTTGGCCGTCGGTGCCGGTGCGGCAGCGGCTGGCGCGGCGCCGGCAGCGGCGGCGGGAGCGGCCGAGGCGGCTGGTGCGGCGGCGGCTGGTGCGGCAGCTTCCGGCGCCGGCGCGGCGGGCGCGGCACTGGCGGCAGGTGCGGCAGCGGCAGGCTTCACCTCATCGGCGGCCATGGCCGGCAGAGCTGCGCCCAAAGCGAAGAGGACGGTGACTCCGGCCAGCCATGTTGTTATCGTTTTTTTCATCAATCTTCCCCTTAGAGAGCGTCGTTACCGGTTTCGCCGGTACGGATACGTATGACCTGTTCCAGGTTGTACACAAAAATCTTGCCGTCGCCGATCTTGCCGGTGCGGGCAGCGCCTTCGATCGCTTCGATCGCCTGGTCGACGATGGCATCATCGACGGCCGCTTCGATCTTGGTCTTGGGCAGGAAATCGACGACATATTCGGCGCCACGGTAGAGCTCGGTGTGGCCTTTCTGGCGGCCGAAGCCCTTCACTTCCGTGACGGTGATGCCTTGCACGTTAATCGCCGACAAGGCCTCGCGGACCTCGTCCAGCTTGAACGGCTTGATGATGGCGGTAATCAGTTTCATGACAGTCTCGCTTAGAAGGTTTTCGTAATGGTCAGCACGGCGCCGGTCTTGGCCAGGTTCTTGCCGTTCGGCGCGATGTACGCTTCCGTGTCGGCATAGATGGCGGCCAGCGAGACGGAGGCGAAACCGAAGTCCTTGGTCACACCCACTTTGTAGTCGCTGTAGCTGAGGGCGCCGCTGCCCTTGACGTTCTGGTGGCCCACATGCAGGTTCAGGTTGTAGCCGTCATACACGTCATAGTTGAAGGTCGCGTCCAGGTAGCCGCTGTTCTTGCTGTCGGGGACGCCGAATAGGTTGGTGGTCGAGTGCGAGTACTTGACCGAGAACGGGCCGGCGCTGATCTGGCCGTACAGTTCGAACGTGTTGGCGCTCGGGTGCAGGCCGTTCGATGGGTAGAAGTAGTACAGGCCGCCCACGTCGTAGGAAATATCCTTGGCGATCTCGCCGCGCTTGCCGCCGTACAGATCCCATTCGACGTCGCCGTCGCCGCCGGCATCCTTGGTCCATTTGATGGTCGACAGCCAGGTACCGGCGTAGAAACCGGTCGGATTGTGGGTATAATCCGCACCGCCCTGCAGCGCTGGGTTCAAACGGGTTTGCGAAATGCCGCGGTAACGGTAATCGCTGGCCAGGCCAATGTTGTAGCTGATTTCATTGTCCGGTTTTGCCTCAGGTTTCGCGTCTTCCGCGCGGGCCACGCCCATGGAAGCGAATGCTAAAGTCAACGCTGCGGCAAGAGTGAGCTTCTTGGTAAGGCATTTCATAACGATTTCCTTTAGGTTGAACTTGGTTAGCAGATGCGGTTTACAATTTAGGCTGAAAAACAAACGTTCCCTCCTTCTTTAGCAGAATGCGTGCCAGCTTGCGTTGAGGACAAGGGCGCTATAAAAGAGGCAAGCAAAGAGGCAAGCATGTGCCGCTTGCTGGGGCAGCGGACGGCATCCGCGCGCGGACCGGAACAACTGTCACAGAATTCGCACCATATTAAAGCCGGGATGCACCGCAATGGTGCGATGCATTGCCGACAACATCAAGGACTATCATGGACATGAACACTTTTTTTAATGACTTGCAGAGCAAGATCAACCAGGCAATCGAGAATTCGCCGGCAAAAGATATCGAAAAGAACGTCAAATCGATGATGACGCAAGGCTTTGCCCGTCTGGACCTGGTCACCCGCGAAGAGTTCGACGTACAGGCCCAGGTGCTGGCCAAGACCCGCAGCAAGCTGGAAGCACTGGAAGCGCGCGTTGCCGAACTGGAAGCACGCTTGACCGCAGAAAAGTAATGTCTTATCGGGACCGGGCGCTCGCACCGGTCCGCTGCACGGCGGCCCACGTCGAGGCCGCCTGCTTTCCCCAGCTTGCTCCCGCTTTGTGACAGCATGATGACCGTCGCATGGATGCGACACCTCCGTCCCTTGGGGCAGCTCAATATCGCACCGCCATAACGTCCTACGATTTCAGCAGCCTGTCCCCTTCCCCACCCAAGGATACCGATGAGCTTAGCTGTGCTGAAAAGCCGGGCGCTGGCCGGGATGGCGGCGCCGGAAGTGAGCGTGGAAGTGCATCTGGCCAATGGCCTGCCCTCCTTCACCATCGTCGGCCTGCCGGAAACGGAGGTCAAGGAGGCGCGCGACCGGGTGCGCGCCGCGATCCAGAATGGCGGTTTCGAGATGCCGGCCCAGCGCATCACCGTCAACCTGGCGCCGGCCGACCTGCCCAAGGAATCGGGCCGTTTCGACTTGCCGATCGCGCTGGGCATCCTGGCCGCTTCGCGCCAGATCCCCGGCAACCGCCTGCACCATTATGAATTCGCGGGAGAACTGTCGCTGTCGGGCGAACTGCGGCCTATCCGCGGCGCCCTGGCCATGTCCTATGCCATGCTGCGCGGGGGCAACCAGCACGCCTTCATCCTGCCCCAGGCCAATGCCAACGAAGCGGCGTTGGCGGGCGGCACCGTCATCCATCCGGCGCAGTCGTTGCTGCAAGTGTGCGCTCACTTTTCCTCGACGGACGCGGCGGCGACCTTGCCGCGCCATCTGCCCCAGATTCCCGTTGCCAGGCGCGACTACCCCGATTTTGCCGACGTCAAGGGACAGCAGGAACCGAAACGGGTGCTGGAAGTGGCGGCCGCCGGTTGCCACAGCGTGTTGCTGGTGGGGCCGCCCGGCGCCGGCAAGACCATGCTGGCCTGCCGCTTTCCCGGCCTGCTGCCCACCATGACGGACGCCGACGCGCTGGAAGCGGCCACCGTGCAATCGCTGACGGGCGAATTCCGCGCCGAGCAGTGGAAGCAGCGCCCGTTCCGGGCGCCCCACCATACATCGTCCGGCATCGCCCTGGTGGGCGGCGGCAGCGTGCCCCGTCCCGGCGAAATCTCGCTGGCCCACTGCGGCGTGCTGTTCCTCGACGAACTGCCCGAGTTCGACCGCCGCGTGCTGGAAGTGCTGCGCGAACCGATGGAGTCGGGCCGCATCACCATTTCCCGGGCCGCCCGCCAGGCCGATTTTCCAGCCCGGTTCCAGCTGATCGCGGCCATGAATCCCTGCCCTTGCGGCTATCTCGGCCATCCGGCCGGCACTTGCCATTGCGCGCAGGACGCCATCGCGCGCTACCAGAACCGGATCTCGGGCCCGCTGCTGGACCGCATCGACATGCAGATCGAGGTGGGAGCGGTGGAGGCGGAAGTCCTGGCCGCCGAGGCGGAAGGCGAGTCGTCGGCCACCATCATGGCCAGGGTGGAACAGGGCTACCAACGGCAATTGCGGCGCCAGAACAAGAGCAACCAGCAACTGACCACGCGCGAGATCGACCAGTTATGCAAGCTCGACCGCGCTTCCGAGCTGCTGCTACGCACCTCAATGAAGCGTTTTCACTGGTCGGGCCGGGCTTACCATCGCATCCTGCGGGTGGCACGCACCATTTCGGACCTCGATGGTGGCGGCGCCATCCGGGAAGTGCACGTCAGCGAAGCCATCCAGTACCGGCGCGCGCTGCGCCAGTGCTGAATGTCGTGTTTGCGATTGCATGGGCGGCGCGCGCCCTGCTACCATCGGACATGCGAAAATTCTCCCTCCCCCTCCTCCTGACGACGCTGCTGGCCGCCGGCGTGCTTTCTGCCTGCAGCCCTAAATATGACTGGCGCGACTACCGCAGCAGCGATGCCCCCTATGCCGTCCTGTTTCCGGGCAAGCCGGCCAGCCAGACCCGCACCATTACACTGAATGGCCAGGAAGTGAGCATGACGATGACGGCCGCCGAAGTGGACGGCGTATCGTTTGCCGTGGGCAGCGCCAAGCTGGCCGATGCGGCCATGGCGCAGGCGGCGCTGGCCGCCATGAAGACGGCGCTGGTCAACAATATCGGCGCCGCCCTCGTCTCGGACAAGACGACCACCACCTCATCCGGCACGGGCAGCCCGGCCGGCCAGCAAACCATGGTGGAAGTCGAGGCAAAAGGAGCGCAGAATGGAGAAACGATGTTGCTGATCGGTCATTTCATTGCCAAGGACAGCAGGATTTACCAGGTCATCATCATGGGTAGGGAAAAGCATGTCGTTCGCGACACAGTTGACACCTTCATGAGCTCCTTTAAACTAAACTAACAAGTGAGCGCGAGCGGCAACAAAGTTGTATCGTCTTGCAAAATCCGCCTCGTGGCCTGATGTTTGCCTGACCGGGAGTGGTTTGTCAAAACGTTGATGTTGATGTATGCGAACGGACAAGTCATGTTATCGTTGTAAACAACAAGACTCGGAAAGTGCTTATGCTGATCACATTCAAATCCAAATCGTTGCCTGAAGTAATGATGTATCAGGAACATGCACAGCGCATCCTCGACCTGTTACATAAGAGTCCCACCCGCGGGGTGATCACGGCGGCAGAAGCCGCCCAAGCATTATCTGTCCTGGAACATGAGGTCGCGCTGAGCAAACTGCATCCGGAAGTGGATGCGGAGCATGAGGTCCATACGCCCGAGCAGGAAGAGAACGGCGAGTTGCCCGAAAACAAGCTGCGCGTCGGCTTTGCGACGCGGGCATTCCCCCTGCTGGAAATGCTGCGCAACGCCAAACGGGAAGGTCAGGACATCATCTGGGGTGTCTGACGGCCGGCAACGGCGGGCAGGACAAGAAGCGCTTCTTCATGAAGCGCTTTTTTATGGCTAGGCAGAACGACAGATTGGGGATGGACGAAAAAAAACCCCGCTAGATCACTAGCGGGGTTTTTTCATATAACTAGCCTGACGATAACCTACTTTCA
>JAZJZQ010000015.1:0-7588 GCA_040389625.1 Pseudomonadota bacterium | reverse complement strand
GGAGCGAATGGTGCGCCGACCCGGCGCGGCCGGTGGCGACGGGCGAGGCGTAAGTAGGGAGGGTCGTGCTGGCCCGGCTGGTGCCGGGTCTGGCGCAGCTATGGCAGACCTTCCAACCTGAGCTCAGCGCCCTTCACGTTTTCGTTTGCCGGATTGGGCGATAATTTCCCATGCCTCGGCCATCACTTCAGCATGCGGAATGCCAGGGTTGGTCTTGAAATACTCCTGTGCTTCAAGTTCGGCCGAGATGGAATCTTCCACGTCATCCCATCCGTACCGCCACACATCCAGCCACACGTCTTCCGGGCGCACCTTGGCCAAGTCAGCCAAGCGTTGCAACCTTAGCATCTGATCAGCGGACAACGATTCAAATTCCGCCCTTGCCTTCTTTTTCATGGTCCCCATGGCTATCACAGCACGCAATTGACCAAGCCTCAATCATACCGCAGGCCGAATTACTTCTTTAATGCCCGTGCGTGAGGAACAGCACGATGCCTACACCCACGGCGATCAGCAGCACTTGCGGCACCGTCTCGCGCAGGGTAGCCCGGCGCTGCATCTGCGGCATCAGGTCGCTGACGGCGATGTAGATGAAACCGGACGAGGCAAACACCAGCACGTACGGAATCATGCCGCTGGCGCGGTCCAGCATGAAGTAGCCCAGCACCCCGCCGCCGATCGCCATCAGGCTGCACAGCAGGTTGTAGACGTAGGCCCGGGTGCGCGTGAAGCCGGCGTTGAGCAGCACGATGAAGTCGCCGATCTCCTGCGGTATCTCGTGCGCGATGATGGCCAGGCCCGTCACCAGCCCCAGCTCGGGATTGGCCAGGAAGGCCGCCGCGATCAGGATGCCGTCGGTGAAGTTGTGCATGCCGTCGCCGACCAGGATCATCCAGCCGGCCTTGCCCGCCTCGCGCTTGTCGTGCCCATGGTGGTGATGGTGGCCGTCGCCCTCGTGGTGGTGCGAGTGGCGCAGGATGGCCAGCTTTTCCAGCATGAAGAACGCCAGCAGTCCGCCCAGCAGGGTGGCGAACAGGCTGCGCGCATCGGCCTGCGATTCGAACGCCTCCGGCAACGCATGCAGCAGTGACGTGGACAGCATGATGCCGACCGACAGGCTGACCATGCGCTCGACCACCTTCGACAGCAGCGTGAACGAAAAGATGGCAGCGGCCGTGATGCTGACGACGCCGGCGACCGTGGTGGCCAGCAGGATGGAGATGAGTGTCGAATCGATTTTGAACCTCTTTTGGCAGGGACCCGGCGCCAGCCGCAGCCTGCAAGCGGCGCGGGCCGGACGGTATTTTACCGCCCAGCCCGCTTATTTGCCGAATTCCGGCCGAACTTCCACCGAATTCCCGCCAAATGGCGGCAATCGGCGCGCTCGCGCTTACATCACGCCATGGTCGCGGAACCACGCGATGGCGCGCGCGAAACCGTCCTTGGCGTCCGCCTCCACGTAGCTGGGGCGGTAGTCGGCGTGGAAGGCGTGGCCCGAATTGGGGTACACGACAAACACCGACTTGTTGCCGGCCCGGGCCAGCGCTTCCTTCATGCGGGCGATGGAATCCTGGGTGATGCCGGTGTCCTTCAAGCCGTACAGGCCCAGCACGGGCACCTTGAGCGAGGGCGCGATGTCGATCGGATAGGTCGGCATCATGGCGTTCGCTTCGCCCACCAGGCGGCCATACCAGGCCACGGCCGCCTTGAGCTGCGGGTTGTGGGCCGCGTACATCCACGCGATGCGGCCGCCCCAGCAGAAGCCGGTAATGCCCATCTTGTCCGGATTGCCGCCGTTGGCCTTGGCCCAGGCCAGCGTGGCGTCGATGTCGCCCATGACCTGCTGGTCCGGCGTCTTGGCGATGATGTCGCGCTGCAGGTCGGCGATGGTGGCCGCCTTGCTGGGGTCGCCCTGGCGCACGAACAGTTCCGGCGCCAGCGCCAGGTAACCGAGCTTGGCGAAGCGGCGCGCCACGTCGGCGATGTGCTCGTGCACGCCGAAGATCTCGGACACCACCACGATCACGGGCAGGTTGCTCTTGCCCTCGGGCTGGGCGCGGTAGACGGGCACGGTCTGCCCGTTCACGTTGAGGTGGATGGTGCCGGCCGTCAGGCCGACGGTATCGGTCTTGATGACGTTTTGCGCCATCACCGGCATGGCGGCCACGGCAAAGCCCGTGCCCAGTGCAGCTTTCAGGAAGTCGCGACGGTCCACGCCGTCCGACAACGTGGTTTTCGACAGCAGACTTGCAGCATCTTGTACCAGATCTTTCATATGTCTCCTCGTTTTGTTTTACGTCTCCACACGGGCACCTTGTGGGCGCCCGCCATTTGCTACCCTGTTACCGATGCGCCGCGTGTCAGTGCGCCTCGTCCCAGTTCTTGCCGACGCCCACTTCGGCCGTCAGCGGTACTTTCAGCGCGGCCACGCCGGCCATCAGGCGCGGCAGCTGCTCGCGTACCAGCGCCAGTTCCGCGTCCGGCACTTCCAGCACCAGTTCGTCGTGCACCTGCATGATCATCTTCGTTTGCAGGCCGTCGCGCTCGAGCCAGCCCTGCACGGCGATCATGGCCAGCTTGATCAGGTCGGCCGCCGTGCCCTGCATGGGCGCGTTGATGGCGGCCCGTTCCGCGCCCTGGCGGCGCGGGCCGTTGGGCGAATTGATCTCGGGCAGCCACAGGCGGCGGCCGAACACCGTCTCCACGTAGCCGCGCGCCTTGGCCTGCTGGCGCGTGTCCTCCATGTACTGCCGGACGCCGGCGAAGCGGGCGAAATAGCGGTCGATATAACTTTGCGCCGCGCCCCGCTCGATGCCCAGGTTGGCCGCCAGGCCGAACGCGCTCATGCCGTAGATCAGGCCGAAGTTGATCACCTTGGCGTAGCGCCGCTGTTCGCTCGATACGTCCGCCGCCGGCACGCCGAAGATCTCGCCGGCCGTGGCGCGGTGGATGTCCACCCCTTCGGCAAAGGCGCGCAGCATGTTCTCGTCGCCCGAGATGTGGGCCATGATGCGCAGCTCGATCTGCGAATAGTCGGCCGACACGATATGGCTGCCGGCCGGCGCCACGAACGCTTCGCGGATGCGGCGCCCTTCCTTGGTGCGGATCGGGATGTTCTGCAGGTTGGGGTCGTTGGAGGCCAGCCGGCCCGTCACGGCCACGGCCTGGGCGTAGTTGGTGTGGACCCGGCCCGTCTGGGCGTTGATCATCTTGGGCAGCTTGTCCGTGTAGGTGGACTTGAGCTTGGACAGGCTGCGGTACTCCAGCAGCACCTTGGGCAGCGGATAGTCCTCGGCCAGCTTCTGCAGCACTTCCTCGTCCGTGGACGGGGCGCCGCTCGGGGTCTTCTTCACCACCGGCAGCTTGAGTTTTTCAAAGAAGATCTCGCCGATCTGCTTGGGCGAACCGAGGTTGAACGGCTGCTCGGCCAGCTCGTGCGCCTTCAGCTCCAGTTCCGCCACACGCGCGCCCAGTTCGGCCGACTGGGTGGCCAGCAGGCCGGCATCGATCATCACGCCGTTGCGCTCGATCTTCTGCAGCACCACGGCCGTCGGCAGTTCGATGGCGCGGTAGATGTGGTTCAGCTTCTCGTCCCCTTCCACCTTGCCTATCATGCTCTGGTGCAGGCGCAGCGTGATGTCGGCGTCTTCGGCCGCGTAGGCCGTGGCGCGGCCCAGCTCCACCTGGTCGAAGGTGATCTGGCTGGCGCCCTTGCCGCATACGTCGACAAAGGGAATGGTGGTCACGTTCAGGTGGCGCAGCGCCAGGCTGTCCATGTCGTGCGTGCGGTGCGACTCGAACACGTACGATTCGAGCAGCGTGTCGTGCACGATGCCGCGCAGCTGCACGCCGTGGTTGGCGAAGATGTGGCTGTCGTACTTGAGGTTCTGGCCGACCTTGGGTTTGTGCTCATCTTCCAGCCACGGCTTCAGGCGCGCCAGCACGTGCTCGCGCGACAGCTGCTCGGGCACGCCCGCGTAGCTGTGGGCCACGGGAATGTAGCAGGCCACACCCGGCTCCACCGACAGGGAAATGCCGACCAGCTGCGCCGTCATCGGCTCCAGCGACGTCGTTTCCGTATCCACGGCCGTCAGGGCGGCGGTGTCGATCACGGCCAGCCAGTGCGCCAGCTGGGCCTCGGTCAGCACCATTTCGTAGCGCAGCTCGGCCGGCGCTTCGGCGAACATGTCGGCCGTGGCGCTGATCGCGGCCGTCACCACGGCAGCAGCAGCGCCGGCGCCGGCCGGGGCGGCCTTGCCGCTGGCCGCGCCCAGTTCGCGCTGCAGGGTCTTGAAGCCGTACTTGGTGAAGAAGGCCAGCAGCGTATCGACATCTTCCGGCCGCGCGGCCAGCGATTCGGCGATGGTGCTCATGTGACCCGACAGGTCGCAATCCGTCTTGACGGTGATCAGCTCGCGCCCGCGCGGCAGCCATTCCAGCGCCTGGCGCAAGTTCTCGCCCACGGCGCCGCCCACGCTGGCCGCGTTGGCCATCACGCCATCGAGGCTGTCATACTGGGTCAGCCACTTGAGGGCCGTCTTGGGGCCGCACTTGTGCACGCCGGGCACGTTATCGACCGTGTCGCCGATCAGGGTCAGGTAGTCGATGATGCGGTTGGGCGGCACGCCGAACTTGGCCAGCACGCCGGCCTGGTCCAGCTTCTCGTTGCTCATGGTGTTGATCAGCATGACGCGCTCGTTGACCAGCTGGGCCAGGTCCTTGTCGCCGGTCGACACCACCACGTCCATGCCGGCCTGCGCCGCCTGTACGGCCAGGGTGCCGATCACGTCGTCCGCCTCCACCCCTTCCACCATCAGGATGGGCCAGCCCATGGCCTTGACGGCTTCGTGGATCGGTTCGATCTGCAGCCGCAGGTCGTCCGGCATCGAGGCGCGCGTGGCCTTGTACTCGGGATAGAGGTCGTCGCGGAAGGTCTTGCCCTTGGCGTCGAACACGCAGGCGATGTAGGCGGCCGGATAGTCGGCCCGCAGCCGGCGCAGCATGTTGACCATGCCGTGCATGGCGCCGGTGGGGTGGCCGTCCGGGCTGCGCAAATCGGGCAGCGCGTGGAAGGCGCGGTAGAGGTAACTGGAACCGTCAACTAACAGCAGAGTCTTGTGCATAATGCCGAAAAAAAAGGGTCGCGCGCGCGCGAAAGGGGCATTATCGCAGACTTTGGGGGCCCCATTCGCCAAGCTTGCACTATTTACACAACGACAACAAAACAACAGCCGAACCACCCTGTCCCGGCAGGAAACGACGCTTTAAAAACAGCTAAGCGTGTCTGTTTGTTACAATGGGTTCTCATACTGTATTCATACCGTTTTAACAGGCGAAACCCACCATGATGCGCACCTCCACCCTCTGGCAAGTCCTTCTTCTGGCGCTTTGCGCGCATGTGGGCGCGGCCGGCGCCCAGACGCCGGCCGCCAGCAACCCGCCCAAGCTCGAAAAAATCGAGGAAGTGGCGGACGACCCGATCACGGTCAACGCCAAGCCGGCTGCTGAAAAGAAGATCACCGAAAAGCGCGAAGGTGGCCGCGTGACCGAAGCGAAGGTCAAGAGCGGCAAGAGCACCTACACGGTCAAGCCCAACAATCCGGTCGGCAGCGCGCTGCCGGGCGACGCCCTGGGCAGCGCCAACCGCGGCCCCCAGTGGACCGTGATGGAATTTGACATCGGCAAGAAAAAGAAGAAAACCCCGGAAGAAGAAGCGGCCGACACCAGCGTGCCGCCGCCACCGCCGCCTGCCAAGCAATAAGCCAGGCATGTCCGCCGTGCCCTGTTTCAAGACAGGGCGCGCCCACCGAACCTCATCCCGTACCCTCATGGCAGTTTTTACCCCGGTCACCCTGGACGATATCGGCCAGTGGATCCAGCAATTCCCCCTCGGCAAGGCGCTTGCACTGAAAGGCATCGCGTCCGGCATTGAAAACAGCAATTTCTTCCTGACGACGGAGCGCGGCGAGTACGTGCTGACCATCTTCGAGAACCTGTCGTTCGAACAGCTGCCGTTCTACCTGCGCCTGATGGACCACCTGGCCGCCCGTGGCGTGCTGGTGCCGGCCCCCGTGGCCACCACCACGGGCGAGCTGCTCGCATCGCTGCACGGCAAGCCGGCCGCCATCGTCAGCAAGCTCGAAGGCCGCTCGCAGATGGACCCGCAACCGGTCCATTGCGCGGCCGTGGGCGCCATGCTGGCGCGCATGCACCTGGCCGGGCTGGACTATCCGCTGCAGCAGCCCAACCTGCGCGGCCTGGCGTGGTGGAACGAGACGACGCCGCAAGTGCTGCCCTACCTGTCGGACGAAAACGCCCACCTGCTGCGGGCCGAGATGCACTTCCAGGAGGCGTTCGCCGGTTGCGACACCTACCGCCAGCTGCAGCAAGGCCCCGTACACGCCGACCTGTTCCGCAACAACGTCATGTTCGACGGTGAGCGCCTGACGGGCTTCTTCGACTTCTACTTCGCCGGCTGCGATACCTGGCTGTTCGACGTGGCCGTCACCGTCAACGACTGGTGCATAGACCTCGACACGGGCGTGCTGGACCCGGCCCGCGTGCGCGCGATGCTGGACGCCTACCACGCCGTGCGCCCGTTCACGGCCGCCGAACAGACGGCCTGGCAACCGATGCTGCGCGCGGCCGCGCTGCGTTTCTGGCTGTCGCGCCTGTACGACTTCTACCAGCCGCGCGAAGCGGAAATGCTCACCCCGCACGACCCCGCGCATTTCGAACGCATCCTGCGCGAGCGCATCGCCACTCCTGCGCCGGGCCTGTACTGATGAACAAGCTGCCCGCAAGTACCGGCTGGCTGTGGGTCAAGCAGGGCGTGCTCCTGTTCCGCCAGCAGCCGGCCGCGCTGTCGACGCTGCTGCTCGGCTCCATGCTGATCTCGCTGCTGGCCAGCGTGGTGCCGCTGCTGGGGCAGTTCATGCCCCTGATCCTGATCCCCGTGTTTTCGGTCGCCTTCATGCAGGCCTGCCTCGACATCGACCAGGGCAAGCGCATCGTGCCGGCTCGCTTGCTGACGGGCTTCCAGAAGCCGGCCGTGGGCACGCTGCTGAAACTGGGTGTGCTGTACCTGGGCGCTGCCGCCCTGGCCCTGGGCGCCTCGGCGCTGGCCGACGACGGCGTGCTGTTCCAGCTGATCACGGGACAGATAGAAGCCAACAGCGACACGGCCAAGCAACTGAAGGACGCCAACCTGGGCGGTGCCATGCTGCTGGCCTGCGCCGTCTACATCCCGGCCGCGATGGCGTTCTGCTTTGCCGCGCCACTGATCTACTGGCAGAAGATGGCGCTGGGGAAGGCGATCTTCTTCAGCTTTTTCGCCGTGCTGCGCGCGTTGAAGGCCTTCATCGTATTCGCGCTGGGCTGGTTCGCCATCAGCGCCACGGTGAGCGAAGTGGTGCTGCTGGTGATGGGCCGCAGCCAGGCCGCCCTGCTGGTGCTGCTGCCGCTGTCCGTGATCCTGACGGTGCTGCTGCACTGCTCGTTCTACGCCAGCTACCGCCAGATCTTCGGCCTGCCGGCCATGCCGCAGGAACCGGCGCCGGCAACGCAAGAATAAAGCTGTTGGGGTCAG
>JAZJZQ010000014.1:0-4074 GCA_040389625.1 Pseudomonadota bacterium | reverse complement strand
TGACAAGCGCTGCAAGGATACACCTTCCCACGACGGTAAGGTCAAGCGCTTTTGGCGACCCGAAAATTTTGTCGGCGCTTCAGGAGATCAAAACCACCGGCGATACCAGGGCAATTACGCATCGCCTAGGCCAGTTCGCCACATGTCGCCATGCTGGAGGGCCCATTCCTCAAAAGAACGCCCCGCTGTTCGACGCGCTCAACAGGAACTCCGAAATATAGGTCCCATCCTTAATTTTGGAAATCTCTTCCACATCGGACGCAAACGTGGATCCCACGTACGGCCGCACAAGCCCGCGCAGGCTCTCCCAGCTCATATTCCTGGCCTGCATGTCTTCCTGGGCCACCACGATCCCGCGCAGCGCCAAATTGGTGAGCGGCACCCTGGCGCCGAAAACGGCCGGATAGCCGCCATAATTGCCCATCACCCCTTGCGGGTCCTTGAATACCAGCACGCCGCGGATGTCGCCCTTGGCGGCGCCTATCCTCGAAACTGATTCGGCAAGATTGTTCACCCGCCATTCGACAAACAGCGTATGCAATTGGTTGTCTTGCAAACCCAAATCCGCCGCGCTGGCGCCCGTCTTTTGCATCTCTTTGGTGGAACCCAGCAACACGCCGGACCTGAGTATCGCGTGTATGGCGCTGGTCGAATGGATGTAGATACCGCTCATAGGATCACCTTTCCCTGGAGTTGGATGTCTCTGGACCAAACCGGCGGGCACATGCGAACCGTCGGCCGCCAGTCAATATAGTGCAATGATGGCCAGCAGAAATACTCACTCTGTAACAACGATACTGAATCGATGGGCATCCGAGCGCGTGTAGAGGCAAATCAATGACGCTGTCCATTGACGGCCCGATCCGTGCCCCGAACCGGCCGGTCGCGCCCCCTGGTCGCACCCAACGGCCAAAAAAACCCTATGTCATCGCCACGTCACGACATTTCGATAATCTTCGAAATGTCGTATCATTGCACCACTTCAATAACCACCGCCCAGCATGGATACCAAACAAGTCATCACCGCCCTGGCTGCCCTGGCGCAGGAATCGCGCCTGGCTGCATTCCGGCTGCTGGTGCAAGCCGGGCCGGCCGGATTGGCAGCCAGCAAGATCGCCGAGCAGCTCGATATCGCACCGTCGTCGCTGTCGTTCCACCTGAAGGAACTCACGCACGCCGGATTGATCACCGCCCGGCAGGATGGCCGCTACATCATCTACAGCGCCAACTTCGACACCATGGGCGGCGTGCTCTCCTTTCTTACCGATAACTGCTGCGGCGGCGCGCCATGTGCCGTGCCGTCCGCTTGCCCGCCTGCGCCTTCCGGCAAGGGCTGCGCCTGAACTCCACCATCCCACAAGGAATCTGATATGAACGTATTGATGCTCTGTACCGGCAATTCGTGCCGTTCCATCCTGGCCGAAGCCACCTTCAACCACCTGGCGCCGGCCGGTTGGCACGCCATCAGCGCCGGCAGCAAGCCAGCCGGCTACGTGCATCCGCGCTCGCTCGCCCTGCTGCAACGCGAAGGCATCGCCTGCGAAGGCTATTACAGCAAATCATGGGAAGACTTGCCGGTCACGCCCGATATCGTCATTTCTGTGTGCGGCAATGCCGCCGGTGAAACCTGTCCGGCCTACCTTGGCCCGGTGCTGCGCGCCCACTGGGGTGTGGAAGACCCGGCCCACGCCACCGGCACCGACGCGGAAATCGATGCGGCGTTCATGGCGGCCTACCGCACCTTGCGCCACCGCATCGAGGCGTTCCTGGCGCTGCCACTGACGGAACTGCAGGGCGACTGCGCCCGCATGAAGGCTGAACTGGACCGCATTGGAGCCCTGGCATGACGCTCGCCCGACGCATCGTGGCCGAAGGCCTGGGCACGGCGCTGCTGCTGGCCGTGGTTGTCGGGTCCGGCATCATGGCTGAACGGCTGGCCGGCGGTAATGTGGCCATCGCGCTGCTGGCCAACGCGCTGGCGACCGGCGCCGGGCTGGTGGCCTTGATCCTGATGTTCGGCGCCATCTCGGGCGCCCATTTCAACCCCGTCGTGACCTTGTCGGAGGCATGGCAGCGCAAGCTGTGCGCGCGCGACGTGCTGCCCTATATCCTGGCGCAGCTGGCCGGCGCGTTTGCCGGCGTGGCGGCGGCGCACGGCATGTTCGGCGAGCCGCTGTTCTTCGCGTCCCAGCACGTGCGCACCGGACCGGCCCAGTGGTGGAGCGAATGCGTGGCGACCTTTGGCCTGGTTGCCGTCATCATCGGCTGTTCGCGTAGCCGCCCTGCCGTCACGCCGTTTGCGGTGGCGGCCTACATCACGTCGGCCTACTGGTTCACATCCTCCACCTCATTCGCCAATCCGGCCGTGACGCTGGCGCGCGCCGCGACCGACACTTTCGCCGGCATCCGCCCTGTCGACGCACCTGGCTTCATCCTTGCCCAGCTGGCCGGCGCCGCCATGGCGACCGTCCTGTTCTGCTGGCTCTATCCGGCGGCACCAGCCGAGGCGACTGCCGCCACCATCCCATCTGGCGAGCGGGCAACTGCCGGCTCCGCCGTACCTGACAAAGCGAGCGCGTGATGACGATAGCCGATCTGCCCAACATCAACGTCGAACTGCTGGACCTGCCCGACCTGGACAAGCTGGGGCAACAAGGCGACCTGTCCCATCCGCCCCGCATCCTGCTGCTGTATGGTTCGCTGCGCGAGCGCTCGTTCAGTCGCTTCCTGACGTACGAAGCGGCGCGCATCCTCACGCACTTCGGCGCCGAGGTCAAGATTTTCGATCCGATGGAATTGCCGATGGTCGGCAGCGTGCCCGAGACCCATCCCAAGGTGCTCGAGTTGCGCGAGCTGTGCCTGTGGTCCGAGGGCCAGGTTTGGTGCAGTCCCGAGCGGCATGGAGCCGTGACGGCCGTCATGAAGAACCAGATCGACTGGATACCGCTGGAACAGGGCGCCCTGCGTCCCAGCCAGGGCCGCACCCTGGCCGTGATGCAGGTGTGCGGCGGTTCGCAGTCGTTCAACGTGGTCAATACCTTGCGCCTGCTGGGGCGCTGGATGCGGATGTTCACCATCCCCAACCAGTCGTCGGTGCCGATGGCGTACAAGGAATTCGACGACAACGGACGCATGCGGCCCTCCGCCTATTACGACCGCGTGGTGGATGTGATGGAAGAGCTGTTCAAGATGACCTTGCTGCTGCGGGGCCGCACCGGCTACCTGACCGATCGCTACAGCGAGCGCAACGAGCGCCAGATGAAAATGATCGACCAGCTGGTCAAGAAGATATAACCGTGAGCCGCCCTCCCCTGACGCGCGTATGATCCAGGCTATGCCAGCATCAATAGCGGTTTTTCCTGTTCCATGCCGATGCCCTTGACCGCTCGTCGCATCTGCAACGCGGTCCTCACGGCGCCGCAGTGAGGGGCGGCCATCCTGGCACACTTCCAACGGTGGAGGCGTAGCTATGGGTATCGATAGCGGGACGACATCGGGCAAGAGCGCGCCGGCGCAACCGGTGGGCGCCGACGCGGCGGCCCGCCTGCTTGCGCTGATCGGGGAATTTGCGGCCGAGGTCCATCCGCAACAAGCCAGCCAGCCCACGCTCCACAGTTCATTTGAACGCGAGCTGGGCTTCGACAGTCTGGCGCGGGTCGAACTGATGCAGCGGGTCGGCAATGCATTCGACGTGGAACTGCCGCCCGAAGCGTTGTCGGAAGCTGACAACGCAGCGGACTTGCTTCCCCTGCTGGGCCAAGCCGCCGGCGTCACCGTCGAGGCTCCGGCCGCCATCGACCTGGCGGCTGCCCGCTCGGCCCCGTTGCCTGACCAGGCCCAGACCTTGCTGGAAGTGCTCGAATGGCAAGCGGCCCACCAACCCGACCAGGTGCATATCGTGCTGCACGACGACCGGCATGGCGAGCATCCCTTGCGTTATCGCGACTTGCTGGAGGCAGCGCGCGAGGTCGCCGCCGGCTTGGCCGGCCATGGGCTGCTGCCGCGCCAGACGGTGGCGCTGATGCTGCCGACCGGGACGGACTACCTGGCCAGCTTCTTCGGCGTGATGCTGGC
>JAZJZQ010000013.1:0-6864 GCA_040389625.1 Pseudomonadota bacterium | reverse complement strand
GGTATCCATGCGCATGTCGAGCGGGCCGTCGTTGCGGAAGCTGAAGCCGCGCGCCGCGTCGTCCACCTGCGGCGACGAGATGCCCAGGTCGAGCAGGATGCCGTCCACCTGGTCCACGCCCCGTTCGGCCAGCGCCGCGCGCATGGTGGCGAAGCTGTCGTGCACGATGGTGAAGCGGGGGTCGGCCACCTGTTCGGCCGTGGCGATGGCTTGCGGGTCCTTGTCGAAGGCGACCAGGCGGGCGCCCGCGCCCAGGCGCGACAGGATCAGGCGGCTGTGGCCACCACGGCCGAAGGTGCCGTCCACGTAGACCCCATTGGCGCGCGCGCCCGTCAGGTCCAGCGCGTCGACCGCTTCGTCTAGCAGCACCGTACGATGCTGAAATTCCGGCACCGCCGTTATCGTCATTGCGGAGCCTTAGAAAGAGAAGTTGGCGAGGACATCGGGAGTGCCGGCTTCGATCGCCTGCTGCTCTTTTTCCGCCAGTTTGGCGGCATCCCAGATTTCAAAATGGCTGCCCATGCCGATCATCATGATCTCGCGCGACAGCCCCACGGCGTTGCGCAGTTCGGGCGAAATGAGCACGCGGCCGGCGCTGTCGAGTTCGACGTCGCAGGCGTTGCCGAGGAAGATGCGTTGCCAGGCCCGGGCCGACATGGGCCAGGCGGCGATCTGTTCGCGGTGGTTTTCCCACACGGGGCGGGGGAAGAACAGCAGGCAGCCGTCCGGGTGTTTGGTCAGCGTGAGGCGGCCTTCGCACTGGATGGCCAGCGCGTCACGGTGCTTGGCAGGGATGGACATCCTGCCTTTGGCATCGAGACTGATTGCGGACGCGCCTTGAAACACGGGGGTTACCTTTTGACCTCTGATTAATTAGCGGAGTGGAAATTGCCATCTTTCGCTGCATCTCCCCCCGCCGCTAAGTCGGGTGGAAAATCCCACAAAAAGACACTTTTTCACACAGATGCCCACTTTAGAGGATGGAAGATGGGTGGTCAAGCGCTTTCGCCCAAGCGAAACAGGGATTTTATTAATGAAATTAAGGACTTAGCGTACTTCCTTGAAGCGAGCTCGCATAAAAATGTATTGAGAAATTAGATACTTATAGAAGATTGTGAATGTGCTACCTCATCTGCGCACGGGTTTTTCACCCTGCCCGAGGGCAGGAAATGTTGGATGAAAATAATTAAATGAAATGCATACAGTTGCCAAACGCCAACATACTAGTAGCGATCCGGCAACAGGCCGGATGGCTGACTGGGACTGGCTGCAAGCCGGGGAAATAAAGTGTGGATTTTGGAGAGAATGACCAGCCTGTCGCGCCTGGAGCGCAATTACGCGGATTGGGAGACCTTCAACACTGCACTATCGATACCACGGTTTGTTGCCCATTATTTAAGCAGATGGCATGACAGTAGTCATTGACTTGTATAGACAACATTGTCATGCAAGCCAGGCGCCGCGGGCACGCCACCCACGCTACAAACGCCATTATACGGAATCCGTAAACGGCCCCGCGCACAGCTGCGCGCGCGGGGCCGGCGCCGCCTCAATCGTAGGTGGCGCTCAGGCTCACGCCGCTGAACGGCTGCCTGGCCTTGAGCAGCACGTAGTACCAGTGGCCGCTGACGGGCGGCGCCAGCGTCACGCTTTCCGCGTTGCCGCTGCCGGCCGAGGCCACGTCGTACGAGGTGGCTGTCGGGTAGCGGTCCAGCGCCACGTACAGGTCGACGTCGCCGCTGCCGCCGCTGGTGGCCAGGTGCACATTGGTGGCGCCGGCCGGCAGCATGATGTAGGCGTAGGCCTGGCTGGAGGCGGCCAGGTTGACGATGGCGCAGTTCTGGCCCAGGTAGACGGGCGAGGCGCACACAGGCAGCGCCGGCTGCGGCATGGGCGGTTCGCCGGCCGTGCTGGCGGTGGCGCTCCAGGCGGCGAATTCGTCGTCGTAGCCGGCGCCGATGCCGGCCATCATCTGCTGGTAGCCGTCGTAGTCGCCCACGCGGAACTTGCCCAGCATGGTGTCGATGACGGGGCGGTGGCGTTCGACCATGAAGCGGGTGGCCATGTAGCCCCAGCGGTAGGCGCGGTTGACGTAGTCGTTCATGTCGTAGGTGTTGCCGAAGATGGTGCTGAGGCGGTAGCTGCCGCTGCGGGCCATGTCGATGGCGGCCTGGTTGTTATTCTTGAGCGACAGGTATTCGGCGATGCCCTCTATCCACCAGACGGTGGGCTTGGTGGTGGCGGCGCCGAAATCGCCCTCCATGTCGAAGCGGCCATCGAGGTAGTGCACGTACTCGTGCTCCAGGTTCCAGACCTGGAACACGGGCCGCAGCCAGGATGCTTCATGGGCGATGAAGCGGGCCTGGTTGGATGGATTGGACGGATCGCCTTCCAGGTACATGCCGCCGTTGTTGGTGCTGATGCCGTAGATGACGCCGGCGTACTTGCTGTAGTTGGTGTAGTCGTCGAACACCACCAGTTCCAGCGACGTGTTGTGGTCGTTGGCGACGGGGAGGCGTTTGGTCTGCAGCATGGCGTGGGCATAGCCCTCCTCGCGCGCCAGCAGGTCGCACGACTGCTGCATCTGGTCGTCCGTCATGTCCTGGGCCCGGATGTGCAGCGTGGGGCTGCAGTCGCGCCGGTACTTGAGCACGGCGTCGGCCAGCTGGCTGGTGTAGTCGCAAGTGCCATATTGGGCGCAGTTGGCGTTGTCGTAGTACTTGACGGCGCTGGCGGCGGCCAGCCACAGGTCGCTGTCCGGACCGGTCATGGTGCTGCCGGCCAGCGTGGCCTGCACCATGGGTTTGACGCCCGCCTTCAAGTCCGGATACTGCATGAAGCGGAACGCTTCATTGGCCGCGTCATTGAGCTGGTAGCCGACGGCGCTGCCCAGCAGGTCGGCCTTGTTGCCGCTGACGAAGTTGTACAGGGCCGTGGGATAGCTCATGTCGCTTTGCAGCAGGGCCAGGCCGTCCGGGCGGCCGTGGGCGTAGAACAGCACCGTCAGCACGCCCGTGAAGCCGTTGCCGGCCGTCGCGTCGCGCAGGCCGTCGGCCGCCTTGGGCTGGGCCGCCGTGTTGGTGTAGCGCTGCACCAGCGCTTTCATGCTGGGCAGGTAGTAGGCCTCGTCATGCATGTTGGTGATCAGCTTGAGCACTTCGGCGGCCGTGCTGGTGGCCACGCTGTTGGGGCGGAACAGGGCATTGCCGTCCGTGAGCTGGCGCAGCGGCGGGCGCAGGGCCGATGTCAGCGTGGCAGCCGGTTCGGCGATGGCGCCGCCGCTGGCCTGGTAGTAGCCGGCCCGCAGGTACAAGGTCAGGTTCACCAGCGCCATGCTGGCGGCGCTGTAATTGGCCGCCTCCTGGGCAAAACGGCTGGCCACGGCGCTGAAGTTGGCGCCGGTGTAGATGCGGGCGGCCAGTTCCGGGGCGGCCGAGAACAGGCCGTAGGTGCATTCGTAATTGGGCAGGCCGGCCAGGTAGTCGGCCAGGGCGGCGCCGCTGTAGCCGGCCAGCTTGTTGATGTCGCTGCAATCGTCGGCCAGGGGCGCGGCCACGCTGTTGCGCTGGTGGCGCGGCAGCAGGTCGTTGCGGGGCCGGCTGGAGGGCGGCAGGTTGTAGCGCGATTGCTCGGCCGAGGGCGGCAGGCTCTGACGCTGGTGCGGCATGGGTGCCTGCCGGAGACTGTCCAGTTCGTCGGCCGGCGGCGTGGCCGCCTGCGCGTGGAAGGCGGCAAGGCAGGCGGCCGTCACGCTGGCCAGGTACAGGGTTTTACGGGAAAAAGACATGTCTACCACTCCTTTATTCAGGTGATCGCTTATCGTTGGGTGGGAAGGCCCCCGCCGGACCGCGGGCGCGGCCGGACTGCGGGGGCAAGGAAATACTATCCTGATAAGGTTGCCTGATTTGCAGCCAGTGGAGCAGGAAGCGACGGTTCGCTCTATTTAGACGGGATGGCTGACGGGAACGGCACAGCCGTTGCGCGGCGCAGGACGGAAAAACGACAGTCAGCGACCGTCGGCGCCAGCCAGGGCGCCAATCAGGGCGCCAGTCCGGCCAGCAGGCCGGCCGGCGCGGCGGCCGGCGCACCGCCCTCACGCAAGCGGGTCCGGTACTGCACCGGCGTCAGTCCCGTGAGCGCCTTGAACTGGCGGCTGAAGGCGCTGTGGTCCGTGTAGCCGCAGGCGCTGGCGATGTCGGCGATGCTGCACGCGTCGTCGGCCGCCAGCAGGGCCAGCGCGCCGTTCAGGCGCGATTGCAGCAACAGCTGGCGCGGGCTGTAGTGGAACACGCGCTGGAACAGGCGCTCCACCCGCGCCAGCGACAGGCCCGCGTCACGGGCCAGCTGCTCCAGGCACAGGGGCTGGCGGTAGTGCTCGCGGATATGCTGGGCGATGCTGGCGATCTGGCGGTAGACGGGATGCTGTTCGTCGGCCAGGCCCAGGTCGTGCGAGGTGCCCACCAGGCCGACGATGGCGCCGCCGTCGTCGCGCAGCGGGGTCTTGTGGGTCAGGCACCAGCCATGGCGGCGGTTGGGGTAGAGGTGCAGTTCCAGGTGCTGCTTGATGGCGCAGCCGGCCTCGATCACGTGCCGGTCCTGTGCCATGTAGGTGTGGGCCAGGTGGCGCGGATGCACTTCCAGCACCGTCTTGCCGACCAGTTCCTGCTTGCTGCGCAGGCCGCAGCGCCGCACCAGCGTGTGGTTGACGGCCAGGTAGCGGCCGTCGCGGTCCTTGACGAAGAACGCGACGTCGCTGAGGGCGTCGAACAGGGTTTCGATCGCGGCCAGTTCCACGCTGCGCCAGCACGCGCCCTGCCCGGCCCCGCCCGTTGCGTTTGCCGTAGCGTTTGCCATTGCCTGCCTCCCTGCCCATGTGCCGGCCGGAGCCGGCGTGCTTTATTTGAAATGTTTCAAATATTACCTCATGGGGAGACACAATGGTGCGCACCGCAGGCGCCCAGCGCGGCTGCATGCCGCGCGCGCCCACCGCACACTTTTTTCAGGCCGGCGTTTCCCAGTGACGCGAGCGCTCGACGGCGCGCGCCCACTGGGCCAGCAGCGCGGTCCGCTGGTCGGCGCCCATCTGCGGCAGGAAGCGGCGCTCGCACTGCCACTGGGCCGTGATCTCTTCCTGGGTATCCCAGAAGCCCACGGCCAGGCCGGCCAGGTAGGCCGCGCCCAGGGCTGTCGTTTCCGTCACCCGGGGCCGCACCACGGGCACGCCCAGCAGGTCGGCCTGGAATTGCATCAGCAGGTCGTTGCGGGCGGCGCCGCCGTCGGCGCGCAGTTCCGTCAGCGGGATGGCCGCATCCTTCTGCATGGCCGCCAGCAGTTCGGCGCTCTGGAAGGCGATCGCCTCCAGCGCCGCGCGCGCGATGTGGCCCTTGTTGCTGCCGCGCGTGAGGCCGACGATGGTGCCGCGCGCGTACGGGTCCCAGTGCGGCGCGCCCAGGCCGACGAAGGCCGGCACCATGTAGACGCCGCCGCTGTCGGGCACGCTGGCCGCCAGCGCCTCCACGTCGTGCGATTGCTCGATGATGCCCAGCCCGTCGCGCAGCCACTGCACAGTGGCGCCGCCCATGAAGACGCTGCCCTCGAGCAGGTAGTCGGTGCGGCCGTCGAGCCGCCAGCCCACCGTCGACAGCAGGCGGTTGTGCGACACGACGGGGTGGCGGCCCGCATGCATCAGCATGAAGCATCCGGTGCCGTAGGTGTTCTTGACCATGCCCGGCTGGTGGCAGGCCTGGCCGAAGGTGGCGGCCTGCTGGTCGCCGGCGATGCCGGCCACGGGGATGGCGCCGCCGAACAGGGACGCGCGCGTGCTGCCGATCTCCTCGCTGGACGACACCACCTGCGGCAGCATCTGCTCGGGTATGTCGAACAGGTCCAGCATGTCCTGGTCCCAGCGCATCAGGTGGATGTTGAACAGCATGGTGCGGGCGGCGTTGCTGACGTCCGTCACGTGGCGCCCCGTCAGCTTGTAGGCCAGCCAGCTGTCGATGGTGCCGAAGGCGAGCGCGCCGTGGCGGGCCCGCTCGCGCGCGCCGGGCACGTGGTCGAGCAGCCATTTGAGCTTGGTGGCGGAAAAATAGGCGTCCAGTTCCAGGCCCGTGACGTCGGCCACCAGCCTGGCCTTGCCGGCCGCGCGCAGCTGGGCGCAGTAGTCGGCCGTGCGGCGGTCCTGCCAGACGATGGCCGGCGCGATCGGCTCGCCCGACTTGCGATCCCACACGACGGTGGTCTCGCGCTGGTTGGCGATGCCGATGGCGCGCACGTGGGCGCTGTCGACCTGCAGCTCGTGCAGCACCTTGCGGGCCACGGTCAGCTGGCTGTTCCAGATTTCGTTGGGATCGTGCTCGACCCATCCGGGCTGGGGGAAGTGCTGGGGGAATTCCTGGGCCGCGCTGGCGCAGATCTGGCCGCGATGGTCGAACAGGATGGCGCGCGAACTGGTGGTGCCCTGGTCCAGGGCCAGTATGTATTGAGTCATCGGCAAATCCCCTGGCGTCGCCGCATCGGGCATGCGTATGAACCAGCGGGCGGCCGCAGTGTTAAACAACAGAATTCAGTTGAAGCAAGCCGATAGGCCGGATTTTGTTACGGCGCAGGCGAACCTGCGCTATGACAGCCATTCCTCTAGGCGCCGAATTACTCCGGCGCTCAAGCTTCCTACCCGCACGCTCCGCGAGCAGCATCATCGCGTGCCTATTTGGAATTGCACCAGGTGGAGGTTACCGCGTTTCACCGTAACTTAATACGCTCGTCTCTGTGGCCCTATTCCTCGCCTTATACCTTGGGCTTGCGCTTGCGGCTTTCAGCGGACGGCCGTTAACCGTCACCCCGCTCTATGGAGTCCGGACCTTC
>JAZJZQ010000012.1:0-28002 GCA_040389625.1 Pseudomonadota bacterium | reverse complement strand
ACAACGGAAACTTCCTAACCGAATATTATAGCGATTTTTGGTGCGTCGCAATAGCGCTAACAGTCGTTTTTATAACTATTTTGCGATATCGCAACATTTCGTTTCAAACCCCGTGGAACGGAATTTCACCAATATACCGGCGTTCAAGCGCGCACTTCGCATTTTACCTTGATCTGGCTCATAATCCAGCCGTACTTACATGTAAACCGGGCGAGGATTCCTTCCAGATGGCAATAAATCGTTCCGTGCAGACTTGCGTGTCCGGTGGCGAGTCGAAAACGGCTTCGCCGCGCAAGTGATCGGCATGGAAACGGCGCACCAGGTCGCGCCCGTCGCCGATGCAGAACGAGTCCGTCAGCTGGCGCAGGTTCTGGTGGGTGAGCCGGCATTCGATGGCGTGGCCGTAATCTTGCAGCAGGCGCAGGAAGCGCGGCGCGTTGCGTTCCAGGTGGGCGTTGCTGTGGGCGACCAGTTGCAGCTGCCCGCCGCCGGCAAGAAATGGGCGCAGGATGGCGTCCGTCGCGCTGCTGCCCAGCTGCCACAGGGCGAAATCGGGATCGAACAGTTGCAGCCGCAGGTGGGCCCGGGACAGGCACAGCTGCAGCAGCTGCTCGAATTCCCGGCGGCTGGAAAACGCTTGCACTTGCTTGTCCACTTGATCTCCTCCTTAGCCCCGGGCCGTTCAGGCCAGTTCGATCCAGCCGTCCTGATACCACGTGTAGAGCGCGTCCATCACATCGTCCGAGGCGCCGGCGATGGCGGCGCCGTCCAGCGCGCGCTGGTTGGCCAGCGCTTCCAGCGTGACCTTGTCGGCGCGGCCGATGGCGAACGATTCGCCGTTGATGAACACATGCTTGCCACGGTACAGCATCTGCGTCTTGCGCGACAGCACCAGGCCCTTTTTGGCGGCCGTTTCAGCGAACTTGCCCACCGTTAGCGGCTTGGCCGGGCCCTTGAAGAACACATTGTGCTTCGGCTCGGACAGGTGTTCGCCCAGGAAGATGGTGACGTCGTCTTCCGTGAAGCGCACCTTGTTCAGTTCGTCGGCGATGGTGCTCAGCATGTGGCGGGGGATTTCCGCCGGCTTGGCCGTCGTTTCCAGCCCGGGATCGGCGTAGCGGCCCGGCAGGTCGATGGAATCGGCCATGAATTGCAGGAACGCTTCGCCCAGCTCCTGGTAGGACGGCGAACGGAAGCCGATGGAATAGGTCTGGCAGTCGCCGATGGCCACGCCGTCGTGGGCGTAGTGGGGCGGCAGGTACAGCATGTCGCCCGGCTCCAGCACAAATTCCTCGTTCGGCTTGAACTTGGAGAGGATCTTGAGCGGCAAGCCTTCCACCAGGCTCAGGTCCTTCTGCGGGCCGATGCGCCAGCGGCGCTGGCCCTGGGCTTGCAGCAGGAACACGTCGTATGAGTCGAAATGGGGACCGACACCGCCGCCGTCCGTGGCGAAGCTGATCATCAGGTCGTCCAGGCGGGCATCGGGGATGAAGCGGAACTGGCGCAGCAGCTCGTCGGCCTTGGCGTCGTGCAGGTTGACGCCCTGGACCAGCAGCGTCCATTCCTTCTGGGTGCGCGGGGGCAGGTGTTCCAGCGGGCCGTGCTGCATGTTCCAGTGGCCGCCGGTGGCCGTCACCAGGCGCGATTCCACGTGGTCCTGGGTGGCCATGGTTTGCAGCGCATCGAGGCTGACCAGCGGCTTGAAGCCGGGGATGGCCTGACGGATCAGCAGGGGTTTTTTGTGCCAGTATTCGCTCAGGAACTGGGCGGGCGTGATATTGCCGAGGAGAGGTAATTTTTTCATGCCCCATTATAACAATCGCGCCTGCGGCCCGGCAGCCTTGCGGCGCGGCTTTTTCCGGGCCTGGCGGGGGATAAATGGCGGCAGGCTGTATAATTTGCCTGCTCATTAAAGAAAGGATACAACAATGAAGATTGCCAAGAACACGGTCGTGACTGTGAATTACAAGCTGTCCGATGCCCAGGACAATCTGATCGAAGACGGCCGCGAGCCCATGGTCTACCTGCACGGTGGCTACGAGAACACCTTGCCCAAGATCGAGGAAGAGCTCGACGGCAAGGAAGTGGGCTACTCGTCCATCATCCAGATCGAGCCGGAAGATGCGTTCGGCGACTACGATCCGGCGCTGGTCAAGGTCGAAGAGCGCAACCGCCTGCCCGAGCCGCTGGAAGTGGGCATGCAGTTCGAAGGCATGCCTGACGGTGACGACGAGGAAGCCATGATCTTCACCGTGACCGACATCGCCGACGACAAGGTCGTGCTGGACGGTAACCACCCGCTGGCCGGCATGGCGCTGCGCTTCTCGCTGAACGTGGCCGGCGTACGTGCTGCCACCGACGAGGAAATCGCCCATGAACACGTGCATGGCGCCCATGGCCATCACCACGGCGACGACGGTGACGAAGGTGAAGACGGCGATCACGTCGCCATTCACCCCATCCACTAAGTCCTGACGCCGCGCCGTCCATGGCCGCATCGCGCGGCCGTGGACGGCGCGTGTCTATTGCGGCGCCACGTCGGCGTTGCCGCCCCTGACCATGAACAGGGCGGCGGCGCCCGGCGTGACCCGTACCTCGGCCCATTCCGCGGCCAGGCTCAAATGTCCCACCCTGCCGTGCCAGTTGATGGCCGGTTCGCTGCCGGCCCCGCCCTGGGCGTCCACCAGCAGCACCGTTCCCCTGTATTGCTCCGCCATGGTGCGGATCTGGCGCCGCGGTTCGGCAAAGCCGTCCTGCCTGGGCAGAAAGCCCGACAGCAGCGAAAAGCCTTGTTCCGCCTGCAGGCCGATATCGCCGTCCGAGAACAGCACCAGCCCATCGAGCTTGCGATGCGCGGCCAGCGTGAACAGCCGGTGCAGCCAGGCCCGGTTGGCCACCAGCCGGTCTTCGTATTCGCTGTTGCGGCCCGCCTCGGGGCGGAAGTGGTTGTTCTTGGCCGGCAGGTTGATGGTGGCGAACAGCACGTTGCCGTACTCCCAGTGCGCGTTCTCCGCGTAGCTGCGGAACTTGGCCGTGGCCGACTGGCGCGTGAGGAGCAGGCGGCGCGTGCCCAGCGACTGGCTGTCGGCGAAGAACAGCTCGCGCAGCCGGTTCAGGCGTTCGATGGCGTTGGAGCGGCCGGCCGAGTTGAGACAATCGGCCCAGTCGCTGCCGGCCAGCGAGACGATCAGCGGCGCTTCCGCTTCGTCGAGCAGCTGGCGGCGCTGGGCGTACAGCTTGTCGCTGCATGGCTCGGCGCCGGCCTTGACGCCGGTGGCCACGATGAACGCCGGCCCGGCGGCGCCCGCATCGGCAATGGCGCGCCGCTGCGCCGCCTCGTCGCCGCCGCCGCCCAGGGTGTGGCCGATCACGTTGAACTGGAACGGCGCGCCGCGCGCGGCGGCGGATGCGAGGGCCGGGCTGGATGCCGTCTTGGCCGCGCCATGGCTGCCGCGCGTGCGGGCCGGGCCGGCAGCCATGGCGGCCGGCGGCAGCAGCAGGACCAGCGCCGCCAACGCGGCGGCTAACTGGCGGAGCGGTCGGCCGGCGCGGCGCATCATGCCAGGGCCGGTTGCGCCAGGCGTTTGATCTCGTACAGCCGTTCCAGCGCTTCGCGCGGCGACAGCGCGTCCGGGTCGAGCGCATCGAGCGCGCCCAGCAGGGCCTGCACGGCCGGATTGTCGGCCGCGCTGTTTGTCGCGGCGGGCGCCACCGCTTCGTCGTCCGCGTCCGCCGTCGGCATGGCGAACAGGTCCAGCTGCGGCGTGGCGTCCAGCGCCTGTGCCTCCAGCCGCGCCAGGTGCTTGCGGGCGGCCCGGATCACGGGCTGCGGCACGCCGGCCAGCTGCGCCACCTGCAAGCCGTAGCTTTGCGAGGCCGGACCATCCTGCACCGCGTGCAGGAACACGATGCTGTCCTTGTGTTCGACGGCCGACAGGTGGACGTTGGCCGCCGTCGGATGGCTCTCGGGCAGCTGGGTCAGCTCGAAGTAATGGGTGGCGAACAGCGAGAAGCTGCGGCTGCTGTCGATCAGGTGGCGGGCGATGGCCCAGGCCAGCGCCAGGCCGTCGAAGGTGGACGTGCCGCGGCCCACTTCATCCATCAGCACCAGCGAATGCTCGGTGGCGCCGTTCAGGATGGCGGCCGCCTCCGTCATCTCCACCATGAAGGTGGAACGGCCGCCGGCCAGGTCGTCGGTGGCGCCGATGCGGGTGAAGATGCGGTCGATGGGGCCGATCACGGCACTGGCGGCCGGCACGTAACTGCCCACGTAGGCCAGCAGCGTGATCAGCGCCACCTGGCGCATGAAGGTCGACTTACCGCCCATGTTGGGGCCGGTGATCAGCAGCAGGCGCCGTTCGTTGACGAAGCGGCAGTCGTTGGCGATGAAGCGCTCGATCTGGTTTTCCACCACCGGGTGGCGGCCCTCGGCGATGTTGATGCACGGTTCGGCCACCAGTTGCGGCGCGCACCAGTTGTGGCGCAGCGCGTGCTGGGTCAGGGCGGTCAGCGCATCGAGCCGCGCCAGCGCCTGCGAGATGGTCTGCAGCGTGCCGATGTGCGGCGCCAGGTCGGCCAGCAGCTGGTCGTACAAGAGCTTCTCGCGCGCCAGCGCGCGGTCCTGCGCCGACAGCGCCTTGTCTTCGAAGGCCTTCAGTTCCGGCGTGATGTAGCGCTCGGCGTTCTTGAGCGTCTGGCGGCGGCGGTAGTCGTCCGGCACCTTGGTGGTCTGGCCGTGGGTGACTTCGATGTAGAAGCCGTGCACCTTGTTGTACTCCACGCGCAGGTTGGCGATGCCGGTACGGGCCCGTTCGCGCGTCTCCAGGTCGACCAGGAACTGGCCCGCGTTTTCCGACAGGGCGCGCAGCTCGTCGAGTTCCGCGTCGTAGCCGCGCGCGAATACGCCGCCGTCGCGCACCATGGCCGCCGGTTCCGGCGCCACGGCGCGCACCAGCAGGTCCAGGCAGTCTTCCGGCGTGGAGAGGGACGCATAGGTTTGCGCCAGCAGGCCGTCGGCGCCGCCGGCCAGGCTGCGCTCCATGCTGTGGCGCAGGGCCGGCAGCTGCTGCAAACCGTCGCGCAGGCTGGCCAGGTCGCGCGGCCGGGCCGACAGCAGGGCGATGCGGGTGGTGATGCGTTCGATGTCGGGCACCTGGGCCAGCGTGGCCGACAGCGTGCCCGTCACGTCGCTGGCGGCCAGCGCGCCGATCGCCGCGTGCCGCGCGCGCGCGATGTGCTGCGCGCGCTGCGCGTGGTGCAGCCAGTAGCGCAGCAGGCGCGAACCCATGGCCGTGCGGCAGTGGTCCAGCAGCGAGAACAGGGTGGGCGACTCCTGGCCGCGGATGGTCTCGGTCAGTTCCAGGTTGCGGCGGGTGGCCGCGTCCAGGCCGATGAATTCGTTTTCCGTTTCCGTCGTCAGGCTGCGCACGTGCTGCAGGCCGCGGCCCTGGGTCGATTGCGCGTAACGCAGCAGCGCGCCGGCCGCGCCGAAGGCCGCGCCCAGGCCGTCGGCGCCAAAGCCCGTCAGCGTGGCCACGCCCAGCTGGTCGAGCAGCGCCTTGTGGCCGCTGACCACGTCGAAGTGCCAGTCCGGCACGCGGTTGACGTGGCAGGTGGTCGCTTCCTCGAACAGGTCCGCGTTATCGCCGCGCAGGATCTCGGCCGGCGCGATGCGCTCCAGCTCCTGCAGCATGCGGGTGCTGACGGTGCGGCTGTCGCCCGAGAACTCCATCAGCTTGAGCGCGCCGCTGGCCAGCGACAGCCACGCCAGGCCGGCCGTGACCACCTTGCGCTGGCTGATCAGGCACATGGCCAGCAGCGGGCGCTCGGCCTTTTCCGGCAGCAGGTCGGCGTCCGTCAGGGTGCCGGGCGTGACCACCCGCATCACCTTGCGTTCGACCGGGCCCTTGCTGGTGGCCGGGTCGCCGATCTGCTCGCAGATGGCGCACGACTCGCCGATCTTGACCAGCTTGGCCAGATAGCCTTCCAGCGAGTGGAACGGCACGCCGCACATCTTGATCGGCTGGCCGCCCGAACTGCCGCGCGCCGTCAGCGTGATGCCGAGCAGGCGCGCCGCCTTTTCCGCATCCTCGTGGAACAGCTCGTAGAAGTCGCCCATGCGGTAGAACACCAGCATCGTCGGATGCTCGGCCTTGATGCGCAGGTACTGCTGCATCATCGGGGTCACTTTTTCGGTGGGGCTGTTCTTGACGGCGGCGGCGTTGATTTCGTTCGGGACGGTGGTCATTGGTTCTTTTTCGGCGGTGCGATGAGTCTGGTTTTGCGCGGCCACAAACGGCCCGCGCGCTGAACCCGTCATTTTACCGCTTTCGGGGGGGATATTACGTACAACGGTGGCGGTGGGCAGCGCGGACGGTGCGGATGGCGTGGTTGGTTCGGCAGAGACTGATTATTGTGGCACCTGGTGCTATAGTGGGGCAGGCATGGGCAATACGTGTGGAGGAGACGGCCAATGAAAGATAACGTGGTGGAGAATCGGCGTGTCTTGCTTGAATTGTTGGAGACTGCGACAGAGTTGAGCCAGTACGGATTGTTATCCAAGACCGATTTGAGATCGCTTAAAGGATTGTGCGAGACGCCGCCACAATATACGGCCAGCCATGTCGTCGCGATCCGAACTGGTAAGGCGAAAATGAGCCAGTCCGTTTTTGCATCGCTGCTGAACGTCAGCGTCTCGACGGTACAGAAATGGGAGTCCGAGAGCTCCGGTAAACGACCCGGCGGGGCTGCCGCGAAATTACTCCATTTGCTGGAAGCAAAGGGCATAGAAGCGTTAATTTAGATCGGTTGCAGGCATTTGTAAGGGGGAGTAATTGACGTGGCATTATCGCCGTCAGCAAGGATTTTCCATTGCAGTCACCTCTACCAATGGCCCAGCAGGTGCTCATAAGTTCTCCCGTGCTCAAACTTGTCAAAAGACCGGTTATGGCGCGTCCGTGCCACCGCATTTCAGGAACCGCCGTGCGTGGGGCGCCGTAGTACGAAAGCCGGTTCATTTAATGTACGCAATCGTCCGATCTGCTATCCCATTCAGAGCGGACCATCTTGATCAATTAATCAAAAAGCAAGAAAGTGCATCCTGGAATGACTTCCTTGCAGTCTGATTTTGGCACTAGCGCACCATGCCATCCAGTTCTGCGCAGACATCGTCTGGCAGGTAGAGCGTTCGCGCCGCAAGGTTTTCCTTGAGGTGGGCGATGGATGTCGTCCCCGGAATGAGAAGGATATTCGGGGCCCGATGAAGGAGCCAGGCCAGTGCCACCTGATTTGGTGAAGTGTGCAGGCGGGCGGCCACGTTTGCCAACGTAGCAGACTGTAGGGGAGAGAACCCTCCTAATGGGAAGAACGGGACATACGCGATGCCATCGCGGGCCAGTTCATCAATCAAAGCGTCGTCAGTCCGATGAGCCAGGTTGTAGTGGTTTTGCACACATGCGATATCGCATAGGCGCCGTCCTTCCGCCACTTGGGCATGGGTCACGTTACTCAGACCGATATGGCGAATCAGGCCCTTGTTCTGTAACTCGGCCAGCGCGATGAGCGATTCTTCGATTGAACCCTCGGCCGGCCGCATAGGATCAATCATCATCCTGAGATTGACCACATCCAGCCGCTCGATGCCCAGGTTGCGCAAATTGTCGTGCACCGCCTGCTCCAGTTCGGCCGGCGACGAGGCCGGCAGCCAGGACGCGTCGGCCCCACGCCGGGCGCCGACCTTGGTGGCGATGACCAGGCCATCGCGGTAGGGGTGCAACGCCTCGCGGATCAAATGGTTGGTGACATGCGGGCCATAGAAATCACTGGTGTCGATATGGTTTACGCCGGATTCGACCGCAGTTCGCAGAACGGCAAGCGCCGCTGCCTTATCGGCAGGGGGACCGAACACGCGCGGCCCCGAAAGGCGCATGGCGCCGTAACCAACGCGATTGATTGCCAAGTCGCCGAGGCGATAAGTAGTAGGTTGCTTAGACATAGTGGACCTCCTTGGGGATGAGGAGGCTAGTGTAGATAAGGAAGTGTCGTTCGATAAGCCGCTATAATTAGTACAACCTGTACGAAAATCTGCACAATGAAAGTTGACCTTTCCGACCTGAATGCTTTCATTGCCGTGGCACGCGCCAACGGTTTCCGCGACGGCGCCCGCTCGACTGGCCTCAGCGCCTCCGGTTTGAGCGAGGCGGTACGCCGGCTGGAAGCGCAGCTAGGCGTGCGACTGCTGAACCGCACAACACGAAGCGTGGTTCCCACTGAAGCGGGCAAGCGCCTTCTGGCGCGCCTCGGCCCTGCACTGAGCGAGGTCGAAGCTGCGCTGGGCGAAGTGAATGATTTCCGTACCCGTCCCGCCGGCACGTTGAAGTTGAACGTACCTGTCAGCGCGACACGGCTGGTGCTGCCGGCCATCGTACCGACTTTCCTGGCCGCCTATCCCGAAATACAGCTGGAAATTATCGCGGAAGAAAGCTTCGTCGATGTGCTGGCCGCAGGCTGCGATGCCGGTATTCGTTATGACGAGCGCCTCGAGCAGGACATGATAGCGGTGCCTATTGGACCCCGAGTGCAGCGTTTCGCTGCTGCTGCTGCGCCTTCCTACCTCGATAAACGCGGGCGTCCCGAACATCCCAGCGAACTGCTCCAGCACGATTGCCTGCGCATGCGTTTTGGCGGGCGCGCCGTGCAACCATGGGAATTCAAGCGCAACGAAGAAACAATGAAGGTGAATGCGGATGGTCCGTTGTTGGTCGAACGTTCCGGTGCCGCCGATTTGCTCGTGGACGCGGCCAAGGCAGGAAGCGGCATTGTCTATCTATTCGAAGACTGGCTGAGCCAGCATCTGGAGAGTGGCGTCCTCGAAGCAGTGCTGGAACCATGGTGGCTATCCTTCTCAGGCCCTTTCCTTTACTATCCCGGACACCGCCTCGTCCCGCCACCACTGCGCGCTTTCATCGACTTCATCAAGCATGGCGCCCCCACATAAAATCCACCCCAAGGCGGCGTTCGCCGGAATACGAGCGAGGGCGGATCCGCACCGAGGCCAGGGATAGGGGAAGCTAAAGCGAGACATCAAAGAAAGAACATATTGTGACTGACGAGCGGTTGCGCGCTGCGCATTTGGGGGAGACAGGAGCGAGTGGATGATGGAGCCCAAGTTGTTCCATGGGACCCTTGGCGCGGATGGCCGGGATGTCGACGTGAAGTTCACCGCAGGATGGGACCAAGCTGGCGCGCTGCAGATCGGGTTCGAACGGTTCCCATTGGATGTGAGCTCTGCCTTCGTCCTTGAGCATCGCCATGTCAAAGGCACGAAGTTCCCCAAGTTCATGTGCTTGGCGCATCCTCTGACGGGCCGCGTTTCGAGTGCGACAATTTTTTTTGGGGGCGGCGCAGGCGGTGCGGATGGCGTGGCAGGTTCGCCAGAGCGTGATTGTCGTCGCACCTGGCGCTACCGCGATGACGGGCATGGGCCACACGCATATTCTTTAGACGAAGGCCTTTGAGCGCTGGGCAACAATGAGTGGGGATAATGCGGCGTTCGCACGTGGCATGTTGACGGAATTGTGCGATGAACGATGTCCCTCTTGCGCATCGTTGCTTTCGCCTGACACGGGATTGCAATAGAACTGGCTTGGTTATTGCGTGAACGATGGCGGAGTGGGCATGCGGAAAGCTTGTGCCAACGGCGCCGTGCGCGGCAGGTGCAGCTCGAAGCTGCTGCCTTGGCGCGGATGCGATCGCAATTCCACCATACCGCCCAACACCGAGTACACCAGTTGGCGTACCATGAACAGTCCCAGGCCCGGACCGCCCTGTCCCGGCCTTGCCGTGAAAAACGGCTGGAAGGCGCGATCGGCCACGTCCGGCGCCATCCCGGCGCCGTCATCGCTGACCTTTAAATTGATCAAGCCGTCAGCACGGGGGGCCGCGCTGATTTCGACGGTCAGCATGCCGTCCGGCGGCAATGCATGTCGCACGGCGTTGTCGATCAGATCGGCAAGCACTCGCTCCAGCGGTCCTGGGAAGCTGTCCAAGTCGATCCCGTCCGGAATCTCGCAGCGCAGTGCCACAGCCTTGTTCCGGTACAGGGGGATTCGGGCTTGCAAGACCTCCTGCACCAGTGTTTTCAAGTCAAAGTGATGGCGGCACATGCTGGCCGGGTCGATCGACGCTTCCTTGAACGAGCAAATCAAATCGGCTGCGCGACCAACGTTGCGCTCAAGCAGGACGCAGGCGGTGGTTGCCGCCGCAACATAATCGGCAACGACCGATTTGCGCAGGCTCTGGTTGTCGAAGGCGCCGCGAAATTGCGCCAACCGGTCCGACAGCGTGCTGGCCGCCATGCCGGCGTTGCCCAGCGGCGTATTCAGTTCATGCGCAATGCCGGCGATCAGCGCCCCTTGCGCTGCCATCGTCTCGGTGCGCACCAGTTGCTCCATCACGCGGCGCAGCTCCGTGCTGCGCACCTGAACTTGCTGCTCCAGGCTTTCCCTGTCGGCCATCAGTTCCCGCAAGCGCTGCGCGGTCAGATGTACATGGTTCAGTACGCTGCCAGCGTCGCCCTTGCCAGCCGTCGCCAAAGCCTCGGTACGGCCTTCGGCAATGCCGGCCAGCAGTTGCTCCAGATGGTAAGGCGTGGTGCCCAATTGCGACAGGGTACGGCGCCGCTCGCGCCAGATCAGGGTCGCCGCGATCAGAACCAGGCCCAGCACGTGGCAGGCGAAAACGGCCGCCGCCAGGCGCAGCCTGGCCTCGGCGCTGGCGACCTCGGCGGTGGTGCGTCGCTCAACCAACACAAAGAAATCGTCCAAGGGCTGCATGATGGCGCGCTTGGCGTCCTGGTAACGGGGATCGTGCAAGCTTAATGCGCCCCGGCCTACGGCGGCGGCCGGCAACGCCGCCATCATGCTCAGTTCAAATTTCGCCAATCGGTCCGATTGCGTTTGCGCCTGCCGCAGTTTGTCGAATTCGGCCGCGCTGAAGCCGGCTTGGCGCATCAATGTTTCCAGCGCTACTGCCGGACCGTCTGGTCGACGCTTGCGCAAGCTCCGAAAATAAGCGCCCGTGTCCAAGGCCGCGGGCACCGGTCCCGGGTTGTCGGCATCGACGAGATCCCAGTAGATCCGGTCATAGTCGCACGGGCGTGGCAATGTCCCTTGGCGTATCGCCAGCACGATGTCATAGAAGCGCCGGTAGCGCGTATCGCCGGTGACGGCGTACAGGCGCACCATGCGGGTCAGGTCATCCGAACTTTGGCGCAACTCCACCGCCAGCCGGTACGACTGCATGCGTCGGTCCGCGATGGTGGTGCGCGCGTCGCCGGCTGCCCGCATGCTGATGAATGCGGCCACGCAGCCCATGCTGGCGACGACGATCAGCAACTGCAGCGCGAGCGTGAAATAGCGATGCCGCAGCACGCCGGCCAGTCCGGTGCACGGGGCGACAGAGTTGGCCAATTAGTATTCTTCCCACTCGTCGCGTGAGGTGGCGGCGCTCGCCTTGAGCGACGCCGGGCCGCTGGCCACCGCCCGCGCGCGCGGCGGGGGTAAAGCGGGCGCGGCGACGCTCGGCGCGACGCGCGCCGCATCGCCCCGCAGCTTGAAGATGCCGACCGCATCGGCCAGTTGCGTCGCCTGCTCGCGCATGCTTTGCGCGGCGGCGGCGGCTTGTTCCACCAGCGCGGCGTTCTGCTGGGTCGCGCCATCCATTTCGACGATGGCTTGATTGACCTGTTCTATACCCTGGCTTTGCTCATTGGTGGCGGCGGCGATTTCCTTCATGATGTCGGCCACGTGCTGGACGGAATCGACCATCTGTTCCATCGTGGCGCCAGTCTCGTCCACTAATTTGCTGCCGGTGTCGACTTTGAGTACGGAATCGTTAATCAAGTCCTTGATTTCCTTGGCGGCCGATGCCGCGCGCTGCGCCAGGCTGCGCACCTCGGACGCCACCACGGCGAAACCACGGCCCTGTTCGCCCGCGCGGGCCGCCTCCACCGCGGCGTTCAGCGCCAGAATGTTGGTCTGGAACGCGATGCCGTCGATCACGCCGATGATGTCGACGATGCGGTTCGAGCTGTCCTTGATCGAACCCATCGTCAGTACCACCTGGCCGACCACCGCGCCGCCCTTGCGCGCGTAATCAGAGGCCGAGACCGCCAATTGATTGGCCCGGCGCGCGTTGTCCGCGTTCTGCCTGACGGTGCCGGTCAGCTCCTCCATCGACGCGGCGGTTTGTTCCAGTGCGCTCGCCTGTGATTCGGTGCGCGCCGACAAGTCCAGGTTGCCGGCTGCGATCTCGGCCGACGCTGTCGTGATCGTATCGACGCTGCGGCGCACGGTGCCTATCACGCGGGACAGGCCGTCGCTGATGCCGTTCATCGCGCGCATCAGCCGGCCGAGCTCGTCGTCGCGGTCCACCCGCTGTTCGACGCTCAAGTCGCCAACGGCGAGCTTTTCGGCTACCGCCACACCACGGTCCAGTTCCCGTTTCAGCAGGCGGTAGATGAACCACAGTGCCGAGGCGGTGACGACGAAGGTGACGACCACGGTCAACACCATCAGCCAGTACGCGCGGCGCCCGGCCTGCTCGGCGCGCGCCACTGTGGCGGCCGTGCGCTCGTCGAGCAGCGTGAGGAATTCGTTGAGCGGCTTCATGATCCTGGCCTTGGCCATGTGGTAGCGCTTGTCATGCGTGAGCGTGCGCGCCAGCTCGAGGTCGGGCGCATCATGGCGGGTGAAGTGGCCTTTGCCATCATCGTACAGCCCCTTCACGGCGTTCATTGCCATCGTTTCCGCTTTCACCAGGTCGTCCGAGGACGCCTGCGCCTCGTTCAACTTGGCAAACTCCTGGTCCGTAAAGCCGGCCCTTTTCATCAAGTCCTGCAACGCGACGGCGGCGCCGTCCGGCGTCGGCTTGGGGATGCCGGCCGCCACGAAGTCCCAGTAGATGCGCTCATAGTGCTGGGGACGGGGCAGGTTGCCGTTGCGGATATCGAGGATGTCAAAATACTGTTTTTCATAGGATGGATCGGTGGTGACCACGTAGGTGCGGGCCAGACGCGTCAGGGCGTCCGAACTGAGGCGCAATTCCTGCGCCAGCAGGAAAGACTGGTAACGCGATTCGTTAGCCTGGTTGATCCTGTCGTCGGTTGCGGCAATCTGATACGCCGCCAGCAAGATCAGGCCGGACAGGACGGCGATAAGAGCCAGGAACCATTTGAACAGCGCCTTGAGCGACAAACTTTTGACCATGGGGACTACCTATCTGACGAGTGTTGATATAGAAGAGGCCCCGGACCACGGCCAGCCCTAGGATCGGGGCATACATCCCGCATGGCAGACGGTGTTCGGGGCAAGACGGCGCATGCCGGCGACCAGCGAGCCATCCGGGCCGGCCGGCATTACTTGCTGGTCGGAAAAAGATATTAGCAAGCGTCCGGTACGCTGTCTGTCGCTTCAGTTACGTTGGCGCCGATGGGATTGTCCGCGCGGCGACAGACAGGAACGCCGGCCGACTGTTATAGTCGAAAGCTTGGCCTCGCCGATCCCTCGAACGGCGCCTGCGCCGCGCTTTCGCCGCCTGATCGGCGGCGTACTCGAGATGGATGCCGCTCAACTTCGCTTGATGAATATGTCGCCTTTCCTGTCCAATCCCTGGTTTGCCGCCCTGTCCGAATCGGACCGGCGCGCTCTGATGGCCGCGGCAACACCGGTCCTGCTGCGCCGTGGCGGCGTACTGCTGCGTAAAGGCGACGCGCCGGACGGTCCCTGCGGGAGTTTTTTTGGCGTCGAACGGGGTCACCTGAAAGCGTCGGTGGTCGATGCCAACGGACGCGAATTTATCCTCAGCAAGGTCGAGCCGGGCCAATGGTTCGGCGAGCCGTCGTTGCTGGACGGCACGCCACGGCGGCTGGACGTCACGGCCATGGCCGAGTCCACGGTCCATGTGGTGCAGGCGGCCCCGTTCAATGCGCTGATGGACAGCAATAGCTTTGCCCGCGCCATCGCGCGGCTGACGGCCACGCGGCTGAGGTTACACTACCGATGGATGGAAGATCTGATATTCCTCGCCCCGCGCCAACGTATCGCCAGCCGATTGCGTCTGCTGGCGCGGGAAGACGCGGCCCAGCTGCCCTTGCCGCGCCTGCGGATCGCCATCTCGCAGGAAACGCTGGCGATGATGCTCGGCCTGACGCGTCAGACGCTCAACCGTGAACTGAAAAAGCTCGCCGCCGAGGGCCTCATCGCCCTCGGCCGCGGCCACATTGACGTGCTCGACAGGGCGTGGTTGCGGACGGCCGGTTAGGCGTGGCCCGGCCTGTGGCCTCTTCCTGTCGCGCCATCGCCGTCGCCCCGCCAGGCGGGACCGCCGTCAAGCGCCGAGCAAGCCCTGGCCGCAAACCCGCACCGTGTTGCCGCTGATACCGGACGCGGCCGGGCCGCTCATGAACACGATCAGCTCGGCAACGTCGCGCGGCAGGCCGCCTTGTTTGAGTGAATTCAAACGCCGCCCCAGTTCGCGCGGCAGGAACGGCATCTGCCCGGTCATCGCCGTTTCGATAAAGCCGGGCGCGACGGCGTTGATGCAGATGCCGCGCGGCGCCAACAGGGGCGCCTGGGCGGCCACGTAGCCGATCAGTGCGGCCTTGCTGGTGGCGTAGTTGGTCTGGCCGAAGTTGCCGGCCACGCCGCTGACGGAGGACAGGCAGACGATGCGCCCGTCCCGTCTGACGATGCCGTCGGCCAGCAGTTGCGCGTCTATCGCCATCACGGCCGCCAGGTTGATCCGCAGGACCAGGTCCCATTGCCGCGCCTGCATGTTGGCCAGCGTCTTGTCGCGCGTGATGCCGGCGTTATGGACCACGACGTCCACGCCGCCGTAGCGCCCGGCCAGGAAATGGGCCAGTTCCGCCGGCGCCGTGTCGGCCGCGATATCCATCGCCAGCGGCACGCCGCCGAACTGCGCGCAGACGCGCTGCAACTCATCGGCGGCGGCCGGCACATCCAGCGCCACCACGGTGGCGCCTTCCTGCGTCAACCGCTCGGCGGTGGCCAGGCCGATGCCGCGGGCCGCGCCCGTGACCAGCGCCACCTTGCCGGCCAAGCTGTTGCGGAACGGCGTGGTCGCCGGCGCGCTCACTTGCGCCGACACGTGCAGCGCCTGGCCCGTCACGTAGGTCGATTGCACGCCGCAGAAAAAGCGCAACGGCCCATCCAGCCGGTCCAGCGCGCCGCGCGCCAGGTACAGCAGGTTGACGGTGACGCCTCGCGGTCCCAGTTCCTTGGCCAGGCTGCGGACAAAGCCTTCCATGCCGCGGCTGACGGCTGCCGCGGCCGGCGTGGCGCATTCGGCCGCACTGGCGGCCAGCAGCAGTACCCGGCCGTTGCGGGCGATGCGCCGCAGGATGGGATGGAACGCGTCGTACAGCGCACGGGCATCGGTGGGCGAGGCGCAGCCCGTGGCATCCATCGCCACCAGTTCCGGACGCCACGCGGCGTCGGCCGGCGGCCGTTCCATGACGGCGGCCCCGGCGGCGGCCAAGCCGCGGCGCAGGGCGTCGGCCCCGTAGCCGCCGACGCCGCGGCACAGCAGGGCGGGCTTGCCGTCAAACGGTCGCGTCACATAGCCGCCGTCGGTCCGCGCCAGCACGACGGGATTGGGCAGGCCCAACGCCTTGACGAGGCGGGAGGTGAGGTGACTGCGGTGCAACTTCATCAATAGGTCGGACATACGTTTCTCAAGTTCGTTGGTGGTGGACTGGCCTTGCTCCCGCGCTCGGGCTAACCGGCCAGCTGGAATGCGCTGACCGCCCGCCGCAACGCGCCGGCCTGGTCCTGCATGGACTGCGCGGCCGCCGCCGCTTGCTCCACCAGCGCCGCGTTCTGCTGCGTGACCTCGTCCATCTGTCCGATGGCCTGGTTGACCTGTTCGATGCCGTTGGCCTGTTCGTTGGTGGCGATGGTGATCGACGTCATGATATCGCTGACGCGCTGCACGCTGCTCACGATCTCTTCCATGGTGGCGCCGGCTTCGTCGGCCAACTGGCTGCCCGCGTCGATCCGGCCCACCGAGGCCTGTATCAGCAGCTTGATATCGCGCGCCGCGCTGGCCGAGCGTTGCGCCAGGTTGCGTACTTCGCTGGCCACCACGGCAAAGCCGCGGCCCTGTTCGCCGGCACGCGCCGCTTCGACCGCCGCGTTGAGCGCCAGAATGTTGGTCTGGAAGGCGATGCCGTCGATCACGCCGATGATCTCCACCACCTGCCTGGACGAGGCGTGGATCTCCCCCATGGTCTGCACCACGCGCCGCACCACGCCGCCGCCGCGCCCGGCCACACCGGCGGCGGAACTGGCCAGCGCGCTGGCCTGGTGCGCATGCTCGGCATTCTGGCGCACGGTGCCGGTCAGTTGCTCCATCGAAGCGGCGGTCTGCTCCAGCGCGCTGGCCTGGGCTTCCGTGCGGGCCGACAGGTCGGCGTTGCCGGTGGCGATTTCCCCGGCCGCCAGCGCCATGGCGTCGGTCCCGCTGCGCACTTCGGCGACGATGGCCGACAGGCTGCGGTTCATGTCGCCCAGGGCGCGCATCAACTGTCCCGTTTCGTCGGCCGCGCCGGCCGCGATCCGGCTACGCAAGTCGCCCGCCGCCACCGTCCTGGCGATGTCGACGGCAACGTTGAGCGGGCGCGCCACCAGGCGCGCCATCCATAGCGCCAGCGCCACGCCGAGCAAAATGCAGGCCGCGACCACGGCCATGATCCAGTTGCGGGCCCGCATATAGGTTTGGGCGCCGTGTTCACGCGCCGCCAGTCCGCCGCTGGAATTGAAACGACCCAGCTTTTCGGCATTCGCGGCAATGGCGATCGCGGTCTGCGCCGACCTGCCGATCAGTAGCGCCCGCGCCTCGTCCGTGCGGTCGTGGCCCGACGCTTCCAGCACCGGGCCGTCCAGGGCCACCATGTCGTTCCAGTCATGCTCCAGCTCGCCGATCAGTGTCAATTCCGTGTCGGTCAGCGCCACCGCGCGGTAGCTGTCGATATCCTTGCGCACCGCCTGGCGCGCCGTGCCGATGATGCCCAGCCACTTGCGCTTGTCCGCGTCGCCGTTGGCCAGCAGGTGTTGCAGCATCGACGTGCGCAGCCGGACCAGGTCGAAGCGCAGCGCGTTGGCCGCGTGGCTGTTGGGCATCCAGCGGCCCCCAAGTTCGCCCGCGGCCTGATCCACCTGCGCCAGTTCGACGATGGCGAACGCGCCGGTCAGCGCCGTCAGCAGCAGCACGACCGCGAACGCGGCCAGCAGCTTGCTGCCGATCTTCAAATTCAGGAAATGCTTCATGCCGTATCTCGCAAAAAAACGGAGAGGGAACTTCGCGCCTGCGTCGTTCCCTCTCCCGAAAACCAGTCGGAGACTAGAACTGGTGGGAGATGCCCAGGTACAGGCTGTTCTGGGTCACGCCGCCGTTGGCGGCGGTGGGCAGGAACTGGATACCCTTGCTCCACTTCTGGTGACCGATGGTGGCGTAGACGCTGGTGCGACGCGACAGCAGGTAGCGTGCCTCCAGCAGCTGCACGTCCCAGCCGGCACGCCCGTCCGGCCCCGTCACGCGCAGGGCGCCGGCGCCGGTGCCGGCCGGCCCCCGCAAGGCGTGGTGATACCAGGCGCCCGTCAGCTTGACTTGTGGCAGCGCCAGCCAGCTGGCGCCGGCCCAGGTTTGTTCGAACGTGCTGTCGCCGCCGATGGTGGCGGTACGGTCAAGCACCCGGCCAGCCGCGAGGCGCAGCCCGCCTTGCGCGTACGCCGCTCCCACGGTGTAGTTGCTGCGTGCCGCGTTGGCCGGGGTGCCCGGATAGGTGGCCGTCGTGGGGACGGCCGGCGTGTCCTGGCGCATATAGGCCGCGCCCACGGTCAACGGCCCCGTTACGTAGACGGCGCCCAGCGTCTTGCTGGTGCCGGTGCGGCTGTCGCCGGCCGTCTCGCCCAGCGCCACCTCGACCCGCACGGTCAGGCCGCCCACCACCTTGGTGTACTGCGCGTCGTTGTTGAAGCGCACGCAGCCGGCGGTGACGGGGAAGCAGCCGCCGACGTTGCCCGAACCGGGGGCGGCCACCGAGGTGATCTGGTAGGCGCCGGCGAACGGATCGTAGGCCACCAGCGTCTTGTAGGACGCGCTGTACTGGCGGCCCAGATCGAGATTGCCCCATGGCCCGCGCAGGCCCACATACAGTTGGCGGTTGAACAGGGAGTTGGCGTCATTTTGCATGCCGGTGTCGCCGTCGAAGCCGCTCTCGAGCAGGAAGTGGGCTTGGTTGCCATCGCCCAGCTCTTCCGTGCCCTTGAACCCGAGCCGGCTGGCGTTGGCGACGCTCTTGCCCTCCAGCGAATTGAGGGTGCCCTGGGGCGTGCCGCTGATCTGCGAACCGGCCGCGTTGGTCGGCGCGGTATTGGTCTGGTGGCGGACCGCGGCGTCGAAGCTGCCGAAGACGGTCACCTGCGATTGCGCCGCGGCGCCGCCTGCGAGGGTGGCCAGTACGGCCAGGGCGATGCCCGAATTATGGAATTGCATTGTCTAGGTTCTCCGTTGTGGTTGTTATAGTGCGATTCAGGCCAGCCGGGTAACCAGCGGACCTTGCCAACTCAAGTCCTTGAGCGATCCCTTCGGCTCGTAGCCGCGGGTGACCAGGAAAAAGCCCGTGCCTGGCATGACCGGCAACCAATTGGCGCTGTTGGCGCCGCCCGGATCGGCGGCCTGGACATACACCCGCAAGCCGCCATCGGCGTCAAAACGCAGGCCGGGCGTGCGGGCGCTGATGGCGTAGCGCCGGATCGGATTGGGGATCACGGTGTAGCCCTGGTAGCGGTAGGCGTGCAGTGACCAGAACGCGTCGCAATCGGGCAGCTGGCCGGGCGCGAAATACAGTTCGTAGCGCCGGTCGCCGCTGTAGGCCACGCCTTCGGCATCTCGCTGACCCACGTAATAGACGTTCTCGTCGACCGGGGTGGCGACCGTGCCAATCAGCGCCACCGAGGCGCGGTAGTGGTAGTCCTTGTCGGCATAGGTGCCGATGCTGGCGCGCGGCCGTATCCAGCCGTTCGCGGTGCGCACGCCGGGGAAATTGTGGGTCAATGCCAGCAGCGCCTTGCGCGAATCGGCTTCGGCCCGTTGCAGGCCGCGCCGGGCGGCCGGCGACAGGCCGGCAAAACCGTCGACCACGCCGGGCGCCAGGCCGAGGCGGGCCAGGCGCTGCAGCAGCGGTCCGTCGTCCTCCGGCGGCGGGCATTCCTGCCACATCAGTTGCATGGTCTTGAAGTCGGCCAGGGCGTCGCCGGCCGCGGCGGGCGGTTTCCATAGGGTGGAGGCGACGCCGTGCCACGGCTGGCCGGTCAGGTGGACCGACAGCGGCGCCAGCGTGAAGCGCGGTTGCACGGCGCTGGCGCGTGGCAGATCCGATTCGCTGGAAAAATAGATGCGCATCACCAGGAACGCTTGCCGCATGCGGGCCCGGTACACGCGTCCAACCTCAGGCGGAAGCTGGCCGTGCCAGTCCGGCCCGACCAAGGCCACGGCGCCGCCGTCGCGGCTGTTGCGGTGGTTCAGCATCGCGAAGGTGGTGCCGAACAGGTCGCAGCACTGCACGCTCCAGTAGCGCTCCGGCAGCGCCGGTAGCCGCAGGATGTAAGGTTCCGTGCCCAGCTCCAGCCAAGCCGTTGAATACAGCGTATCGGTTTGCGGCGCGCCCGACACCTGCGGCGTCACCACGCCGTCGCGGTGCTGCCATTCGCCCCAACGCGCGCGTTGGCCCGTCACAGGGTCGCCCACCATCATGCGGGCGTAGCGCATGCGCGCGAAATACGCCAGGGGGAAGCCGTACATGTAGGCCAGGCAGCCGAGCTGGTAGCTCTGTTCCTCTTCGTCCGGCGCCAGCGCCCCCAGTGCGGAGCAGCCTGGCAGCATGGCGCCGGCGCCGGCCGCCAGCAGGGATTTGAGCCAGAACCGTCGTTGCGCCATCGGTGTTCCATCCATGTCGGTCTCCTATTAATACGTTGTATTATCGTACGTCCGATATTAGTTTAATACACTGTATTAGGTCAAGCCGAATTCGCGCGGTCGGCCATGCCCGTACCGGGGGCCGGTGCCGCGATGGGGACGATGTGCTGTTGTTGGGGAGATACGCCGGGCGCGACGGCAGGCGGAATGGGCCGCGCGGCCCAAGAGCCGGCGCTCAAGGACGGCGCCGGAGCGCGCGTGCGCAGACCGCGCCCAGCGCCAGGTACAGGCCAAGTGCGGCGAGCGTCGCGGGGGGGCCGCCGTACTGCTTGATCGGTCCCAGCAACGCCGGCCCCGCCGCGCCGCCCAGGTTGCCCAGCGAATTGACCAGGGCGATGCTGGCGGCCGCCGCGCCGGGCGGCAGGCGCGGCGTGACGCAGCCCCAGAACAACGGAAAGCTCGACAGCAGACCGGCTACGCCGACTGCCACCGCGACGACGGTCAGCGCGCCATGGCCTGCGCCGATGGCTGCCGCGAAGAATGCCGCTGCGCTGGTGCCCATGAGCGCCACCAGAATGGTGTCGCGGCGGCCGTGGTCGGCCAGCGTCCCGAACGCCAGCATGGATAACGTTCCAAGCAAGAACATCGACGCATAAGCGGCGCCGACGCCACGCATGCCCGTGGCCAGCAGATCTGCGAGCAGTTGCGGCCCCCAGGTGGCGAAGGCGCCGGCCGAGGCCACCAGGCAAGCGAGCGTCAGGGTGGGCGGCCGCAGGCCCGGTTGCACCAGTGCCTGCCGTAGTTCGGCCCGCCACGGCGGCAGCGGCGCGGCGGAAGCGCCGAGCTCGCGCTGCAGCAGTGTCCGCTCGACGACGGTGAGCCAGCGGGCGTTGGCGGGGCGGTCGTCCAGCCACGCCAGCACCGCCAGGCCCAGCAACGACGCCGGCAAGCCCTGCAGGATGAACAGCCACTGCCAGCCGGCCAGTCCGGCCCGGCCATGACAGCCCAGGACGATGGCCGCCGACAGCGGACCGATCAGAACGCCGGCGACCGGCATCCCCAGCATCACCAGTGCGAAATGGCGGGTACGGCGCGCGGCTGGAAACCAATAGGTCAGCAACAGCACGATACCCGGGAACAGGCCCGCCTCACCCACGCCGAGCAGGAAGCGCAGCAAGTAGAACTGGGTGGGCGTGCGGACCCAGGCGGTGGCGGCGGCTATCGGCCCCCACAGTATCAGAATGCGGGCGATCCATCTGCGCGCGCCGACACGCGCCAGCAGCATGTTGGACGGCACTTCGAACAGGAAATAGCCGACCGAAAACGCACCGGCGCCCAGACCGTACACCACGTCGGAGAACTGCAGCGCCTGTTGCATTTGCAGCTTGGCAAAGCCGGCGTTGGCGCGGTCGACGATGGCCACGACGTAGGCAAGGAACAACAATGGCACATAGCGCCATGTCGCCTGGTTCAGCAACGCCTGTATGTCGCGCGGGTGATTCTGGGGGGCAGTCATGTTGTCTCCGGTCCGGTGGGGGCGCCCCGCCGCGGGCTGGAAAAAAACGTGCGGCAGCGTCTATGGGGTGCCAATTATGCTGTTAATATACAGTATTAAATGCGGGATACCCTGAATGCCGCCGCCAACCGGATGTGCCAGTCTACGCCTTCCGTGCCGCCGGTTTCGCCACACATGCAATCAGTTCAATGGAGACTATCCGATGCCTATACCCTTGAGTTTCAACGCCGTTCACGCTCTCCTGTTAGCCGCGCTGTTGGGGGGCGGGGCCGCGGCCGCGCAGACGCCGGCCGACGGTGGCGTGGCGCAGTTGCTGGAGCAGCGCGTGAGGCAAGTGGCGCCCAAGGTGGTGGCCTGGCGGCGCGACATCCATCAGCATCCGGAACTGTCCGGACAGGAAGTGCGCACGGCCGGGCTGGTGGCCGGGCATTTACGCGCGCTGGGCATGGCCGTCAGCACCGGCGTCGGCGGCAACGGCGTGGTCGGTGTGCTGAGCGGCGACCTGCCGGGCAAGGTCGTGGCGTTGCGGGCCGACATGGACGCGCTGCCTGTCCAGGAGGCGACCGGCCTGCCATTCGCCTCCACGGTAACGGCGAAGAACATGGGCCGCGACAGCCCGGTAATGCACGCCTGCGGCCACGATGCGCACACGGCCATCTTGATGGGCGTGGCCGAGGCGCTTGCCGGCATGAAGAGTCAGATACACGGAACCGTCAAATTCATCTTCCAACCGGCCGAAGAGGGCTACTCGGCGCCGCCAGGCGAGGCGGCATGGGGCGCAAAGGCCATGGTGGCCGCCGGTGCCATGGATCATCCGCGGGTCGACGCCATCTTTGCCCTGCACATGGCGGCAGCGCTGCCCGCCGGCACCATAGGATGGCGCAGTGGCCCCACGTTGGCGGGCGCCGACACGGTCCACATCACGGTGATCGGCAAGCAGAGCCATGGCGCCGCGCCGTGGCTGGGCATCGACCCCATAGTGACTGCCGCGCAGATGGTCGGTGCGCTGCAAACCGTCGTTAGCCGTTCCTTGGACATCACCCGTGAACCCGTTGTGTTCAGCATCGGTGCCATCAACGGTGGCACGCGGCACAACATCGTGCCCGACAAGGTGGAAATGACGGGCACCCTGCGCACCTACGATGAGGCGATGCGGGCCAGGGCCGTGCAACGTATCGTCGCCATTGTGCAGGGAACGGCAGCCGCCAACAATGCGCAGGGGCGGGTTGACTTTGAACCGACTTACAGCGTGACCGACAACCCGGCGCCATTGACGGCGGCGATGCTGCCCACCCTGCGCTATGCCGCCGGCGGCCAAGTGGCGGCGATTCCGCGCGTCAGCGGTTCGGAAGACTTCTCCGAATATCAGAAAGTCGCGCCGGGCCTGTTTTTCATGCTGGGTGGAAAGCCGGCCAACGCGACAGTCGGCCCTAACCATTCGCCGACCTTCGACCTTGATGAAACGGCACTGCCGGTCGGGGTGCGCAGCCTGGCGCTGCTGGCGCTCGACTATCTGGCGGACCGGCGGCGCGGCGCGCGGTAGCGTCGCCAAGCCGGCGCGGGGGCATACTGCCGTATAATCCGCCATTTGCCGCAATTGCCATGGAAAGCCAGCCCACTGTGCCAAGAGTCAAAGCCGCTCCATCCCGTGCCGCTCATGTCAGCGCCGAACATGACGATGACCGGCAGATCGCCGCGCACGCGCGGCCTACCGTCATGCTGCTGTTGGAGGTGGCGGAGCGTCTGTTCGCCGAGTCCGGCGTGGAAAGCGTCACGCTCAATCGCATTGTGGAAGAGAGCGGCCAACGCAACCGCTCAGCCTTGAACTACCACTTCGGTTCGCGCGCCGATATAGTGACTCAACTGTTGATCATGCGGCTGTCGCATGTAAACCAGATCCGCCACCGCTACCTGGATCGCCTCGAACAACGGGGCCAGGGCGGCGACGTGCATGCCATCCTAACGGCCGCGATCCGGCCGTTGGGGGAGGTAATACGCCACGAGCCTTGGGGACGGCACTATGTCAAGATCCTGGCGCAAACGATGCTGAGCCCGGCGCTGCGCTCGCCGGATATCATTGATCCAACGGTGACCAGCGCCATCGCCCGCACCAATCGATTGATCGCTGCCGCGCTGCCACACGTGCCCCGCAGCGTCATGCAAATGCGCCTGAACTATTTGCAGGAGACCGTGATTTTCTCCATTGTGCGCGCGCTGCAGCAGGAAGGGCGGGAGTACCTATCGGACAAGGCGCTGAACAATCTGATCGATTTTTGCACTGCCGGCGTGATGGGGGTGGTCAGCGCCGCCTGCAAGAACGCCTGAGCTGGTCAGTGCTGGCCACTCGCCCTTACGATTCGCCAGGTGGTTCGACGCATATGGCATGTTATTCCGGCAGCCCTGCCTTGCGTAGTCCCTCCGCCAGCGTGGCAAGATGCGCCGGTTGACGGATTGGCAACCAGTCTGCGACATGGTGTATGCATAACGCAGGGTCGAACTGGCGCAAGTGAGCCATTGTGCGCTGTGCTTCGGCCAGCCGTCCGGCCAGCGCCTGGCCTGCCGCCAGAATGGCCAACGCCGGCAGAAAAACCGGCAATTCCCGTATCGCTTGCTCTGCCCAGGACGACGCAGCATCAAATTGCCCCGTAAAGAGATGGGCGAGCGCCATGCCCGCCTGCATTCTGTACAGCTCCGGGTCGAGCGGACTCAGACGCATGGCCAGCGCCAGGTGCTCGATGGCGGTATCGGTTTGGCCGCAAAAGATTCTGAGGAATGCGCCCAGGAACCAGGCGCCGGCCAGATTCGGATTGAGCAGGCGTGCCCGGTCCAGCAATGCGATGCCGCCCTGCAGGTCATTGGCAAGGTGGGCCAGCGCATGGCCGGCCCGGGTGAGCGCCACCGCATCGCCCTTGTCCAGTTCCACGGCACGGCGCGCCAGGCGGACCCCTTCCGCGATTTCCCGTGGCGCATCGATCATCCAGCGATTGATCTTGCGCCAGCAGTGACACCAGGCCGCCATTGCGTAGGCCGAGGCGAACTCCGGATCGAGCTCGATGGCCTGGTGGAACAGCGGCAGCGCCTGGCCGATGGTCTCCCTGGTGCCATGATGCAACTTGGCCATGCCGCGCAGGTAGTAATCGTAGGCGTCGAGGTTTTCCGTCGGCTTGTGGCGCGCACGTTCGATCTCGGCCCGCTCCAGTTCTGGCGCGATGGCGCCCACGACGTTCGCGGTAATCTGGTCTTGCAGTGCAAAGATGTCGCCCAGCACGCCCTCGAAACGGCCCGCCCAGTGCAGCGCCCCGGTGGTGGCATCAATCAGCTGCACCGTGATGCGCACGCGGTTTTTTGCCTTGCGCCAACTGCCCTCCAGCACATAGCGCACCCCGAGCTCACGGCTGACCTGCTTCACGTCCACGGCACGGGCCTTGTAGGTAAAGCTTGAGTTACGCGCGACGACGAACAGCCAGCGACATTGCGACAGCGCCGCGATGATGTCCTCGACCACGCCGTCGGCCAGGTAGTCCTGTTCTGGCATCCCGCTCAGGTTCACGAACGGCAGCACGGCAATGGACGGCTTGGCGGGCAGGGGCGGCGCGGCGGCCGGGGCGCGAACCGGCTGGGCGGCAGGGGGCGCGTCAGCCACTGGCGTGCCTTCGGTGACGTCCAGGGCGAACCGGAATCCCTTGCGGGCGATGGTGCGTATCACGCGCTGCTGCTGGCCGCTGTCGCCGACGGCCTTGCGCACGGCGTTCATGTGGCTGGCCAGGGTCGACTCCGAGACGATACGGCCGGCCCATATGGTATTGACCAGGTCGTCCCTGCTGACGACGCGGTCGCGGTTCTCCATCAGATAGACCAGCAGGTCGAATACCTTGGGCGCGGTCGCCACGACCTGGGAGTCCCGTAATAGCTCGCGCCGATCCAGGTCGAGTACACAGTCGTCAAACACCAATTGCATGCAGAACTCCTCGTTTCGTGCCTGGCAGCGACTTGGATTCCTGGACAAATAGCCAAGCTAAATGCAATGAAAAGCCAAGGTGTATGCGAGGTCTTCCGGAAAACGCGCAAATATACTACAGACATCAATCATCGTAGTAGAGAAGTTCAACGTTGAGGAGGGGAAAATGAAGATAGTCGTGATAGGCGGTAGCGGGCTGATTGGCGCGAACGTGGCAGGCAGGCTGCGCCAGAATGGCCATGAGGTGGTGGCGGCATCGCCCAGCACGGGCGTCAACACCGTCACCGGCGAAGGGCTGGCAGCGGCGCTGGCAGGCGCGCAGGTCGTCGTCGACGTGGCCAACTCGCCCTCGTTTGAGGACCGGGCCGTGTTGGAATTCTTCGAAACGTCGGGCCGCAATCTGCTGGCGGCCGAAGCCGATGCCGGCGTAGAGCATCACGTCGCGCTCTCGATTGTCGGCACGGATCGTTTGCCCGAGAGCGGCTACTTCCGGGCCAAAGTGGCCCAGGAAAAGCTGATCAAGGCGGCAAGGATTCCCTATACCATCCTGCGCGCGACCCAGTTCTTCGAATTCGTGGAAGGCATTGTCAATGCCGGTGCCGACGGCGGCACGATACGCCTGTCGCCCGCCCTCATCCAGCCCATCGCCGCGGATGACGTTTCCGCCGTGCTGGCCGATCTGGCGGTGGCGGCGCCGGTGAACGGCACGCTCGAGGTGGGCGGACCGGATCGCTTTCCGCTGGACGACCTGGCACGCAAGTTTCTTGCCGCACGCGGCGACCGGCGGCAGGTGATTGCCGATGTGCATGCGCGCTATTTCGGCAGCGAGTTGACCGATCAATCGCTGGTGGCGCAGGACGACGCGCACATCGGCCCCACACGTTTCCAAAACTGGCTCAGCCGCTCTTCGGCGCAAGGCTGAGCCGACCAATCCTAGCTTCACTTGCCAACGACACCGAGGAGTCATCATGAACCAACGCATCGATTACCAAAAGCAATCTCCCGAGCTCTTCAAGAAGTTCGTCGAGTTTAGTCTTGCCATCAGGAATTCCAGCATCGAGGAAACGATCCGCGATCTGGTCGACATCAGGGCGTCGCAGATCAATGGCTGCGCCTTCTGCGTGGACATGCACGTCAAGGAAGCGACCATGCATGGCGAGCGGCCGCTGCGGCTGCATCATATCGCCATCTGGCGCGAGTCGCCGCTGTTCAGTCCGCGTGAGCGCGCGGCGCTGGCGTGGACCGAGATCCTGACCCAGATTCCCGCCCAGGGCGTGCCCGATGACGTCTATGACCGTGTTCGCGCGCAACTGTCCGAGCAGGAACTGTCCGACCTGACCTACCTGGTGATGTCGATCAATGCCTGGAATCGCATCAACGTGGGCTTCCGGCTGGTACCGGGCACGTATGACAAGGCATTCGGCGTCGACAAGGCCGGCCTGGCCTGACCCGGCCGCGGCGCGGTGGCGCACAGACGCCGCGCAGCATCCACTCAAGATCGCGATGGCGATCCGACAACGAGGAACAAGAAATGAACATTATCCGAACCTTTACCATACCGCTGCTGCTGTTCGCCGCCAGCGCCGGCGCGCAGCAGGTGGCGCCGGAGGCGCACGTGACGCCGTTGATGGCCAAGACGCTGGCCGACTATCCCGGCAAGGAGGCGCTGGTCTTCACGGTGGAATTTCCGCCGGGCGCAGTAGACCCCGTGCACCGGCACGATGCGCACGGTTTCATCTACGTGCTGGAGGGATCGATCGTGATGGGCGTGCGCGGCGGCAAAACCGTCACGCTGACGCCGGGCCAGACCTTTTACGAAGGCCCGAACGATATCCACACGGTCGGGCGCAACGCCAGCCAGACCAAACCGGCAAAGTTCCTGGTGATGCTGTTGAAGAACCACGGCGCACCGATCCTGACACCGGTGCCTTGACAGCTGCGCCTGGGCATTGCTGGCCCCTTGGCTGGGCACTGTCAGCGGCTCACGCCTGGCGCAGCGTGATGCCGCCCGCGGCCGCGCCGCCCAGGCACCCCAGCCCCGCCAGCGTGGCGCCCACCGCCGCGTCCAGCGGCGTATGGGGCTCGCTGCCCAGCGCCGCCAGCAAGGCGCGGTTGTCCAGCCGCAGGGGCTGCTGCCACAGGTAGCGCATCTCGCGCATTTCACGCAGGGTCGTCACGAACGGCGCCAGCGCCGCCAGCAGCCACCAGGCCAGCGGCTTGACGCGCACCTTGCGCCCGCTTGCCGCTGCGGCGACCCGCGCGACCGCTGCCGCCATCTGCGTGCCGTCCGCGTCCCAGTGGCCCTCCATGTGGAAGCGGGCGAAATCGTCCAGCCGGGCCTCCATCTCCAGCAGGCGGCACATGGTCTCGGCCACATCCGGCAGGTAGGCCCACTGGTGGCCGATGCCGGGGCGGCCGGGATTGTTCACCACCTTCACCGGCTGGCCGGGCCGCACCAGCGCCTGCGAGAACCAGTTATTGGCGGCGCCGGGGCCGAAGAAGTCGCCGGCGCGCACGATCAGGCTGCGCACGC
>JAZJZQ010000011.1:11772-15257 GCA_040389625.1 Pseudomonadota bacterium | reverse complement strand
TGATGCTGCCGACCGGGACGGACTACCTGGCCAGCTTCTTCGGCGTGATGCTGGCCGGCGGCATTCCCGTTCCCATCTATCCGCCGGCCCGCATGACGCAGCTGGAAGACCATCTCACGCGCCATGCCCGCATCCTGGCGAACGCGCAAGCCACCTTCATCATCACCGTCGCGCAAGCCAAGCCGCTGGCGCGGATACTGCAGGCGCGCGTGTCCAGCCTGCAAGCCATCCTGCTGCCGGCTGAACTGCGCCAGGCACCGGCGCCGATCGCATACCGGCCCCAGGCCAACGACATCGCCTTCCTGCAATACACATCCGGCAGCACGGGCGATCCCAAGGGCGTCATGCTGAGCCACGCCAACCTGCTAGCCAACATCCGCGCCCTGGGCCAGGCTTGCCAGGTCACGCCGCAGGACGTGTTCGTATCGTGGTTGCCCCTGTATCACGACATGGGTTTGATCGGTGCCTGGTTCGGCACCATGTACCACGGCATACCGCTGGTGCTGATGTCGCCGCAGGCTTTCCTGGCCCGGCCGGCCTTGTGGCTGCAGACGATTTCGCGCCACCGGGGCACCATCTCGGCGGCGCCCAACTTCGCCTACGAACTGTGCCTGCGCCACGTGGGCGCTGCCGCGTTGCAGGAGCTCGACCTGTCCTCATGGCGCCTCGCGCTCAACGGCGCGGAACCGGTCAGTGCCGCCACGGTCGCCGGCTTCACGCGCCATTTTGCCGCGGCCGGACTGGCGCCGCAAACCATGACACCGGTCTATGGCCTGGCTGAATCGTCGGTCGGCCTGGCGTTTCCGCCGCTCGGCCGCGGGCCGCGCATGGAGGCGGTCAGGCGCGAGGAATTTGTCCACGACGGCCTATGTGTACCGGCAACGGCGCCGGATGGCGACGCGTTCACATTGGTATCGAGCGGCAAGCCCTTGCCGGGCCACCAGATCCGCATCGTCGACGATACCGGCTGCGAGCTGCCCGAGCGCCATGTGGGACGGCTGGAATTTCGCGGGCCGTCCGCCACAACCGGCTACTTCCGCAATCCGCAGGCGACAGCCAGGCTGCTGCGCGCCGGCTGGCTCGACTCCGGCGACTATGCCTGCATGATGGAGGGCGAAGTATTCATCACCGGCCGGATCAAGGACCTGATCAAGCGGGGCGGCCGCAACATCTACCCATACGACCTGGAACAGGCGATCGGCGAAGTGCCCGGCATCCGCCGCGGCTGCGTGGCCGTGTTCGCCAGCGCCGACCCCGCGACGGGCAGCGAACGGCTGGTCGTCATGGCCGAAACGGGCAGCCAGGACCCGGCCGCCCGCGCCGCGCTGCAGGCGGCGCTCAACAAGGTGGCGGTGGACGTGATCGGGATGCCGGCCGATGAGATCGTACTGGCCAGTCCGCACACCGTGCTTAAGACCTCCAGCGGCAAGATCCGCCGCCTTGCCTGCCGCCAGCGCTACGAGGAAGGCACAGGCGCCAGCGCGGCGGCCACCACCCATCCGATGGCCCAGTTGCAGGCGCAGGCCGTCCGCGCACGCGTCACGCTGGCCCTGCGCCTGGCCGGTGCGTGGGCCTACGGCGACTACGCATGGTGCGTGCTGGCCGGGCTGGCCGGCACGGCCGGCGTGCTGATTGCCCTGTTGCAGCGCCCTTCCCTGGGCCGGCGCATCGCCTGCGCAGCGGCACGTTGCCTGTTCCGGCTGACGGGTCTGCCCATGTCCAGCCAAGGCCTGGACACCCTGCCGCGCCAGCCTCATGTGCTGCTGCTCAATCATGCCAGCTACCTGGATACGCTCCTGCTCTCGGCCTTGTTGCCGCCCGTGCCCGGCTATGTCTTCGCCGCCAAACAGGAATTGCGCCGTTACGGCCCGGTCCGGGCCTTGTTGACGGGCCTGGGCGCCATCTTCGTGGAACGGGCCGACGCGCGTCGTTCCAGTGCCGACGTCGATGCCATGGCGGCAGTGCTGGCGCGCGGCGATAACCTGCTGGTTTTTCCGGAGGGGACGCTGGGGCGGGAGCCCGGTTTGCGGGCGTTTCATCTTGGCGCCTTCCTGGCGGCGGCCCGTGCCGATTGTCCGCTGGTCGCGGCCGGCCTGCGTGGCACGCGCGCAGTGCTGCGCGACGGTAGCTGGCTGCCACGGCGCGGCCCGGTCGCGCTGGAGATCGGCCCCCTGTTTCGGCCCACGGGGACGGCGTGGCGCGACGCCAGCCAACTTGCCACCGCCGCGCGATCGGCCGTGCTCGCCCTGTGCGGGGAATTCGACGCCCAAGCCACCCCATAGACCGCCGCCGGCGAGCGCAGCGGACGCCTGCGGTGGATGGCGATTTTTCACTATCCGGCAGCAACTGAAGCCTAACCGTTTGCCGGGTCAAATCAGGGCGAAATTGTGTGTGTCCATGTCGGCCGCGCGTCTTGTCAAGCGCTGCCATCGGGCGCATTGTCGTGACTATAAAGGAGCTTCGCCATGACAACCATACAAATCTTTGATCCGGCCCTGTGCTGCAGCAGCGGCGTGTGCGGCGTGGATGTCGCCCAGCCGCTGGTGCAGTTTTCGGCCGACGCCGAGTGGGCCGGGCAAAACGGTATCGCACTGGAGCGCTACAACCTGGCCCAGCAACCGACGGCATTTGCCGAGCACGCCGTCGTCCGGCAATTTCTGGAACGCTCAGGCGCCGAGGCGTTGCCGTTGACCCTGGTCGACGGCGCGATCGCCCTGGCAGGACGCTACCCGCAACGCACCGAGCTGGCGCGCTGGGCCGGCATCGCGCCCCAGCCGGCGGAAGGCACGGCGTCCGCCGCCGGCCCCTGCGGCTGCGGCAGCAAGACCTGCTGAGGTAGCCGCCGCGATGACCACTTCTGCCATGACCGCCCCATACCGCTTCCTGGCCGATCCGCCGGCCTTCCTGTTCTTCACCGGCAAAGGCGGTGTCGGCAAGACTTCGCTCGCTTGTGCCCACGCCGTCCTGCTGGCCGGCCAGGGAAAGCGAGTGCTGCTGGTCAGCACCGATCCCGCCTCCAATGTCGGGCAAGTATTCGGCGTCAACATCGGCAATCACCTGACGGCCATCGCCGGCGTACCGGGCCTGAGCGCGCTGGAAATCGATCCCCAGGCCGCGGCCCGCCAGTATCGCGACAGGATAGTGGGGCCGGTACGGGGTGTGTTGCCGGAAGCGGTCGTCAAGTCCATCGAGGAGCAACTGTCCGGCGCTTGCACCACCGAGATCGCGGCCTTCGACGAGTTCACCGCCTTGCTGACGGACGGCCAGTTGCTGGCGGACTACGACCACATCATCTTCGACACGGCCCCGACCGGCCACACCATCCGCCTGTTGCAACTGCCGGGCGCCTGGGACCAATTCCTGGCCGAAGGCAAAGGCGACGCCTCCTGCCTCGGCCCGCTCGCCGGGCTGGACAAGCAGCGCGACCGCTACCACGCGGCAGTGGCCGCCCTGGCCGACCCGGCCCGCACCCGGCTGGTGCTGGT
>JAZJZQ010000011.1:0-11672 GCA_040389625.1 Pseudomonadota bacterium | reverse complement strand
CCGTCGCCGCCGTGCCGCAGCTGGCCGCCCCGGCCCTGTCCACCCTGGTCGACGCGCTGGCCGCTGACGGCCACGGCCTCATCATGTTGATGGGTAAAGGCGGCGTCGGCAAGACCACCATGGCCGCCGCGGTGGCCGTGGCGCTGGCCAGGCGTGGCTTGCCGGTCCATCTCACCACGTCGGACCCCGCCGCCCACCTGGCCGAAACGCTGGACGGCGCGCTGGAGCACCTGACGGTCAGCCGCATTGATCCGCACGCGGAAACGGAACGCTACTGCCAGCAAGTGCTCGAATTGAAAGGCCGGAATCTCGACGCCGCCGGCCGTGCCCTGCTGGAAGAGGACTTGCGCTCGCCCTGCACGGAAGAAGTGGCCGTATTCCAGGCCTTCTCCCGCGCCATCCGCGAAGCGGGCCGCCAGTTCGTCGTGATGGACACGGCGCCCACCGGGCACACCCTGCTGCTGCTCGACGCCACCGGCGCCTACCACCGCGAGGTGGCGCGCCAGATGGCCGACACTCGCATGCATTTCACCACGCCGATGATGCAGCTGCAGGACCCGGCCCAGACCAAGGTAATCCTCGTTACCCTGGCCGAAACGACGCCCGTGCTGGAAGCGGCCGGGCTGCAGGCAGACCTGCGCCGGGCCGGCATCGAGCCGTGGGCCTGGATCATCAACAACAGCCTGTATGCGGCCGATCCGCGGGCGCCGCTGTTGCGCCGGCGCGCCAGTAACGAACAGGCACACATTGCGGCCGTGGGCGGCGAGCACGCGCAACGGTACGCAGTGGTGCCGTTGCTGGCGCAAGACCCGGTCGGCGTGGACCGCCTTGAACAGCTGACGCGGCCACCGGCGCCGGCCATCGCTCCTTGCGGCGAGGCGCAAGGCTAGTCAATCAGCCCTGTAGCTGGATGCAAGCCCGGCCATGCCGAGTGCATGAGGCGGCCGTCAGCCAGCGGCGGCAACGGCGTCCCCCGTTCCCAGGCGGGCCCGCAGGAACTCGATGAAACGCTGGGTCTTGGCCGGCAGCAGCCGCGTTTCCGTGATGGCATACACGGGCGTGGGCAAGCCGTGCCATGCGGGCAGGATGGGACGCAGCTTGCCGCTGGCCAGTTCATCGGCGACGATTTCCTCCGGCATCAGGATAATGCCCATGTCCAGCGTGGCCAGGCGCCGTATCATGCCGACGCTGTTGAGCATGAAGCGCCCGCCCACCGGCACCAGCTCGCTTTGCGTGCCGGCCAGCAACGTCCACGCGCGGGCGCGCAGGATGCCCAGGCACTCGTGCTGTTCCAGTTCGGCCGGTTCGCGCGGTTCGCCCCGGCGCGCCAGATAGCCGGGCGAGGCGTACAGCTTGGGCGTGAGCGCGGCCAGGGGGCGGGCGATCAACTGCGAATCCTCCAGCTCGCCGATCCGGATCGCCACGTCGAACGGCTCGCTGACCAGGTCCACCCGGCGCGGCGTCAGGTCGAAGTCGAAGCTGATACCGGGATAGTGCTCCGCGAATTCGGCAATCAGGGGCGCCAGATAGGAAACGGCGAAATCGACGGGCAGCGAGGCCCGCAGCACGCCGCTCGGTTGCGCCAGCATGTCGCCCAGCTGTTCATGGGCCAGCCTGGCCTCATCGACGATGCGCTTGCAGCGCTCGAAGTAGACCTGGCCCGCTTCCGTCAGCTCGATCTTGCGCGTGGTACGGTGCAGCAGGCGCAGGCCGATGGCCCGTTCCAGCGCGCTGACCCGCCGCGACACCGTCGAATTCGGTATCCCCATCGCTTCCCCCGCGCTGCGGAAGCCCTTGGCCTTGACCACTTCCACGAACAAAGCCATGTCGTTCAATAATTCCATCTCGATTGCGCCATTTATGGATCAATGCGATCCAGATTAGCATATTTATCCCAACAGGGAAGCAGGCCATAATCTGCTCCACCTACTCTCTTCAAGGATTCCATCATGCGCAAACTGTTCGATTCCGTCCCGCTCGGGCGCTACACCCTGCAAAACCGCCTCGTCATGGCACCGATGACGCGCAGCCGCGCCCAGTTCGACGGCACGCCCGGACTGCTGGCGGCCGAATACTACGGGCAGCGGGCCGGCGCCGGATTGATCGTGACGGAAGGCACCCAGCCATCGGACGACGGCCAGGGTTACCTGAGCACGCCCGGCATCTATACCGACGCCCACGTGGCCGGCTGGAAACTGGCGGCCGATGCCGTCCATGCGCGGGGCGGCCACCTGTTCATCCAGCTCATGCATGCCGGCCGCATGTCCCACCCCGACAACACGCCGCACCACCGCCAGGGCGTGGCGCCGTCGGCCATCGCGCCCGGTACGGGCATGTTCACTGTCACGGGCATGCAGGATATTCCCGTGCCGCGCATGCTGACGACGGCGGAAGTGGGCCAGACCGTGGCCGACTTCCGCCACGCGGCGCGGCGCGCCATCGAGGCTGGTGCGGACGGCGTGGAAATCCATGGTGCGAACGCTTACCTGATCCAGCAGTTCTTCGCGCCCAGCGCCAACAGCCGCACCGACCAGTACGGCGGCAGCATCGCCAACCGCGCCCGCTTTGCCATCGAGGTGGCCGCCGCGGTGGCCGCGGAGATCGGTCCGGAACGCACGGCGCTGCGCCTGTCGCCGGGCGCCACCATGTGGGGCATAGACGAAGGCGCCGAGGGGCCGGCGCTGTACCGTTACCTGGTTGGCGAACTCGACAAGCTGGGTCTGGCTTACCTGCACATCATGCACCAGGGCGACGAGGCGCTGCTGGCCGATATCCGCCAGTTATGGAAAGGCACGCTGATCCTGAACCGGCCGGGCCGCCCCCGCGAGCAGGTCGGCGCCGACGTGGACAGCGGACTGGCCGATCTGGAATCCTACGGCCAGATGATGCTGGCCAATCCGGACCTGGTCGAACGCCTGAAGGCCAACGCCCCGCTGAACGAGGCCGACCGTAACGCCTATTTCGGCGGCACGGCCCAGGGTTACACCGACTACCCGGCCCTGGACACGGCCCAGGCCGCCTGATACCTTCCTTCGCTCCGCCCTGCTCCAGGGCGGCACAGAACTGGCGACCGGCGCCGCCCAGGCGCACCCGGCCCGCCGGTTCGTCACGTTCCACCAGTCCCATCTCGGCAAAGTTCCCGCACCAGCACGCCATGGGACGCCCAGCCTGCTTGTCTTGCATGTGTGCCTTGGGTATTCTTTTAATCGGACCTAGGATGATACTTACGCGCAAACTGCACTAGAATTGTTCCAAATGGAAAACTCTATTCCCGATCCGGTCGCCAGCTTTACCGATTTGCTGCTCGACGCCGTGTGCATGGTAGACACCGGCGGGCGCTTCGTGTTTGCCAGCGCCGCCTGTGAACGCATCTTCGGCTACACGCCGCAAGAGATGATAGGCCGCGTCATGATCGACATGGTGGCGCCGGAAGACCGGGTACGCACGCTGGCCGCCGCCCGCGACATCATGGGCGGCCAGCCCAATCTGCGTTTCGAGAACCGCTACGTGCGCAAGGATGGCAGCCTGGTGCACCTCATGTGGTCGGCGCGCTGGTCCGAGGCCCACCAGTTGCGCGTGGCGATCGCCCGCGACATCACGGCCAGCAAGCAGGCCGAGGCGATGCAGGCGGCCCTGTACGCCATCTCCGAGGCCGCCCACGCGACCGAAGACTTGCCCCAGCTGTTCCAGCACATCCACCACATCATCGGCAGGCTGCTCCCGGTGGCCTGTTTTGCCGTCGCGCTGCGCGACACTTGCGGTGAACAGTTGCGTTTTGCCTATCATGCCAACCAGGCCGGGCCGCAACCGCAGACCTTGCTGGCCCGCGTCCTGGGCGAAGAGGTGCTGCGCCTGGGCCGGCCGCTGCTGGTCGATCCTGCCACCCTGGGTGGCATGCCGGAAGCCTTGCAGACCGCCGCCGGCCTGGCCCCCGTCTCATGGCTGGGCATGCCGCTGGCCACATCGCAAGGCGACATCGGGGTCCTGCTGCTGCAGGGGCCCGGCGAGCGCGCCTATACGGATGCCGACCGCGATCTGCTGCAGTTCGTGTCGGCCCAGGTTGCGACAGCCATCCAGCGCAAACAGATGCATACCCGGCTGCGCTTCATGGCCCAGCACGACGAACTGACCCGCCTGCCTAACCGGCGCCTGTTCCACGACCGGCTGGAGACGGCATTGACGCGCGCGCAGCGCCAGCAGAGCCGGATGTCGCTGCTGTTCATCGACCTCGACAAATTCAAGCTGGTCAACGACGAATACGGCCATGCCTGCGGCGACCTGCTGCTGCAGGAGGTAGCGTGCCGCATCAAGGACTGCGTGCGCGAAAGCGACACCGTGGCCCGCATCGGCGGCGACGAGTTCGTCGTGATCCTGGAAAACATGGGATTGCCCGACCACGCCGTGGCGGTCAAGGCGAAAGTGCAGCTGGCGCTGGCCGCACCCTTGCCAATCACGGAATTGGCCGGCCTGCGTGTGGAAGCGAGCATCGGCCTGGCCCATTACCCGGAACATGGCACCGACGCCCAGCAATTGCTGCGCTACGCCGACAACGCCATGTACGCCAGCAAGACGCAGCCGGCCCCGGCGTGACGCCGGCCGCGCCCCATGACGGGCCTGTGGCGGGGATGCCGCAAAACGGCCAGGGCCGCATATTTCCATGTCCCACCGGCAGTGCCCATGCTATATTTTTATGGCCTAGGGCAACACAACCTATGCCTCGCAGCAACGCAACATCCCATTGGCCACCAAGAGGATACGTCATGTCGAAACTGTGCACCCTGCTGTTCGCTGCCCTGCTGTCCGGCGCCGCCCTGGCCGCCGAGGAAACTGTCCCGGCCTACAACACTTACCAGGCCGTGCCGTTCGTGGTGGGCGATGGCGGCCTGGCCAGCGACCTGGTCGGCTATCTGAACACCAGGCTGAAGGGCAAATACCAGTTCAAGCTGACCCAGATGCCGCGCGATGCCTTGAACAAGACCGTGCTGGCCGATCCCGGTTTCAAGGGCGCCGTCTTGTTCCTCAGCCCCCCGTTCGTCGACGACGCCGGCAAGACCAAGTATCTGTGGACCCAGCCGCTGATGCATGATTCCAATGCCGTCATCAGCCTGGGCAGCCGCAAGCTCGAGTACAGCGGCCCGGACAGCTTCAAGGGACTCAAGTTCGGCGCCGTCAAGGGCAACCGCTACGTGGGCCTGGAGGACCATTTCGGCAAGGATATCCAGAAGGAGGAGGTCAACGAGGAACTGTCCAACATCAAGAAGATCGCGGCTGGCAAAGTCGATGCGACCATCATGGCCAACAGCACCTTCCGCTATCTGATGAAGCAGATGGGCAAGCAGAACGCCGAGAAGAGTAATCTGTACACGTCCACCAAAAGCCACCTGGAATTCGACCGTCACATCTTCGTCGCCCGCGACAACGCGGCACTGGGCAAGGAGCTCGATGCCGTCGCCGCCGGTATGAAGGCGGACCCGGCCTGGAAAGCCATCCTCGTCAAATACGGGCTTGATTGAACACACGGTCCCAACCGGCCGGCGCCGCGTGCGCAACCCACAGCAGCCCTGATCGGCCGCCACTGGCCCGGCAAGTGTGCAGATTGGCTCGCCAAAACTAGCGATTTATTGCCGAACTGGCATGTTGTTCTGGTCTAATTGGTTCCAACTCCAGGCCGGCACACGGGCGCTCCGCGCGCGGTGCCCTTGCGCCGGCCCGCCACCGTGAATCTTCCCATCTATCGACAATGCAAAAAACCTACACCGTCATCGCCCTAGCGCTGTGTTTGTTCAGCCGTTCCGCCTTTGCCTTCGAACCCCTGCCGCCGGAAACCATGGATGAAGGCCACACCTTCCGGGTCGAAGTGCTGCAGGTGACCGATATCGAACCCTACCAGGAAGCCTACGCGGGCTTCCTGGCGGCCCTGCAGCAGAACGACGTGGTGGCGGGCAAGAACCTGGTGCTGAACCGGGTCAAGATCGATTTCGACATCGAGAACGGCGGCTTCTGGAGCCGCCTGGGCGTACTGATGCGCATCCGCCAGGAGGCCGCGCGCATTGTCGCGGCCAAGCCGGATCTGGTGCTGACCATCGGCACGCCGGCCACCAAGTTTGCCCGCGGCATGCTGGCCGATGCCCATATTCCGCTCGTCTTCACGGCCGTCGCCAACCCGGAAGACGTCGGTTGCCTCTCGCTGGAGGACGCCGGTCCCGGCGCCACCGGTTCCACCCTGTACGCGGACATGGGCCATTCGCTCAAGGTAGTGCATGACATCTTCCCCCATGTGAGCCGGGTTGGCATGATCCATACGGACGACGAGAACGGCGTGGCCAACGTGGCGGCGGCGGCGGCCGGCGGCAAGTCGCTGGGCATGAACGTCACGTCGCGCCTGGTGGCCAAGACCGACAGCATCATTCCCTCGCTCAAGGAACTGTACGCGGACGGCCAGGGCGTGCAAATGTACGCCGTGCCGCTCGACACCTATTATGGCTTGCGCCACTACGAGGCGGCCGTGGACCTGGGTAACTTCGGCGCCGAACACAAGATCCCCGTGGTGACGCTGGCCATGGTGCGGGTGCCGGGCGCGGCCCTGTACGTGGGCGCCGATTTCGGCCAGGTAGGCAAGCTGGCCGGCGTGCAGGCCGCCAAGATCCTGAAACGGCGGGTCAAGCCCGACGTGTTGCCCATCCTGCGCCAGGAAAACCCCACCGTGCTGCTCGACCCGCTGCGCATCGCCAGCCTGGGCGTGACACTGCCACAAGCCGTGCTTGACCACAAAACGGACGGCAAGAACGGCTACTGGCAGATCGACATGCTCAAGTAAGGCGCTTTGCGGGCTTCCCCATTACTGGCTTTCCTGCACCGGCCGGCCATTCAAGGCCTGGGTCGGCCGGGCATTCATCGGATACAGCTGGCGGAAGGCGGCCAGTTGCTCGGGCGACAATTCCACCGTCTGTTTCAGCACCTGCCAGTGCACGCCCTCGCTGCAGGGCGGCGTGGTCAGCGACCCCATGAAGGCGTAATAGCCGAGGCTGGCCGGCAGCAAGGCGGCCGGGTTCAGCGCTTCGGGCAAAGGCGCCTTGGCGTCGGCCTGCGCCGGCATGGCGGCGAACACCTTGGCCAGCGTCGGGTTGGCGCGGCCTTCCGTGAACAAAACGGCGACCACGGCCAGTTTGCCTTCGTCGTTACGGTGCACCAGGTGGGCGACCAGCGGATAGGACTTGCCGTCTATCTTTTCCTCGCTGGGGGTGTGGAAGTGGAACTGCAATAGCTGGTAGCGCCCCGAGGCCAGCTGGACGCTGCTGCCAGGCGCCAGGTTCACTTGTATCGTATGGCCGTTGTTGACCACTTCGGCAGTGCCGGGCACATAATTGACGCCCAACGGCGGCAAGGCCGCCTTGGCGGCGCCTTGGATGTCGATGGGCGACTGTTGCTGCCCCAGCTTGCAGGTGGCGTAGTCGGCCTGCAACTCGCCCCATTGGTCGGCGCCGCCGTGGCCCGAATAGCTCCAGTGCGGCTTGTCCGCGTGCTGCTCCGCGTGGTGCCCCATCCCGGCGCAGCCCGACAGCGCCCAGGCGGCAGACAGGGAAGCGAGAATGATGGACAGCTGACGTGTTGGCATGATGGTTTTCTCCTTGTTCTGGCTGCCCACCGGATGATGCGCAGCGATGTGCGATGCTATCCTAGCAAAACGGCAAAGATATTTAATCACCAATATACACACCATGGCTTTCATTCTGCGGCCCGCTTTACGGTAAAATCGGCTCCATCCCGTCCGCCTCGCCCCTCCACCATGAAGCTGCCCGTTGCCGCCGTCGCCATCGTTGCCTTGCTGGCGCCGCTCACGGCATGGACCCAGGCCCCTGGTCCCATCGTCCTGGCCGGCACCTGGGACCAGCATGGCCCGGGCCCCGGCATGCTGCTCACCATGATCTATACCGAGGCGTTCCGCCAGCTCAACATTCCATTGGAAATCCGCGTCTTGCCGCCCTTGCGCGCCAGCGCCGAAGCTGTGGCCGGCAAAATCGACGGCGAGGTGGCGCGCGCCTACGATTACGGGCGCATGCAGCCCGGCATGGTCCGTATCGAAGAACCGGTCATGTACGTGACCGCTTCGGCCTATGCGCACAAGCCCGGCATTCGGCTGCTGGGCTGGGACAGCCTGCGCGGCACCGGTTATCGGGTGGAATATCGCAATGGCTACGCGGTGCTGCGGCAACGGCTGGAAAGCGTGGTGCCGGCCGAAATCCTGAGCACCGTCAACAGCGGCGAACAAGGTTTGCGCAAGTTGATGCTGGACCGGACGGACCTGTATGTGGACACGGAAGAATTTGCACTGCCACTGCTGCAGTCGGATGCGTTCCGCGGCAGCGGCATCTATAACGCCGGCGCGCTGGAGCGCGCGCCCACCTACGGCTACCTGAACCGGCGGCACGAGAAGCTGGCGCTGCGCCTGGCCGAAGTGTTGCGCAAGATGCGCGCCTCGGGCCAGCTGGACCGCTTGCGCGTCACCGCGTTCGATGGCGCGCGCTGGCCCTGCGGCGCCACGCCCGCCGACTGCGGCCTGCCCATGCCGCACTGAACCGCCGCACCGCCCTGCACCAAAGTTGGGCGCGATCCCTGGCATGCTTCTTGATTGTAAAGGAGTAACTCACCAGCGGAGAGAGCACAACATGGCGACATTCTTCAACGAAATGACCGTAGACGGCCTGGGCCTCGACAGCAGCGCCCACATCCGTGACCACTACCGTGAGTTCTGCGGCTGGCTGCAGCGCCAGCCGGCCGAGGCGATGGAACGCAAGCGGGCCGAGGCCGACCTTACCTTCCGCCGGGTCGGCATCACCTTCGCCGTATATGGTGACGATGCCGGCACGGAACGCCTGATCCCGTTCGATACCATTCCGCGCATTATTCCGGCCGCCGAATGGGCCCACCTGCAAAAAGGCCTGGCGCAGCGGGTGCAGGCGCTCAACATGTTCATCCACGATATCTACCACGAGCAGCACATCGTCAAGGCCGGCATCATCCCGCCCGAACAGATCTACCGCAACGCCCAGTACCGGCCCGAGATGCAAGGCATCAAGGTGGCGTCCGACATCTACGCCCACATCGCCGGGGTGGACATCGTGCGGGCCGGCGCCGGCGAATTCTATGTGCTGGAAGATAACCTGCGGGTGCCGTCTGGCGTGTCCTACATGCTGGAAGACCGCAAGATGATGATGCGGCTGTTCCCGGAACTGTTCGCGCGCAACAAGATCGCGCCCGTCGAACACTACCCCGACCTGCTGCTCGATAACCTGCGCTCGGTGGCGCCCATGGGCGTGAACGACCCCACCGTGGTCGTGATGACGCCGGGCATGTACAACTCGGCCTACTTCGAGCACGCCTTCCTGGCCCAGCAGATGGGCGTGGAACTGGTGGAGGGCAAGGACCTGTTCGTCAGCGACAACGCCGTCTTCATGCGCACCACCCATGGCCCGAAACGGGTGGACGTGATCTACCGCCGGCTCGACGACGACTTCCTCGACCCGCTGGCCTTCCGCGCCGATTCCTCGCTGGGCGTGCCTGGCCTGCTGTCGGTCTACCGCGCCGGCCGCGTCACGCTGGCCAACGCCATCGGCACCGGGGTGGCCGACGACAAGTCCATCTACCCCTACGTGCCCGACATGATCAAGTTCTACCTGTCCGAAGCGCCCATCCTCAACAACGTACCCACCTACCAGTGCCGCAAGCCGGCCGACCTGGCCTACACCCTGGCCCACCTGCCGCAACTGGTGGTCAAGGAAGTGCACGGCGCCGGCGGCTACGGCATGCTGGTGGGGCCGGCCGCCAGCCGGCAGCAGATCGAGGACTTCCGCCAACGCTTGCTCGCCCGGCCGGACGGCTACATCGCCCAGCCCACGCTGGCCCTGTCGGCCTGCCCCACCTACGTCGACAGCGGCATTGCGCCGCGCCACATTGACCTGCGCCCGTTCGTGCTGTCGGGCAAGACCATCTCCATGGTGCCGGGCGGGCTGACCCGGGTGGCGCTGCAGGAAGGCTCGCTGGTGGTCAATTCGTCGCAGGGCGGCGGCACCAAGGACACGTGGATACTGGAAAACTGACCGTTTTATCGAGGAGAACATCATGCTGAGCCGCACCGCCGACCATTTGTTCTGGATGGCGCGCTACACCGAGCGCGCCGAAAACACCGCCCGCATGCTCGACGTCAACGTGCAGACGTCCATGCTGCCCCAGTCGGCCGAGCAGGCCCAGCAGGGCTGGCGCGCCGTGCTGGGCATTTCCGAACTGCAAACAGCGTTCGAGCGCAAGCATGCCGCCCTGCAGGCGTCCGACGTGATCGATTTCATGGTGCGCGATCCGGCCAACCCCTCGTCGATTGCGGCCTGCCTGACGGAGGCGCGTGAAAACGCGCGCGCCGTGCGCGGCACGCTGACGACGGAGGTGTGGGAAATCCAGAACCAGACCTGGCTCGACATGCAGCAGCGCCTCAACAGCGGACTGCTGGAACAGGACCCCAGCCAGTTCTTCGAATGGGTCAAGTTCCGCTCGCACCTGTCGCGCGGGGTCACGCTGGGCACCATGCTGCGCGACGAGGCGGTCCATTTCATCCGTCTCGGCACCTTCCTGGAGCGGGCCGACAACACGGCCCGCATCCTCGACGTCAAATACCACGGCGCCAAGGATGGCGCGGCCGGCGAAGCCCTGTCGCAGCGCGATTTCTATTACTGGGCGGCGCTGCTGCGCTCCGTGTCCGGCTTCGAGATCTACCGCAAGGTGTACCGCGATGTCATCACGCCGGCCCGCATCGCCGAACTGCTGATGCTGCGCGGCGACATGCCCCGTTCGCTGCTCGCCTGCATGGAGGAAGTGGTGCAGAACTTGCGCGCCGTGCGCAATGACGTGTCGGCCGGCACCGAACGTTGCGCGGGACGGCTGCATGCCCAGCTCAAGTTCGGCAATATCGACGATATCCTGGCGGCCGGCCTGCACGACACGCTGACCGCCTTCCTGCAGGAAATCTACGAACTGGGCAACCGCATCAGCCGCGATTTCCTGGTGCCGCTCGCGGCGTGATCCCAAGGACAGGCGATGCAACTTTCCATCCGACACGAAACTCTTTATGGCTATACGGCGCCGCTGGCCTACACCATCCAGCAGCTGCACCTGACGCCGCGCCTGGAGCCGCAGCAGCACGTGCTGGCCTGGCAGCTGGCCGCGCCCGGCCAGCTGCACGCCTATGTGGACGCCTACGGTAACCAGTCGCACATGCTGACCATGACGACACCGCACGATGGCTTGCTGGTGGTGGCCAGCGGCATGGTGGAAACGAGCTGTCCGCCGGGCGGCCGGCTCGGCAACGGCGACAGCCTGTCGCCCCTGATCTACACGGTGCCGACCCGGCTGACGGCGGCCACGCCCGGCATCGTGGAACTGGCCGCCGCCTGCCTGCCGGACGGCACGGCCCAGACCCGGCACCTGATGCAGCTGGCCGAGCACATCTTTGGTGCAGTGCGGTATCAGAGCGGTGCGACGGCCGTCACCAGCCCGGCCAGCGAGGCGCTGGCCCTGGGCCAAGGCGTATGCCAGGACCATGCCCACCTGTTCCTCGCCTGCTGCCATGCGCACGGCATCCCGGCCCGTTATGTGTCGGGCTACATCGATCCGGAGCACAGCGG
>JAZJZQ010000010.1:0-6049 GCA_040389625.1 Pseudomonadota bacterium | reverse complement strand
AGCAGGTCATGGCTGATGACCCAGTCCTGCAGCAACGGCACCTGGCGCCGGATCTCGTTGAAGAAGTCTTCGCGCGCCACGTGGCGGCTCGACAGCTTGGCGATCACCATGCCGATCTTGGCAAAGCGGTCGTCCGGCTTGACGGTGTCGCCCATGGTCTTGGTCCACAGCTCGTCGGACAGCTTGTCCATATTGGTCAGCAATTCCTCGCGGGCGGCCAGCGCCTTGCGGTAGGTCTGTTCGGCCGTGCTGCCGGACTGTATGTCGTAGGCAAACTTCTGCTCGTACAGCTCCTTGCCGATGCGGAAGGAGCGGCCCGTGCCGTTCTTGGCCATGGTCTTGTCCAGCTCAGTGAGGAAGGCCACGTAGCCGTCCACGGCCGTCAGCGCTGCGTTGATGCGCTGGGTGAACAGTTGCTTTTCCACCGGCGTGAGGATGGAGGCCTGTGCATCCTTGTCCAGCTGGGTCAGCATGGTGAGCACGCCGGGGGCCTGGGCGATGGCCAGCCTGGTGTGCTCCGGCGTGGGATTGTTCAGGTTGGCGCGGGCCGCATCGTAATAGGCCGGGATGCTGACGATGCGCTTGAGCAGCGTGCGCAGGCGCTGCGGCTTGGCCGCGTATTCCGTGTTGAGGATCAGGTCGATGGGGCCGGCCACGTTGTACAGTGCGGGATTCCACTGGTACTCGCGGAAGGTGGTGAGCTTGAAGCGGTCCGAATTCAGCTTGTTGACCAGCAGGGCCAGGTCGGTGCGCTGGCGGGCCGACAGCGCGCGCGTGTCGACCTTGGCGAAGCGGGCCAGCCAGTCGTCCGTAAACGCTTGCTGTTTGGCCAGCGTGGCCGGGTCGTAGACGGTCATGGCGGCGGCCGTATCGTACTTGCCGGCGTAGATCGCACTTTCCGGGTCGATGCGCCACAGGGCGTTCAGGAATTGCACGCTGAGCGTATCGAGCGCCTTGTCCTGGCGCCGTTCCGACGGTGCCGGCTGGGCATGGGGAACGGCGGCGGCCACGGCGGCGGCCGCTACCGGCGCGGCCGCATGGGACTTGCCCTTGCCGTGCTTGCCGCCGCTGTTGTTGCCACCCTTGCTGTCGCCTTTGCCGGCATGCTTGCTGCCGCCCTTGGCGTGCTTGCCGTGGGACGCGCTCTTGGTCCCGGACTTGGCCGAGCTCGATTCGCTCGCTTTGGCATGGTGTTTATGGGTGCTGGCGCCGGCCGGCGCCATGGCGATCGACGCCAGCAGTGCAGCCAGCGCGATGGGGGTCTTCATCATAAAAAGCAGCCTCGTATATGTTTGGGCAAGACGCGCATGTTCGCAGCTTAATGCGGGCGCGCCAAGGTCAAGCGTGGGAGATTATCACTAAACGGGGCGCACGAGGGCGCCCGTTACACACCGCAACACGCGCCATCACCGCTGCATGCCTTCGGCCAGCATGGCCAGCATGTCGCCGGCCGACATGCGCGCCGCCAGGTCGCTGCCCTCGAGCAGGCTGTCGGCCAGGTCGCGCTTGTGCTGGTGCAGGGCCACGATGCCTTCTTCGATCGTGTGGCGCGCCACCAGCCGGTAGATGGTGACGGGACGCAGCTGGCCCATGCGGTGGGCCCGGTCCGAGGCCTGGTCTTCCACGGCCGGATTCCACCACGGATCCATGTGGATCACATAGTCGGCCGCCGTCAGGTTGATGCCCATGCCGCCCGCCTTCAGGCTGATGAGGAACACGTCGCCGTCGCCGGCCTGGAAGGCGTCGACCCGCGTCTTGCGCTCCTGCATGGGCGTGGCGCCGTCCAGGTACTGGTAGCGGATGCCGTTGGCGTCCAGGTGCGCGCGGATCAGTTTCAAGTGATCGACGAACTGGCTGAACACCAGCACCTTGTGGCGGTTGTCGAGCAAGCCTTCCAGCAGGTGGGCGAAAGCGGCCAGCTTGCTGCTGGCCAGGCCCAGGGCCGGCGCCACCAGCTGCGGATTGCAGCAGGCGCGGCGCAGCTTCATGATCTCGGCCAGGATCTGGATCGACTTGCGCTCGGCCGGGCCTTCCACCTTTTCCAGGTTTTCCAGCGCCGCGCGGCGCAGTGATTCGTACAGCGCCGTTTCCTCTTTCGACAGTTCCACTTCCAGCGTGATCTCGGTGCGCGAGGGCAGCTCGGCCAGCACCTGGGCCTTGGTGCGGCGCAGGATGAAGGGCTGGATCAGGCGCCGCAGCCGCTGGCGCGCGCCCACTTCCGCCTTGTGGTCCTGGGCTTTCTCGATCGGCCCCGCGAAGCGCAGGTTGAACTGCTCGATGCTGCCCAGCAGGCCGGGATTGATGAAGCGGAACAGGTTCCACAGCTCGCCCAGGTGGTTTTCCAGCGGCGTGCCGGTGGCCACCATCTTGAAGTCGCCCTGCAGCGCCATCACGGCCTGCGAGCGCTTGGTGGCGCCGTTCTTGATGGCCTGCGCCTCGTCGAGCACGATGGTGCGCCAGCGCACGCCGGCGAACAGCTTCGCTTCCAGCTGCAGCAGGCCATAGCTGGCCACCACCACGTCGTAGGGCTGCAGCGTGGCCAGCGTCTCGCCGCGGTCGCCCGCGCCGAACAGCTTGATGTTGAGGGTGGGCGCGAAGCGGGCCGCCTCGCTGGTCCAGTTCAGGCACACGGAGGTGGGCGCGATCACCAGCGTGGGCCCTTGCGGCGCGCGGTCCAGGATCAGGGCCAGCGCCTGCAGCGTCTTGCCCAGGCCCATGTCGTCGGCCAGGCAGGCGCCCACGCCCCAGTGGGCCAGCCGCGCCAGCCAGTCGTAGCCTTCGCGCTGGTAGTCGCGCAGTTCCGCCTGCAGGGTGCTGGGCAGCTGCGGCACGAAGTCAGTGCGCGCCTGCATGCGCGCCAGATGCTCGCGCCACAGCTTGTCCGCCTTCAGGCCGCCCGCATCGTCGGCCAGTTCTTCCAGCGCGAACGCGGCCAGCGGATGCAGGCGTACGCCGTCGGCCGTCAGTTCGCCGTAGGCCGACACTTCGCGCAGGCGGCGGTGCAGTTCCTCCGTCAGCGCCAGGAAGCGGTTGCCGCCCAGTTCCACGAAGCGCCCCTGGCTGGTGTGCATCAGCTCCAGCAGGGTGCGCAGGTCCAGCACCTGGCCCTCGTCCACCTGCAGTTCGCCGCTGGCGGCAAACCAGTCCTTGTGGCTCTTGATGGCCAGGCGCAGCTGGCCGCTGTCGACCTTGGGCGTGACGCGGAAGCTCTCGCCTTCCGGCCAGGCCAGCACGATGCCGTCCGGGTCCAGCGCCTGCAGTTCCACCAGCAGCTGCAGGCACAGCGCGGGCTGGCCCAGCAGCCATTCGCCGTGTTCCTGTTCGGCCGATTCGAGGATGGGGCAGCGCGCCACCAGCGTGCGTTCGGCGTCGCGTTCACCATTCAGGTCGCGGCGCGCCTGCACCGGCTTGCCGCCGGCGTCGGCGATCACGCTGTCGGCGCCGGTGCCGGGCGGGTAGTAGGCGCCCTCCGGCAGGGGTCGCACCAGCAGCTGCATCTTCAGGCCGTGCTGGTAGGGCAGCAGGTGCACGTGCAGGCGGGCGTCGGCCGCCACCTGTTCCATGTCGGCGCCGGCGCCGCCGATTTCCGACTGCACCGTCACCAGCGACGAAATCGAGCCGATCGCCTGCAGTACCTGTTGTTCCGCGTGGCGCGGCACGGTCAGGCCGGTGCCGACGATGGCGCCGATGCGGCGGTGTTCGTCCTGGATCTGGATCACGCGCAGCCGGGTCGGCGTTTCCTTGCTGATGATGACGGTGCTGCCGTCGTCGGGAATGGCCGGCTGCAGGGTCAGGGTCAGGTTGTCGCCCTGCTTGCGGATCAGCAGTTCCGGCTCGCCGGCCAGCAGTTCGACCCGGGTGTCGGGCGCGTCGTGCCAGAACAGCAGCGGGTGGCCCACCAGGGCGGCGGCCGCGCGCTGCGGGTCGATCTCGTAGGCCAGGCCGGAGGAATGGTAGTTGCGGTGGGCCACGCTGATCGCTTCGGACGCCCGCAAGTCCTGCGGCGTGAGGAAGTCGAACTGCTCGGCCTCGAAGCGAAGGCGCTTGAGAGCCACGGCGCGGCCCTTGCCCCAGATGCCGCGCGCATCGCGTTTCTGCTCGCGCGGTTCGACGCCCGTCAGGCCGTGGCGCGCGTCGTAGGCCAGCACCCAGGCCAGGCGGGCATTGCCGCCGGCCGCGGGCGCGGCGTCCTGCTGCAGGTTGATCAGGGCGGCCAGCTGGCGCTGCCACGCTTCCTGCCGCTCGAACCATGACGTTAAATCGGCAAAGCCGTGCTGGCGGCGCAGCGCGGCCGCGTGGCGCGCCTGTTCCGCATCGCCCAGGTGGCCCAGCAGGCCGGCCGCCTGGCCGGCGATGAAGTGAAAGCCCGCCTGTCCGGCCAGCTGCGCCAGTTCCTGTAACTGGGGACGGTAGTCGGCCAGCTGCGGCTGCGACAGCCAGAAGTACAGCAAGCCCTGGAACATCTGGGCTTGCAGCCCCGTTTCCCAGGCCCGCTTGGTCACCGTGTCGGCCTGCAGCGTGCCGGCGCGCACCTGGCGCAGCAGGTCCAGCTGCTGGTAGACGGCGCTGTCGTGGTTGTGCGGCGCGCGCAGGGCCGCATCGAGGTAGGCTTCGGCCGCCTTGGCCAGCTTGGCGTCGCCCTGGCGCAGCATGGCCAGCACGTACAAATGGCCGCCCATGCCCTGGAACAGTTGCTTGCGCTTGCCCGATTCGCGCCGCAGCATCTTGAGCGCGGCGTCGAAGCCGGTGATGGCGGCCGAGCTGGCGCCGCGCAGCAGCACGATCACGCTGGCCAGGAACTGGCTCACGGCGCCGCCCGTGCCTTCCAGGTAGCGGCCCGCGTCGTCCAGCCGGCCGCACAGGATGGCGTCTTCCGCCAGCGCCAGGCGCAGGGCGGGGGCGATCTCGTTGCCGGCTTCGCGGCGGCGCTGGAAGTGCTGTTCCGTGTACTCGCGCAGCATGGGCGCGCCCGTGTATTCGCGCTGGGCGTTCTGCAGCAGCAGCGTCAGGATGTCGTCCTGCAGCAGCGGGTGGACGCGGGCGATCATGCCCGCTTCGAACGGCCGGCCGAAGATGTCGATGATGGGATGGAGCTGGGCCGCCTCGTAGCAGCCCTGGCAGAACGCCAGCAGCGGCAGCACGCGCTGCGGGTCCTGGCCGCGCAGCAAGGCCATGCGCAGGCGCGCCACGCCGGCCCGGTAGCTGCGCGGTTCCACGCTGTTCCAGGTCTGGCGCAGCGGCACCAGCAGGTCGTGCGCCTGGCTCAGGTCGTCGAGCGCATGGGTGCCGATGGCGGCGCGGATGGCGGGCCAGCGCAGCTTGGGATTGCAGACGTGGCCGCGCCCCAGCACGACGCTGGTGAAGGCCAGCCGTTCCAGCTTGCGCAGCGCGTCGTCCAGCGTGACGACGGTCAGCTTGTTGCCGTCCGCATCCTCGATGCGCGCCGTTTTCAGATGGTCGAGGATGGCGGCGCGGCCCGTGGGCTCGCCCACCAGCGCGAGCAGGGCCAGCACCATTTTCTCGTGGTAGGCCAGCGCGTCGAATTCGGCCTGCAGCTGCGGTTCACTCATGCGGGCAGGTTATCGATGTGGACCGATCCCGGCGCATCGCCCGGGTGCAGGCCGAACAGGCGCTGGTAGAAGTACAGCTCCGCCTCCAGCGTGCGAACGATGTTCTCGGCCTTGCGGAAGCCGTGGCCTTCGCCTTCCAGCGGCACGTAGGCCACCGGCACGCCGCGCGCGCGCAGCGCCGCCACCATGGTTTCCGACTGCTGCGGCGGCACCACCTTGTCGTCCAGGCCCTGGAAGAAGATCATGGGCCGCGCCAGCCGGTCCGTGTGGTTGATGGGCGAACGGGCCTGGTACAGCGCCTCGGCCGCCGGCTGCGGCGCGATCAGGTATTCGTTGTAGTGCGATTCGAACTTGTGCGAATCCTGGTCCAGGCCCTTGAGGTCGGATACGCCGTAGTAGCTGGCGCCCAGCTTGAACACGTCGTGGAAGGTCAGCGCGCACAGCGTGGTCAGGCCGCCGGCGCTGCCGCCGCGGATGAT
>JAZJZQ010000009.1:0-2561 GCA_040389625.1 Pseudomonadota bacterium | reverse complement strand
TACGATCCGCTGATCGCCAGCTTCGGCGGCAAGCCGACGCCGGCCGTCGGTTTCGCCATGGGCATCGAGCGCCTGCTGGAACTGATGAAGGAAGCGGGCGAGCCGGAACAGCCCAACCAGTGCGACGTGTACCTGGTGCACCAGGGCGAGGCCGCCCAGCTGCAAGCGTTCGTGCTCGGTGAGCGCATCCGCGACGCCGGCCTGGACGTGATCATGCACGCTTCCACGGCCGCCGGTCCCGGCAGTTTCAAGTCGCAGATGAAGAAGGCCGACGGCAGCGGCGCCGCCTTTGCTGTCATCATCGGCGAAGACGAAGTGGCCAACCACACGGCCAGCGTCAAGGCCATGCGCGCGGCCGAAGGCGAGCAGCAGCAGTCGAACGTGCCGTTCGATGAGGTAGTGGACTTCCTGGTCGACCAGATCACCAGCGACGGCGGCCACTATCACGTGCACGACGAGCACTGCAACCACTAAGCAGCAAGCAGTACAAGCAGTACGCAGCACCGTTTCATCAACCCTAACAACTTGAACCTGACCTGAACTCATGGCATACGATCTCGAAGAACAAGAACAACTTGCTTCCCTTAAAGCGTGGTGGAATCAGTATGGCAACCTGACCTCGTGGGTGCTGATCGCAGGCCTGGCCGCCTACTCGGGCTGGACCGGCTGGAACTACTACCAGCGCAACCAGGCGGCCCAGGCTTCGGCCCTGTACGACGAGCTGCAGCACGCCGTCGATGCCAAGGACAGCGCCAAGGTGCTGCGCGCGGCCGGCGACATGGAAAGCCGCTACGGCAGCACGGCCTACGCGCCCATGGGTGCGCTGCTGGCCGCCAAGAGCGCGTTCGACGCCAATGACCTGAAATCGGCCAAGGCCCAGCTGCAGTGGGCTTCCGAGCACGGCGACGAGGAATACAAGTCGGTGGCCAAGCTGCGCCTGGCCGGCGTGCTGCTCGACGAGAAAGCCTACGACGAGGCGCTCAAGGTGCTGGGCAGCGGCATCGCGCCGCAGTTCGCCGGCGCCGTGGCCGACCGCAAGGGCGACGTGCTGGCAGCGCAGAACAAGCTGCCCGAAGCGCGCGCCGCCTACCAGGCCGCACTGGACGCGACCGACAAGAAGAATCCCGGCCGCCAGCTGATCCAGCTGAAGTTCGAAGCCATCGGCGGCATCGTGCCGGCGGCCAAGGACGCGGCGTAAGCATCTTCGTCGTCCCCGCGCAGGCGGGGACCCCTGCAGCGCTGGCCTGGCGCCGCCTTCCGACGGACCAGGACCTGGCCCCGGAACGGCCGGCGGCGAAATGGCCGACGGCACGCCATGTTGGTGCGCCGGCCGCCGTGCCCGATCAGTAAGAACAAGGTTAAATTTATGCGTACCACCGAAAAAGTTATTGCAGTGAGCCTGCTGGCGCTGATGTCCGGTTGCTCGCTGTTCTCGTCGAAAGAAACCAAGAACCAGCCAGCGCCGCTGGTCGAGTTCAAGCCCACCCTGGCCGCGCACGCGGCCTGGAAGTACGCGCTCGGCTCGTCCGGCCAGGCCGTGTTCACGCCCGCGCTGGTGGGCAACAGCCTGTTCGCGGCCGATGCCGGCGGCACCCTGGTGCGGCTCGATGCGGCCAGCGGCAAGGAAGTATGGCGCGTCAAGACCGGCGCCGACCTGACGGCCGGCGTGGGCAGCAACGGCGACGTGACCGTGGTCGGCGGCGCCAAGGGTGTTATCCTTGCGTTCGACGCCAACGGCAAGGCGCTTTGGAAGGCGCAGGCGTCGAGCGAAGTGCTGTCCTCGCCCGTGGTAGGCACGGACGTGGTGGTGGTGCGCAGTGTCGACAACCAGATCACGGCCTATGAGGCGGCCACCGGCGCCAAGCGCTGGTCCGTGGCCCGCACCACGCCGGCCCTGACGCTGCGCAACGCGCCCGGCATGACCATCAGCGGCCCCAACGTGTACGTGGCCCAGCCCGGCGGCAAGCTGCTGGCGCTGGCCCTGGCCGGCGGCCTGCCGCGCTTTGAAGTGGTGGTGGGCGAGCCGCGCGGCGCGACGGAACTGGAGCGGGTGACCGACATCGCCGGCGCCCCCGTGGTGTACGACAAGGACGTGTGCGCCGTGTCCTACCAGGGCCGGGTGGCATGCTACGACCTGGCCACCGGTGTGCCGCGCTGGAACAAGCCCGCTTCGTCCGACGTGGGCGTGGCCGTCGACCAGCGTTTCGTGTTCGTCGCCGACGACCAGGGCGCGGTGGCGGCCTACAGCCGTGAAACGGGCACCAGTGCCTGGAAAACCGACAAGCTGGCGTTCCGCCGCCTGTCTACGCCTGTCTCGTACGGCCGCGCAGTGGCGGTCGGCGATCTGCAGGGTTACATCCACTTCCTGAACCGGAAAGATGGCGCTTTAATAGGTCGCGTCAGCACCGACGGCAGCCCGATACAATCGGCGCCGCAGGTGGCAGGCGCGAATTTGATTTTTCAAACCCAATCAGGGACAGTGACTGCCATCGCGGTCGAGTAATACAATGAAGCCGGTAATCGCACTAGTGGGTCGACCCAATGTTGGGAAATCGACCTTA
>JAZJZQ010000008.1:0-2396 GCA_040389625.1 Pseudomonadota bacterium | reverse complement strand
TGGCGATCAGGGCGGCCAGCTCCGGCATGCCGGCGTCGTCGGCCTGCAAGTGCTCGATCAACTTGATGAGTATCTGCGGCATGGCCGGCAGACGGGCAATCAGCAAGCGATTGCGAATATCCTGGTCTGATTGATGCATCGTATCAAGCATTGCCGCCAATGGACGTCGAATGGGAGCGGCGTTCTCGGGTACAACGCCACACGGTTTTTGTTTTGCTTTGCGTCACCTGCGGCCACCCTTATGAGGCGGCCATCCATATTGCTGAAAGTTATATTATCATAAAGTTCACAAAATATAACTTATCAGCAATAAAAATTCCTGCTCAACCGCACTGGTTTCCTGACGTAAATATTAATCGATCCGTTTGGCGTAGTAGCATGCTCCGCTAATAGCGAGACGTCAACCATAATGCAAGAGTAGCCATACTAAAACCCCTCTGTTCGGCCGATCGCGGCATGGCGAAACATGATGGAAATGGCAGGATTTGGCTGGTGGCAGCAGTGCCGCAGGGCCGGCAAGGCGGGAAAACAGGGGGCGGCAAGGCGGGCGGGTGGGCGGGCGGCAGGTGTCGCGAAAAAGCCATGCCGTGAGCTGGACAAAGCCGCAAAAGCGCCCTGCGCAGCTGGCGCTGCGCCGCACCATCACACCCCAATTGTTGCGGCAACAGCACATATTTGCGGCGGACATTGCGCTCGCCGCCGGCAATCCAGCGCAACGGCGGGGCCGGGCGCCCCGCCCCGGGGTCAAACCGTCTTCGGCTTGGCTTCTTCGCGCCGGTTGTAGCCGGCCACCATGTCGAAGCGGAACAGGCGGCATTCCAGCGCGCCGTTGAAGAACGGCAGGCCCAGGTCGGCGGTGAACAGGAACACGGTCCAGCCGGCGAAGCGCTGCTTGAGCGTGGTGCCCAGCGCCGAATAGAAGCTCACGGCCAGTTCGTCCTCGGGCAGCGAACTGTCGCCGCGTACGCCGATACGCTCGCCGTACGGCGGGTTGGTCAGCACGATGCCCGGCTGCTCGGTGGGCGCCTTCACTTCCTGCGCCTCGATCTGCTTGAGCGGCACCTCGAACAGGATGCCGGCGCAGCGCAGGTTGTGGCGCGTCATGGCCACCATGTCGCCCGAGATGTCGCTGCCGAAGATGGTCGGCGTGTCCGGCAGGGGATTGGGCTTGATGGCCGCCTTCATGGCCTGCCATGGGGCCGGATCGAAGCCGTTAAAGGCCTCGAACGCGAAACGGCGGCGCGCGCCGGGCGGGATGCCCTGCACCATCTGCGCCGCTTCGCACAGGATGGTGCCGGAGCCGCACATGGGGTCGAACAGCGGCACGCCCGGCTTCCAGCCCGACACGCGCAGCAGGCCGGCGGCCAGGTTCTCGCGCAGCGGCGCGTCGCCCGTCTCCTCGCGCCAGCCGCGCTTGAACAGCGCCTCGCCCGAGGTGTCGAGGTAGATGATGAACTGGCGCGCGTCGAGGAAGCCGACGATGCGCATGTCCGGCGTCTTGGTGTCGACCGAAGGACGCTTGTCGAACTGGTCGCGGAAGCGGTCGCAGATGGCGTCCTTGATCTTGAGCGTGGTGAATTCCAGGCTCTTCAAAGGCGACTTGACGGCCGTGACGTCGACCCGGATCGTGTGGTCGTAGGTGAACCAGTCTTCCCAGGGCTGGGCCAGCACCAGGTCGTAGATATCGTTCTCGTTCTGGTAGCCGATGACGGCCATGCGCATCAGCACGCGCGAAGCGATGCGCGAGTGCAGGTTGATGCGGTAGGCGTCAAACAGGTCGCCCGAGCAGTGCACGCCGCCGGGCACCTGGTTGTGCACCTTGAGGGTGGGGCTTTGCTGGGCGATTTCGCCCAGTTCTTCGGCCAACGCCGCTTCCATGCCGCGTGGGCATGGGCAAAAATAGGAAGTCATAAGGTGTACCTTTTATCCGTTAAAAATCAACATACCGTTTACTGCGGATGCTACGTTTGCTACAAAAACTACTGCTTACTTCTATCGCCGTCAGAACGGCTTGACCACCACCAGCATCACGATCGCCAACAGCATCAGCACCGGCACCTCGTTAAACCAGCGGTACCAGACGTGGCTGCGCTTGTTGGCGCCGTTCTCGAACTTCTTCAACAGCGAACCGCAGGCATGGTGGTAGCCGAGCACCAGCGCCACCAGCGCCAGCTTGGCGTGCATCCAGCCGGGAATGCGGAAGCCGTCCGGGCCCGCATACTGCAGGTACAGCAGGATCATGCCGAACACGATGGCCGGCACCATCAGCATGGTCATGAAGCGGTACAGCTTGCGCGCCATCATCAGCATACGCTCGGTGGCCACCGTCTCCGATTCCTGCGCCAGGTTGACGAAGATGCGCGGCAGGTAAAAGATCCCGGCGAACCAGGAAATGA
>JAZJZQ010000007.1:0-5254 GCA_040389625.1 Pseudomonadota bacterium | reverse complement strand
TAATTTTAAAGGATTAGCTGGCTGATGCGTCCATACTTTATACAAATGCGTTCAATTGATGGCGTTCCGGTCGTTTTCGTACCCCGAAAACGGTGCCGGCGCGCGGATTTGTGGGCAAAAATGTAAGCCGGACGCGCAGTCGCAGAAAGTTTTGAGGTGCAACATGCTCGATCGTGAAGGGTTTCGGCCCAACGTCGGCATCATCCTGCTCAACGCCCATAACGAGGTGTGGTGGGGCAAGCGGGTGCGTGAGCACTCATGGCAATTTCCGCAGGGCGGCATCAAATACGGGGAAACGCCGGAACAGGCGATGTACCGGGAGCTGGAAGAGGAGATCGGGTTAAGGCAGGAGCACGTCAAGATCGTCGGTCGCACGCGCGACTGGCTGCGCTACGAAGTGCCCGACCACTTCATCAAGCGGGAAATCCGCGGCCACTACCGGGGCCAGAAGCAGATTTGGTTCCTGTTGCGCATGTGCGCGCGCGACAACGACGTCAACCTGCGCCTGACCGACCACCCCGAATTCGACGCCTGGCGCTGGCATGAGTACTGGGTGCCGCTGGACGTGGTGATCGAATTCAAGCGGGAAGTGTATCAGCGCGCCCTGCAGGAACTGTCGCGCTTCCTGACCTGGCCGGCCCATGGCAATGGCCACCACCGCCACACGTCGCGCTACCTGCGCCAGCCGCACGCGCCCCGTCCGGCGCCGGAAGCGGCGCCTTGCGGGGAAGGCCAGCCTGCCGCCGACGCCCAGCAACCGGGGACGCGCCAGCCGCAGCCGGCTGCCGTAGCGGCGCCGACCTCACCGGCAGCCATGCCACTGGCAGTGCCGGCGGAAGCCGGGGATGTGGTCAAGACCGGCAGCTGACGGCCCTGTCAGCTGCACCCTGCCCCGTCACACGATGCGGCACGCCTCGTCGAACGCCAGCCGCGGCGCGCGCGGGCGCAGCCGGGCCGGGTCGCCATAACCGAGGCTGCACACGAAGTTGACCCGCACCGTGCTGCCGGCGAAGAAGGCGGCGTTGACCTGCTCGGCATCGAAGCCGGACATGGGGCCGCAATCGAGGCCGATGGCGCGCGCCGCCATGATCAGGTAGGCGCCCTGCAGCGAGGCGTTGCGGAAGGCCGTGTCCCGTATCAGCGCATCGTTGCCGACAAACCAGGCGCGGGCATCGACGGCCGGCGACAGCTGGGGCAGCTTTTCATGAAATGCCAGGTCCATGCCGATGATGACGGTGACAGGCGCCTGCGCCGTCTTGGCCGCGTTACCGGGCGCCATGCAGGCGGCCAGCCTGGCCTTCTGCTCGGCCGACTTGACGAACACGAAGCGGGCCGGCGAACTGTTGGCCGAGGTGGGCGCCCACTTGAGCAGGTCGAACAGCAGTTCGAGCTGGGCATCGGTGACCTCGCGCGGCTGCCAGCCATTGTGGGTGCGGGCGGCGTAGAACAGGGTGTCGAGGGCGATATCGTTCAGCATGAAGGCTCCGGTCAGGTGGCGGGCCGGCTGGCCCGCGTCGGTGCCAGCGTACACATTTTGCGCAGCAGGTACAATGGCGGCTGGCTGTTCCCTCCCCCGATACCACTTATGTTCAATCCCTCATCCGACGACGTGCGCCGCTTCTTCTGCGAGACGTTCCGCAAGCAGCGCGCCAACGACATCCTCAGCCCCATCGAAGCGATGGCGGCCGACTGGATACGCCACCATCCTGAATACGAGACCATCCTGGGCGACGTCGAGTCGGCGCTGGCGCGCGACTTCAGCGTCGACAGCGGCCAGACCAATCCCTTCCTGCACCTGTCCATGCACCTGTCGATCGACGAGCAGATCTCGATCGACCAGCCGCCCGGCATCCGCGACGCCGCCACGGCGCTGACCCTGCGCCTCGATTCGTCCCACGAGGCGCACCACCGGATCATGGAATGCCTGGGCGAGATGATCTGGAATGCCCAGCGCACCGGCCAGCCGCCCGACGCCCAGGCCTATATCGACAGTGTGCGCCGCCTGCTGGGCTAACGGCGCCCCTGCCTCTGTATCTGAATTACTCGCAAAGTGAGTTCGCGGCATTGCAAACACCGGAAATATCACAGGCACCAGCGGGGAATAATGTTTACTTTGCCATTAATTAGTAGTTAAATTACACAACTTAACTGCTTCGGTGGCCATGCCGCCATTTCTGTGATGAACCTGCCCACCCGCCCCGGCATGCTGCGCATCGCGCTGGCGCCGATAGCCGCGCGCCTCCGATAGGACTGCCATGGATGTGCAATTTCACGCCGATCCGGCCCTGCTGCCACAGGCCGCCCCTGGCGGCGTGCGCTTCATTTACGATGCCGCCCCGGACACGCGCAGCGTCGCGCTGGCAGGCACCTTCAACTGCTGGGCAGGCGATGCCTGCCTGATGGAGCGCATCTCCCCCACGCGCTGGCAAACCACGCTGGCGCTGCGGGCGGGACGGCATCTCTACAAGCTCGTCGTCGACGGCACGGACTGGATAGCCGATCCCGCCAATCCATGGCGCTCGGAAGACGGCCAGCACAACTCCTGCCTGACGGTGGATGAGGCGGGCGAGGTGCTGATGCGCCAGGCCGGCTTGAGCGCCGCGGCGCCCGGCCCGTTGCACGCGCGCCCGGCGCTTGCCAGCCCGGCCTGGCTGCGCGACGGCGTGATCTACCAGCTGTCCGTGCCGGCCTTCGGCGGCGACTTCGACGGCGTGCGTGCCAGGCTCGGCTACCTGAGCGAACTGGGCGTGGACGTGATCTGGATCATGCCTATCCATCCGGTCGGCATCGAGGGACGGCGCGGTACGCTGGGCGATCCTTACGCGGTGCGCGATTTCGACGCGATCGACCCCGCCCTGGGCGATGCGGCAGCGTTGCGCGCGCTGGTAGACGCGGCGCACGCGCGCGGCATGCGCGTGATCATGGACTGGACGCTCAACCGCAGCAGCGCGGACCACCCGCTCACCCGCAGCCATCCACACTGGTACACGCGGCGCGCCGACGGCAGCGTCTATTACGCCGTGCCGAACCGGGACTACTTTGCCGGCTTCGACTTCGCCGATCGCGACCTGCGGCGCCACCTGATCGACAGCATGCGCGGCTGGATCGAACGCTTCCATTTCGATGGCTTGCGCTTCGACGATTCCGACATCACGCCCTGCGATTTCCTCAATCAGATCCGCGCCGCGCTGGCGGCGCTGCGCCCGGACATCGCCCTCATTTCGCAGGCCTACGATGAATTTCACCATCTGGCCGCCTGCGACCTGAGCTACGAAGGCGGCACCCGCGAGATGCTGCGCCGCTGCGCGCAAGGCCAGGCCGACGGCGCGGCCTTCGCCCGCTACTGGAACGAGTCGACCTACAGTTTCCCGCGCAACGCCTTGCGCATGCGCTGGCTGGAAGACAAGGAGCAGGCGCGCGCCTCGGCCTGCCTGGGCCGGCAGGCCCACCGCCCGGCCGCCGCAGTGCTGCTGACGATGGATGGCGTGCCCCACATCCTGATGGGGCAGGAATTCGACGAGCCGACATGGAGCGGATGGCCGGTGCTGTTCGAGCGCTACCGGCTCGCTTGGAACGCCTTCGATGCCGACCTGTACGCGCACTACCGCACCTTGATCGGCCTGCGCCGCGCCCATCCGGTGCTGCGCACCGGCAGCACGGCCTTCCTGGATGGTTTGCCGCCGGGCGTCGTCGGCTACACGCGCAGCGACGACCACACGGGCATCGTGGTACTGGTCAATTTATCGTCCGCGACACGCGCGTTCGATGCCGGACTGGCACAGGCCGAACCGCTCTATGCGCGCGGCTGGCACCGTGCCGGCGCCACGCTGGCGCCATATGGCTGGATGATAGGAGAGCTCAGCGCCAGGCCATGAGGGCGGTAGCGCCCCGTGCCTGGCGCACGATTAACGGTGCGGCGTGGACAGCGAACCTGGCAGGCTGTGCAGGTACGCGGCCAAGTCCTTGATGTCCTGGTTGCTGAGCGGCTTGACTTGGCCGGCCATGATGGCGTTGCCGCGGCCGTTGGCGCCGTCGCCGCGCTTGTAGGCGGTCAGCGCGTGTTCCAGGTAATCCTTGTGCTGGCCGGCCAGCTTGGGATAGCTGGGGTCGATCGGGGTGTTGAAATCCTTGCCGTGGCAGGCGAAGCAGCTGTATTTTTCCGTCAGGGCCTTGCCGGCATCGATATTGCCGCTGGCGACAGCGGACAGCGAGACGGCGGAGCAGAACAGGGCGGTGATCAGTTTTTTCATCGGTTCAGTCCTTATTTCGCCGTCGTTTGCTGGGAATAGTATGCTGCCACGTCCGCGATGTCCTGGTCCGACAGGCTGGCCGCGATGCCCTTCATGGAAGGATGCTTGCGCTCGCCCTTCTGATAGCCCTTGAGCGCGTTCTCGATGTACTTGGCCGACTGGCCACCAATCATGGGCACCTGAAACACTTCGGGGAAGGTCGCCTTGTAGCCCGGGATGCCGTGGCAGCCGATGCACATTTCAATCTTGGCGGGAGCGGCCTTGGCGTTCCCTACGATGTCGGCCGCAACAGCGGCGTGGGCGAATCCTGCAAGCACGAGAAGTGCGTAGATTTTTTTCATGGTGTGGTGGCTAAGTAATCAGTGGTCATCGGATACAGCCCAAGCGCAAATCTTAACTTTTGCGCTATCAATCAGCGATTCTAACTCAAGAATGTTTCCATCGTCTATCAAGAATCATGGACAAACGGGCCAAGTTTCGCTAGGCGTGGCGCATTGTTCCCAGCGCGCTCCGAGGGCGGCCTCTAGCGAACTGTCTTATACTGGAGCGGTTTGCCGCATCCCTTCCCTTTTCTACAGTGAGACCGTTCCCCATGCACGCTAACCAAGGACCAGCCCCACGCTTCCAGGGTTCCGACAACTACGTCGCCACCAACGACTTGAAACTGGCCGTCAACGCGGCGCTGACGCTGCAGCGCCCGCTGCTGATCAAGGGCGAGCCGGGCACCGGCAAGACCATGCTGGCCGAGGAAGTGGCGGCCGCGCTCAACATGCCGCTGATGCAGTGGCACATCAAGTCCACTACCAAGGCCCAGCAAGGCCTGTACGAATACGATGCCGTGTCGCGCCTGCGCGACTCGCAGCTGGGCGACGAGCGCGTGCGCGACATCCACAACTACATCGTCAAGGGCGTGCTGTGGCAAGCGTTCACGGCGCCCGAGCCGGTGGTGCTGCTGATCGACGAGATCGACAAGGCCGACATCGAATTCCCCAACGACCTGCTGC
>JAZJZQ010000006.1:0-1712 GCA_040389625.1 Pseudomonadota bacterium | reverse complement strand
TGTGGTCGTCGCCGATGTCCGAACCGGACATGTTCTGGTGCTTGACGCAGGCGATACCCTGACGGATTTCCTTGCGCTGCACGCCAGCCACGTAGCCCAGCATACCCTGGTCGCCGAAGTATTCCTTGGCCAGGTTGTCGGTCGACAGGGCGGCCGTGTGGTAGGTCGGCAGCGTGATCAGGTGGTGGAAGATGCCGGCTTCGCGGGCCGCGTCGGCCTGGAAGGTGCGGATCTTCTCGTCGGCGGTGCGGGCCAGTTCCGACTCGTCGTACTCGGCGCTCATCAGCTTGGCGCGGTCGTAGGACGACACGTCCTTACCGGCAGCTTGCATCGCATCGTACACTTGCTGACGGAAGTTCAGGGTCCAGTTGAACGATGGGCTGTTGTTGTAGACCAGCTTGGCGTTCGGGATGACCTTGCGGATTTCGCTGACCATGCCGCCGATCTGGGCGATATGTGGTTTTTCCGTTTCGATCCACAGCAGGTCGGCGCCGTTCTGCAGCGAGGTGATGCAGTCGAGCACGCAACGGGCTTCGCCGGTGCCGGCGCGGAACTGGAACAGGTTGCTCGGCAGACGCTTAGGACGCAGCAGCTTGCCTTCGCGCTTGATGACGACGTCGCCGTTGCCCAGGGCGTCGGCCGACACTTCTTCGCAGTCCAGGAAGGCGTTGTACTGGTCGCCCAGGTCGCCCGGCTTGTGGGTGACGGCGATCTGCTTGGTCAGGCCGGCGCCCAGCGAGTCGGTACGGGCGACGATGATACCGTCGTCCACGCCCAGTTCCAGGAAGGCGTAACGCACGGCGCGGATCTTGGCCAGGAAGTCTTCGTGTGGCACGGTGACTTTACCATCCTGGTGGCCGCACTGCTTCTCGTCCGACACCTGGTTCTCGATCTGGATGCAGCAGGCACCGGCTTCGATGAACTGCTTGGCCAGCAGGTAGGTCGCTTCGGCGTTACCGAAACCGGCGTCGATGTCGGCGATGATAGGCACGACGTGGGTGATGTGGTTGTCGATCTGCGACTGGATGGCGGCCTTGTCGGCGGCGTTGGTGGCGGCGTCCAGCTGGCGGAACAGGCCGCCCAGTTCGCGGGCATCGGCCTGGCGCAGGAAGGTGTACAGCTCGCGGATCAGGTCGGACACGGCGGTCTTCTCGTGCATCGACTGGTCAGGCAGCGGGCCGAACTCGGAACGCAGGGCGGCAACCATCCAGCCCGACAGGTACAGGTAGCGGCGGTCGGTGCTGTTGAAGTGTTTCTTGATCGAAATCATCTTCTGTTGACCGATGAAACCGTGCCAGCAGCCCAGCGACTGGGTGTACTTGGACGAGTCGGCATCGTAGTTGGCCATGTCGGCGCGCATGATCTTGGCGGTGTACTTGGCGATATCCAGACCGGTCTTGAAGCGGTTCTGGGCGCGCATACGGGCGGCGGACTCAGGATTGATCGCGTTCCATGCGCTGCCTTGCTGGTCTTTCAAGGTGGCGATGGCTTGGATGTCGTCTTGGTACTTGGACATGTGAATCTCCTAATGAATGAAGCAAAAATGAGAAAACCGTATTCCTGTCGCTGCGCGCTGGCCGCTCGTGCTACGACATGGTGCTGATACCGAAGCAAACTGCATGGAAGAATAATAGAACGTTTTTGGGGAAAGGCACAAGTCTTATATAAGACATATAACTCGAATAATGTCGTTTTATTTCAACGGTTTAGTT
>JAZJZQ010000005.1:3889-5990 GCA_040389625.1 Pseudomonadota bacterium | reverse complement strand
CGGGGTTGGGCGTGGATGGATCGTCGGGGCGGGTCGGCACCACCACCGGCACCGTCACCTGCGCGTTGCTCAGGCCAGTGGCCGGGTCGGTGGTGGTCACCGTGGTCAGGGGCACGCCGTCCACCGTGCTCGGAACGGCCGGCGGTTCGGCCGGTGCCGGCGCCGTGCTGACCGTGTACGGATTCGAGGAGATGGTGCCGCTGGCGGCGTTGCCGGCCTCGTTCCACACCCCGGCGCCGTTCAGGGTGAGCACGTTGCCGGCCGCGCTCACCCCCGTCTCCGGCGTCAGGGTAGCGGTCCAGGTGACGCCGCCGTCGCTCGAGGCGACGGCGCTCAGCGTGCCGTGGCCCACCGTCAGGTCGCTGTTGTCGAAGCCCGTCACCGCCTGCGAGAAGGTGATGGTGACCACGCTGGTGGCGCCCACGCCCAGCGTGGTGGTGGCCACGGCGATGGTGGCCGTGGGGCGTACCGTGCTCACCGTGTAGTTGCCCGAATCCGTGCTGCCGCTGCCGGCGTTGCCGGCCAGGTCGGCCACGCCCGTGTTGTCGAGTGTGACCAGGTTGGTGGCGTCCGTCACGCTGGCCGTGGGCGTCAGCGTGGCGGTCCAGGTGATGCCGCCGTCGGCCGAATTGAGCGTGGAAATGGTGCCGTTGGCCACCGTCAGGTCGGCCGCCGTCAGCCCCGTCACCGCTTCCGAGAAGGTGATGGTGACGAGCGACGTTTCGCCCGCCAGCAAGGCGCTGTCGGCCAGCGTCACGGTGGCCGTGGGGCGCACCGTGTCGACCGTGTAGTTGGCCGTATCCGTGTGCCCCACCCCGGCCATGCTGCCGGCGTTGACGACGCCCGTGTTGTCGAGCCGGATGATGTTGGTGGCATCTGTCGTGCCGGCCGTGGGCGTGAAAGTGGTGGTCCAGGTGACGCCGCCGTCGGACGAGGTGACGGCCGTCAGCGTGCCGTTGTCCACCGTCAGGTCGGCATTGGAAAAGCCCGTCACGGCCTCCGAGAAAGTGATGGTGACGGTGGCCGTGTCGCCGATCTTGAGCGCCGAGTCGCTGAGCGTGACGGTGGCCGTGGGCACCATGGTGCTGACGGCGTAGTTGTTGGAATCGGTGGTGCCGCTGCCGGCGTTGCCGGCCAGGTCGTGCACGCCCGTGTTGTCCAGCGTGACGACGTTGCTGGCGTCCACCACGCCCAGCGTCGGCGTCAGGGTGGCGGTCCAGGTCACGCCGCCGTCGGACGAGGCCAGGCCGCTGAGCGCGCCGTTGGCCACCGTCAGGTCGGCCGTGGTGAAGCCCGTCACCGCTTCCGAGAACGTGATGGTCACCAGCGACGTGTCGCTGCCTTGCAGGTCGTTGTCGGCCACCACGATGGTGGCGGTCGGCGCGACGCCGTCGATCACATAGTTGGCCGAATCCGTGGTGCCGCTGCCGGCGTTGCCGGCCGCATCCGTCACGGTCGTGTTATCGAGCGTGATGACGTTGGTGGCGTCTTCCACGCTGGCCGTGGGGGTGTAGGTGCCGGTCCAGGTGATGCCGCCGTCGCTGGAGCTGAGCGTGCCGACCGTGCCGTGCGCCACCGTCAGCGCGGCGTTGGTCAGGCCCGTCACCGCTTCCGAGAACGTGATGGTGACGAGCGACGTTTCGCCGGCTGCCAGCGCGCTGTCGGCCAGTACCACGCTGGCTGTGGGACGGGCCGTGTCGATCGCGTAGTTGTTGGAATCGGTGCTGCCGCTGCCGGCGTTGCCGGCCAGGTCGCTCACGCCCGTGTTGTCCAGCGTGACGAGGTCGGTGGTGTCGCTCACGCCGGCCGTCGGCGTCAGGGTCGCGGTCCAGGTCACGCCGCCGTCGCCCGAATTGAGGCCGCTCACGACCCCGTGGTCCACCGACAGGTCGGCCGTGGTGAAGCCCGTCACCGCTTCAGAGAAGGTGACCGTCACCAGCGACGTGTCGCCAATCTTGAGCGCCGTGTCGACCACCGCCACCGTGGCCGTGGGGCGCACCGTGTCGACCGCGTAGTTGGCCGTGCTGGTGCTGCCGCTGCCCGCGTTGCCGGCCAGGTCGCTCACGCCCGTCTTGTCCACCGTGATGACGTTGGTGGCGTC
>JAZJZQ010000005.1:2240-3789 GCA_040389625.1 Pseudomonadota bacterium | reverse complement strand
TCAGCTTCAGGGTGCTGCTGCCGGCCAGCGTGACGCCGGTCCAGCTGACGGCCGTGCCGCTGACCATGGACGTGATGTCGGTCCAGGTGGCGCCGTTGTCGAGCGAGCCATACAGCACATCGGTGCCGCCCAGCGCACCGCTCAGCGTGGCGCTGACGGTCTGCGCCGCCGTCTGCGTGATGCCGTCCGACGCGCTGCCGCCCGTGTCGGCCGACAGCGCGATGGCGCTGACGGTCTGGGTCGGCGCCGTGTTATCGATGGTGACGCTGAGGGCGCTGCTGGCGGCGCTGGTCAGGCCGCCCGTGGCCGACGTCACCTGGGCGTAGACGTCGTAGCTGCCGTCGCTCACGCCGCTCGTGTTCAGCCCGGAGACAGTCCAGCTGCCGTTGCTGACGGTGGCCGTGGCCGTGGGATCGGTGCCGGCGTCGTAGCTGTGGTTGCCGTTCTGGTCGAGGAACACGCGCACCGTGCTGCTGCTGTCGCCGGCCGCGCTGGTGCCGCTGAAGGCGATGCTGCCGCCCTTGAGCACATTGTCCGAATTGCTGGTGCCCGAATCGCTGGCGCTGGCCAGGTCGGGCGTGCCCGGCGTGGCCGGGGTGACGCTGACGGTGATGGTGCGGGTGGCCGTGAGGATGCCGTCGTACACCTGCACGGTGAAACTGTCCGTGCCCGCATAACCGGCCGCGGGCGCGTAGGTGATGGTGCCGCCGCTGGTGATGGCGGTGCTGCCGCTGCTGGCGGTGGCGCCGGTAAAGCCCAGCGTGCCGTGGCTGGGGGCACTGCTCTGGCTCCAGGTCAGGGTCTGGCTGCTGTCCGTGTCGCTCACCTGCAGCAGGCCCGTGATGCCGGCCGCGCTGTCATTTTCCGTCATCGACAGGGTGGTGGTGGCGCCGACGAAAGTGGGTGCGATGTCAGGCAGGTGAATGTTTTCCAGCTTGATATCGTCGAGCGCCACGATGAGATTGCTGTTCGATTGCAGGCTCAGGGTTACGGACGTTACCCCGTGCAATGTCAAATCGGAGAAAGTCTTCGCGATGGCCGTTTCCGAGGTGCTGGTGAACGAGAAGTTCACGACATCATTGTTGTTGGTAGTGAGCCGCATCAGGGTCGGATCGATGCTGTTGGCGGTCAAGTCCAGGATGCTGAAACCGGTCAGGTCGAACACTTTGCCGCCGTCCACCGAAAAAGTAATGGTGGTGGTATTCGTATCGTCAAACGTCATCCCGTAGACGTTGCCGGAAAAATTGATGTAGTTGGCGCTGTAGAGGTCCATCGGTGTCGCCACATAGATCAGGACGTCGCCATTGGGCGTCAGCCTCAGCGTATCGCTGCCCACGAGCTGTCCCCCGACCGCCGCGCCCGTGCCGATGCCGGCGGCCGGGAACACCCCGGCAGTGAAATCGAAGGTCGAGGTCGACAACAACCCGCCATAGCCCTCCAGCGCGCCGTCCGCCCCCAGCGACGGGGTGGCAACCGGGCCGCACTGCCGGTCGAGCCGCCAGCTGCCGCCACGGCCGCTGGCGCCCACCGGTCCCGTGGACGCGGCCAC
>JAZJZQ010000005.1:0-2140 GCA_040389625.1 Pseudomonadota bacterium | reverse complement strand
CCCGTGTTGGCGTTGACCACGGTGCCGCCGCCGGCCGGCACGTTGACCGAAAATGGCTTGAGCGTGGTGTTGGCAGCGTTGGAACTGTAGACCTTGGCCGGCGTAGCCCCGGCCATGCCTTTGCCCAGCACCAGGCCGGTGCCGGGTACGTTGTCCGTCTCGCCGGTGCTGTCGGCGGGAATGGCGATGCTCACCGAGGCGCCGCCGCCGCCGGGGGTGAAGGTGGCCGCGTGGGTGTGGCTGGGCAGGTTGGCCACGCCGATGGAGACGCTGCCGGTGCCCACGGCCGTGACGGTCGCCGTGTCGGCGCCGCTCTTCTGGCCCGCCCCGTTCACGGCCGCGGCCCCCACCGGTACCTTGGAGCGCAGGTCCGGCAGCGCGAAGGTGCTGGACGCGGTGCCGCCATAGGTATTGCCGATCAGCGAATACAAGGCCTGGTAGTCGGAAACCTTGTAGATGCTGCCATCGCACAAGGCCCAGCCCTCCGGCACAAACGGGCACGGCCACAGGATGATTTGACCAATAAATGGATCCATTGCTTGCTCCTCATTCGTTCGATGTGTATATCAGGGAACCCCGGCATATAACTAGCAAACAAACAGCAACTGGCGACTGCGGCAAGCAGGAATAATATTTCCCGCCTGCCGAAATATCATGCCACAGCAATTCAAAATGATGCGCATCAAAAACAAAATATATATGTCAGGTATTTGATTTGGCGAATTTAACGGATGAGAATCCGAGAGAATTATTATGCAAGTAAGTAATACTCCATTACACAAGAACACCCTTGAATACGGGCCTCCAGCCCCAGGCCAGCCATGCCTGATGGCGACGGCGGCGCTGGCATCGATATTATGTTGGGATGAATCCAGGCCGGCCATTTCAGGGTGGAAGTTATTAATCCTGCCGGAATAAAAATAATAACATTGAATGCTGCCAAATAATCGGAGCGGCGCAAGGAGGGAAATAGGCGGGCGGCGGCGACAGAATATCAAGCCGCAAGCTTATTCAAATGACGGAGGGGACTGGATGTAAAACGGCCGCTGGCGCACCGGGGATTCCGGTGCGCCAGCGGCCGCGTGATGCGTGCCGGCGAAGATCAGGCTTCGGCGATGCGCTTGGCGATGTGGGCCAGCGCTTCCTCCACCTGGTCGACCAGGATCAGGCACAAATCGCCCTCCTGCAGGCGCGCCAGCGCCGTGTCGATGGCGAGGAACTCGCCCGTGATCTCGGCGATGTGGCTGGTGCGCGGGGCGCCGTCCAGGCCCGCGCGCAGCAGGGCCACCACTTCACCGTCGACCCGGCCGCGCTGGCACTGGTCCTGGTACAGCACCACGTCGTCGAAGGCGCGGCCCAGGATTTCCGTCTGCTGCGTGATGTCCTGGTCGCGACGGTCACCGGCGCCCGAGATCACCACCGCGCGGCGCTTGGCCGGCATGGTTTCCACCGCCTGCACCAGGGCCAGGATGGCGTCCGGATTGTGGCCGTAGTCGGCGATCAGGGTGGCGCCCTTGTAGTCGAACACGTTGAAGCGGCCGGGCGCGTTGTCGCTGTCGTTGGCGAAGGTCTTCAGGCCCAGGCGGATGGACTCCCAGCTGATGCCCACGCCCCAGGCGGCGGCCACCGCCGCCATCACGTTCTCGACCTGGAAGCCGATGGTGCCGTTGCGGGTGATGGGCACCTGGGTCAGGTCCACCTGGTGCATCTGCTTGCCCTCGACGGCCACCAGATGGCCGTTCTCGACGTAGACGGTGCGCCGGCCCTGTGCCACATGGGTGGCGATCACGGGATGGCCACGCTCGGCGCCGAAGAAGATCACCTTGCCGCGGCAGTTGGCGGCCATGCCGGCCACGATGGGGTCCATCGCGTTGAGCACGGCGAAGCCGCTTTCGGCCACGTTCTGCACGATCACGCGCTTGAGCACGGCCAGGTCTTCCACCGTGGTGATGTAGTTCAGGCCCAGGTGGTCGCCGGTGCCGATGTTGGTCACCACGGCCACCTTGCAGCGGTCGAAGGCCAGGCCTTCGCGCAGCACGCCGCCGCGGGCCGTCTCAAATACGGCCGCGTCCACGTCCGGGTGCAGCAGCACGTTGCGCGCGCTGCGCGGGCCGCTGCAGTCGCCGCTGTCGGTGCGGCG
>JAZJZQ010000004.1:2703-6528 GCA_040389625.1 Pseudomonadota bacterium | reverse complement strand
CCAACTACGCCACCGACGGCACCGCCGTCGACATCAACGCCATCCCGCTGGCGGCCGTGGACCACGTGGAAGTGCTGAAGGATGGCGCCTCCGGCGTCTACGGTTCCGACGCCATCGGCGGCGTGATCAACTTCATCCTGCGTAACAACTTCAACGGCGTCGAAGTGACCGGCTACGGCAGCGGCACCAAGGACGGCGGCGGCCTGACCAAGAAGGCTTCCATCATCGCCGGCTGGGGCGACTTTGATGCCGACCGCTACAACATCACGGTGGCGGCCGACCTGTCCAAGGACACCACCATCTATGGCACCCAGCGCAGCTACGCCGGCAACAGCTGGAACAACAACGGCCTGCGCGACCAGAGCGCGACCCCCAGCGGCACGCTGTACACCTTCGACCCGAACACCACGCCCAACTCCGGCGGCGTAATCCCGCACACCCTCAATTCGCTGGGCTCGAAGATCGGCAATCCGCTGACCGAGAGCACTTGCGGCGCCAACGGCAGCGCATGGAACGCGGTCGAGAACATCTGCCGCTTCAACTCGGCACCTTACGTGGGCCTGGTGCCACAGGTGGAGCGCGCCAACCTGTCGGCCAGCTTCCGTTTCAAGCTCGATGAGAACAACGAATTCTTCGTCGAGGGCTTCCACTCGCAGCAGAAGACCAGCAACAATTCCCAGCCTTCGCCCTACAGCAACTCCTTCCTGTCGACCGACAACGCGTTCGGGATGGCCAATGTGTACCCGTCCATCGTCATCGCGCCGGACAGCCCCTACTACCCGTCGTCGTACCTGGCCGCCAAGGCGCCTTCCCAGCTGGGCAAGCCGGTATCGGTTACCTACCGTGCCTTTGACGCCGGCAATCGTTCGACGGAAGACATGGCCAAGCAATCGCACCTGGTGCTGGGCATGCGCGGCACCGTCAAGGGCTATGACTACGACGTGGCCTACACCCACAACGCGAGCGACGTGAGCGAGAACACGCTGCAGGGCTATTCGCACCAGGTGGCCCTGGTCAAGCTGCTGAGCAATAACCCCGCCTTCAACCCGTGGACGATATACCAGTCGCCGGCGCTGGCCCAGCAGATCTACGCCACCAACTACGCTGGCCAGATGATCCACTCGACCCTGACCAACGATATCCTGACGGCGCGCGTGTCGGGCGACCTGTACCAGCTGCCGGCCGGCATGGCCAAGTTCGCGCTGGGCGGCTCGCTGGCGGACGAGAAGATGGACCTGAACCCGTCGGCCGCCTACCAGTCGGGCGACATCTCCGGCTACGGCGGCCAGACGCTGCCGCTGTCGGCGTCGCGCTCCTCGCAGGCGCTGTTCGGCGAGCTCAATGTGCCGATCGCCAAGCACCTGGAAAGCGACCTGGCGCTGCGCACCGACCGCTACCCCAACGCCACCGCGACCAACCCCAAGGTCAGCTTCCGCTACCAGCCGCTGTCGCAGCTGCTGGTGCGCACCTCCTACGGCCGCGGCTTCCGTGTGGCGGCGCTGCCTGAGCTGAACAATCCGCAGACCATGGGCACCAGCTCGACCTTCGTCGATCCGGTCACCGGCGCCAGCGGCCAGTTCAACGTGCTGTCCGGCGGTAACCCTAACCTCAAGCCGGAGAAGTCCGAGCAGGCCTCGCTGGGCCTGGTCATCGATCCCGTGCCCGGCCTGTCGGTGGCGGTGGACTACTGGAAGATCAACGTCAACAACCTGATCACCACCCTCAGCCCCGAGGCGACCGTCGAGCAGGCGGCGAATGGCAACGCGAACTACACTGGCCTGGTGACCCGCGATGCGACCGGCAACATCACGCAGATCACCAGCACCAACATCAACGCCGGTGGCCTGAAGACGGCGGGCATCGACCTCGACGTGCGCTGGACCATCGCCAAGACGGCCGACTACGGCACCTTCGCGACCCGCCTGAACGGTACTTACACCACCAAGTACGACATGACCCTGCCCGACGGCACGGTGCAGCCCAGCGTCGCGCATTCGATCACGGCCGACGGCTCGCCGCTGAACGCGGTGGCCAACGGCGGCATCATCTTCCGCTGGAAGCATCAGCTGGCGTTCGACTGGAAATTCCAGAAGTGGGGCGTCAACCTGACCCAGAACTTCCAGTCCGGCTACTGGGATGCGGCCCGCGCCGATTCGGCCACCGGTACCGACGCGGTGCACGTGGGCGCGTTCTCGACCTGGGATGCGCAAGCGGCCTACAACGGCTTCAAGAACCTGTCGCTGCGCGCCGGCGTGAAGAACCTGTTCAACCGCAAGCCGCCTGAGGCGATCACCCTGGGTAATTACTTCCAGGGCGGCTACGATCCTAGCTACTACGACGCCCATGGCGCCACCGGCTACGTCAGCGCGACCTACAAGTTCTAAACGGCTGGTCCGCCCCTTAGGCGGCCAATAAAAAACCCCGGAAGCTGGTTGCCAGCTTCCGGGGTTTTTTTACGTGCTGCGCAGGCTTACGCCAGCACGCGCTTGAGCCAGGCGCTGATGTGGGCCACTTCTTCCTGGCACACCGAGTGCTGCATCGGGTACTCGTGCCACTCGATGTGGTAGCCCAGCTGCTTGAGCAGGTCGCGCGACTGTTCGGCGCGCGCCACCGGCACCACCGGGTCCATGCGGCCGTGCGCCATGAAGATGGGGGTGGCCTTGCTGGCGGCCGTGTGTTCGGCGATGGTCTTGTCGGCGATCGGCACATAGCCCGACAGGCACATCATGCCGGCCAGCTTGCCGGCCTGGCGCAGGCCCGTCTGCAGCGTCATCGCGCTGCCCTGCGAGAAGCCGGCCAGGATGATGCGCTCGAGCGGAATGCCGCGCGCGGTCTCGCGCGCGATCAGCGCTTCCACCTTGGCCTGAGAGGCGCGCAGGCCGTTCTCGTCCTCGTGGCGTCCCAGGTCGGTGGCGACGATGTCGTACCAGGCGCGCATCACATAGCCGCCGTTGATGGTGACGGGCATCATCTCGGCGTTGGGGAACACGAAGCGGATGCCGGGCAGGCCGGCCAGGTCCAGTTCGCGCACCATGGGCACGAAGTCGTTGGCGTCGGCGCCCAGGCCGTGCATCCAGATGATGGCCACGCTGGGATTGGGGGCCGATTCGATGTCGATGGTTTGCAGCAGAGTGCTCATGGGATTCCTTGCAAAAGAGGGAACGGTGCGCAGCGCGCCGGCAGCCAGCGCGCCCAGTGCGGCCAGCGCCACGGTGCGGCGGCGCCGGCGCATGCGGGTCAGGTGGCGGCCGGGCGCAGCGCCGACTTGGGCCGGAACGCCTTGCATACCGCGGGATGGGTTTCCATGTAGGGACCGCCGATCAGGTCCACGCAGTACGGCACGGCGGCGAAGATGCCGCCCACGATGCTGTTGCCGTCGGCGTCCTTCAGCCCTTCCAGCGTCTCCTGGATGGCCTTGGGCTGGCCGGGCAGGTTCATGATCAGGGCCGCGTGGCCGGCCGTCTCGCGGATCACGGCCGTCTGGCGCGACAGGATGGCGGTCGGCACGAAGCGCAGGCTGATCTGGCGCATCTGCTCGCCAAAGCCCGGCATTTCCTTGCTGCCCACGGCCAGCGTGGCCTCGGGCGTGACGTCGCGCCGCGCCGGGCCGGTGCCGCCCGTGGTCAGCACCAGGTGGCAGCGGGCCTGGTCCACCAGCTCGACCAGGGTCGCCTCGATCAGGGGACGCTCGTCGGCGATCAGCCGGGTCTCGAGCCGGAACGGGGTGGCCAGCGCGCGCGTGAGCCAGTCCTGCAAGGCGGGGATGCCCTGGTCCTGGTACACGCCGCCGCTGGCGCGGTCGGACACCGACACCAGGCCGATCAC
>JAZJZQ010000004.1:0-2603 GCA_040389625.1 Pseudomonadota bacterium | reverse complement strand
CGCCGTTACTCACGCCGTTACTCATCCTCGGACTCGCCGTCTTCGCCCCCGTCTTCTTCGTCAGCGGCGGGTTTGTTCTTCTTGGCCTCGATCTGCTTGAGGATCTGGAAGATTTCGCGGTAGGCCTTGGGCGGCTTGTTCTCGGCCTGTTCCTTGCGGGCGTTGCGGATCAGGGTGCGCAGGTGCTGCACGTCCAGTTCCGGATTTTCCGCCAGCAGGGTGGTCAGGGCCTTGTCGTCGGTCAGCAGCTTCTCGCGGCGCCGTTCCAGCGCGTGCATGGCGGCCGTGTCGGCCTTGGACAGCCCTTTCCAGCCGTCGATGGTCTTCTGGATCAGGGCCACTTCGGCCTCGTCCAGCGTGCGCATCTTCTTGCCCACGAACTGCAGCTGGCGGCGCCGGCCTTCGTGGTTGGTGATGGTCTGGCATTCGAGGATGGCGTCGCGCACGTCTTCGGGCATCGGCACCCGTTTGACGCGGTCGCGCGGTTCGGCGATCAGCGCCGCGCCCAGTTCCTGCAGGGCGTTCATCTGGCGCTTGAGCTCCGATTTGGATGGCCGTTCGTATTCCTGCTCGAATTCGGTGGATTGGAAGCCGCAGGCGCTCCGGTTTGGATTTACCATAATATTAACTCGAGGTTTGGCGCTAGGCCGCCCCTATAAACTGTAAACGACTGCTATGATAACTGTTTTAGCGGTCACCCGAAGAAAACAGCTCATGAACGACTCCGTTTTTACCCACAGCCAGGACCAATTGAAACAGCTTGCGCGCGACGTATTGACCTACGCGCGGGAGAAGGGCGGCACCGATTGCGCCGTCGAGATCAGCGAGGGCAGCGGCCTGTCGGTCTCCGTCCGCAAGAGCAAGATCGAGACGATCGAGCAGAATCGCGACAAGGGCATGGGCGTGACGGTGTTTATCGGCCAGAAGCGCGGCAACGCCAGCACGTCCGACTTTTCCCCGGCCGCGCTGCGCGCGACGGTGGAGGCGGCCTATAACATCGCCTGCTTCACGGCCGACGACGACTGCGCCGGCCTGGCCGACGCCGACATGCTGGAGTTGGCCCCGCGCGACCTCAAGCTGTTCTATCCCTGGAACATCTCGACCGAGGAGGCGGTGGCCCTGGCCCAGCGCGCCGAGGCGGCCGCGTTCGACGTCGATCCGCGCGTGACCAACAGCGAGGGCGCCGGCGTGCACGTGCAGCAGTCGCACTTCGTGTCGGCCAATTCGCGCGGCTTCATCGGCGGCTATCCGTATTCGCGCCACACGCTGTCGGTGGCGCCCATCGCCGGCAAGGGCGCCAAGATGCAGCGCGACGACTGGTACAGCTCCGTGCGCGACCCGAGCAAGATGTCCTCGCCCGAAGCGATCGGCCGCTACGCCGCCGAACGGGCGCTGGCACGGCTGAACGCGCGCAAGATCGACACCCGCACCTGCCCCGTGCTGTTCGAGGCGCCGCTGGCGGCCGGCCTGCTGGGTGCCTTCGTGCAGGCGACGTCGGGCGGCGCGCTGTACCGCAAGTCCACCTTCCTGCTCGATTCGCTGGGCAAGGCCGTGTTCCCGTCCCACATCCAGGTCAAGGAAGACCCGCACGTGATCGGCGCCGTCGGTTCGGCCCCGTTCGACGAGGAGGGCGTGCGCACCGTCAAGCGCGACGTGGTCAAGGACGGCGTGGTGCAGGGCTACTTCCTGTCGACTTATTCGGCCCGCAAGCTGGGCATGAAAACAACGGGTAACGCGGGCGGCTCGCACAACCTGTCGCTCACTTCGTCCAGGACGAAAAAGTCGGACGACTTCGTGGCCATGTTGAAGAAGATGGGCACCGGCCTGCTGGTGACGGAACTGATGGGCCAGGGCACCAACTACGTGACGGGCGACTATTCGCGCGGCGCCTCCGGTTACTGGGTGGAGAACGGCATTATCCAGTACCCGGTGGAGGAGATCACCATCGCCGGCAACATGAAGGACATGCTGGCCCAGATCGTGGCCGTGGGCGCGGACGTGCTGGTGCGCGGCACCAAGCAGACCGGCTCCATCCTGATCGAAAAGATGGTGGTGGCCGGCGGCTGACCGTCTCGCTATCGCCACCGCAGCACGGCCGCCTTGCGCGGCCGTCTTTATTTTCGTTGCAAGCTTTCCGGACTGCTCATACACTGTGCCGTGCATCAGCGTTATGCCATCACACACACAGAGGAGATAAACAGCATGGAACGTCGTTCCTTCCTGAAGAAAGCGGCAGCGGGCACCGGCGCCGGCGTCATCGCCGCACCGGCCCTGGCGGCCGACGCCCTGCCTACCGTCAACTGGCGCCTGGCGTCGAGCTTCCCCAAATCGCTCGACACCATCTTTGGCGCGGCCGACACGTTCACGCGCCGCGTGCACCAGCTGACCGGCGGCAAATTCAACATCCGCAGCTTCGCGGCCGGCGAAATCGTGCCCGGCCTGCAGGTGATGGACGCGGTGCAGGCCGGCACGGTGGAAATGGGCCACAGCGCCTCCTACTACTACTTCGGCAAGGACGCCACCTTCGCCTTCGACTGCGCCGTGCCGTTCGGCCTGACCTCGCGCCAGCACACGGCCTGGTTCGACCAGGGCGGCGGACGCGA
>JAZJZQ010000003.1:12614-16764 GCA_040389625.1 Pseudomonadota bacterium | reverse complement strand
CGAACGGCGGCACCTTCGGCTCCATGCTGTCGACCCCGATCATCAACCCGCCACAGTCGGCCATCCTGGGCGTGCACGCCACCAAGGACCGCGCCGTGGTCGAAAACGGCCAGATCGTGATCCGTCCGATGAACTACCTGGCGATGTCCTACGACCACCGCATCATCGACGGCCGCGAAGCCGTGCTGGGCCTGGTGGCCATGAAGGAAGCGCTGGAAGATCCAGCCCGCCTGCTGCTGGAACTGTAATTCACCGGCTGTACGGTCTACCCCCGGAGCGCCGCTCCGGGGGCTTCTGAAGGATAAGCCATGAACGCATCCGAAGAAATCAAGCGCCTGCACGAGCTGCACCAGGCCGGCGCGCTGTCCGACGAGGAATTCGCCCAGGCCAAGGCCAGGCTGCTGAGCAGCAGTCCGCCGCCCGGGAGCAGTACCGACGTCGACCTGCCGGGCGAGCTCAATCGCCTGCGCCGTTCGCGCAGCGACCGCTGGCTGGGTGGCGTGTGCGGCGGGCTGGCCAGGGCGTCCGGCATGGATTCCTGGATCTGGCGCCTGATCTTCGCGCTGTTTACGATCTCCTTCGGATTCGGACTGGTGGTCTACCTACTGTTATGGATCTTCGTCCCGGACGAAGAGCTGATTGGGAATTGAGAAAAATATGAGCACTAAACAATTTGACGTCGTCGTGATCGGCGCCGGTCCTGGCGGCTACATCGCCGCTATCCGCGCAGCGCAGCTGGGCTTCTCCGTGGCCTGCGTGGACGCATGGGAAAACGCCAAGGGCGGTCCCGCTCCAGGCGGCACCTGCACCAACGTCGGCTGCATCCCGTCCAAGGCGCTGCTGCAATCGTCCGAGCACTACGAGCACGCCGGCCACTCCTTCAAGGAGCACGGCATCGACGTCGCCGGCCTGTCGCTGAACCTGGGCCAGATGATCAAGCGCAAGGACACCGTCGTCAAGCAGAACAACGACGGCATCCTGTTCCTGTTCAAGAAGAACAAGGTCACCTTCTTCCACGGCCGCGCCTCGTTCGGCGGCGCCGCCACCGCCGACGGCTATCCTATCGTCGTCTCGGCACCGGCCAATGAAACCATCAACGCCAAGCAGGTCATCATCGCCACCGGCTCCAACGCGCGCGAACTGCCAGGCGCACCGTTCGACGAGAAGCTGATCCTGTCGAACACCGGCGCCCTGAACATCGACGCCGTACCGGCCAAGCTGGGCGTGATCGGCGCCGGCGTGATCGGCCTGGAAATGGGCTCCGTCTGGCGCCGCCTGGGTTCCGAAGTGACCGTGCTGGAAGGCCTGCCTGTATTCCTGGGCGCCGTCGACGAGCAGATCGCCAAGGAAGCGGCCAAGCTGTTCGCCAAGCAGGGCCTGTCGATCAGCCTGGGCTGCAAGATCGGCAAGATCAGCACCGGCAAGAACAACGTCACCGTGGAATACGAGAACGCCAAGGGCGAAGCCCAGAGCGCCGTGTTCGACAAGCTGATCATCTCGATCGGCCGCACCCCCAACACCAACGGCCTGGCCGCCGACAAGGTCGGCCTGCAGCTCGACGAGCGCGGCTTCGTGGCCGTGGACGGCGACTGCAAGACCAACCTGCCCGGCGTATGGGCAGTGGGCGACGTGGTGCGCGGCCCGATGCTGGCGCACAAGGCGGAAGAAGAGGGCGTTGCCGTGGCCGAGCGTATCGCCGGCCAGCATGGCCACACCAACTTCAACACTATCCCCTGGGTCATCTACACCTCGCCGGAAATCGCATGGGTCGGCAAGACCGAGCAGCAGCTGAAGGCGGAAGGCGTGGCCTACAAGGCCGGCACTTTCCCGTTCCTGGCCAACGGCCGCGCGCGCGCGCTGGGCGACACCTCGGGCATGGTCAAGTTCCTGGCCGACGCGACCACCGACGAAATCCTGGGCGTGCACATCATCGGCCCGATGGCCTCCGAGCTGATCTCGGAAGCCGTGGTGGCGATGGAGTTCAAGGCCTCGGCCGAAGACATCGCCCGCATCTGCCACGCGCACCCGTCGCTGTCGGAAGCGACCAAGGAAGCGGCATTGGCTATCGATAAGCGCACCTTGAATTTCTAAGGAGACCGCCTCAAAAAGCCCGCGGCTTCGTTGCGGCTCCTCGTCGTACAGTCGTACTGTCTTCGTCGCCGCGCCTCGCCGCGCGCATTTTGAAGCAATCTCCAGGCAGTACGCGGCGGGCTGCGGCCCGCCCTACGCAGTATCAGTAGGGCGGGCATGGGCCCGCCGTTTTTTTATGCGCAGTCGTCGCACTGAAGTGAATTCCATGAATGTCCAAGAGTTTTACCAGCACGCGCTGCAGCAGCGCGATTTCAAGGCCGACGCCGAGCAGCAGCGCGCGGTCGACCGTCTGCAGCAGTGCTATGACGAATGGGTGGCCTACAAGGGCCAGCGCTCGAACAGCCTGAAACGCCTGATCAACCGCCCCGGCGTGCCGCGCGGCGTGTACATGTGGGGCGGGGTGGGGCGCGGCAAGTCCTTCCTGATGGACAGCTTCTACTCGGTGGTGCCGGTGGTGCGCAAGACCCGCTTGCACTTCCACGAATTCATGCGCGGCGTCCATCGCCAGCTCGACGAGCTGACCGGCGTGGCCGATCCGCTGAACGAGGTGGCGCGCCGCATCGCCAGGAAATACCGCCTGATCTGCTTCGACGAGTTCCACATCTCGGACGTGGCCGACGCCATGATCATGTACAACCTGCTGTCGGCCCTGTTCGACAACGGCGTGGCCTTCATCATGACGTCCAACTACGATCCGCAGCTGCTGTACCCGGACGGGCTGCACCGCGACCGCATCCTGCCCACCATCCGCCTGCTGTACGACAAGCTCGACGTGATGAACATCGACGCCGGCATCGACTACCGCGGCCGCGCGCTCGAGCAGGTGCAGTCCTACTACACGCCGCTGGGTGCGGCCACCGATCACGCGCTGCGCGAAGCCTACGCCAGCGTGGCCGAATCGGCCGACGAGGACCCGGTGGTGCGCATCGAGAACCGCGAAATCCGCGCCCTGCGCCGGGCCGGCACCATCATCTGGTTCGACTTCGCCACCCTGTGCGGCGGGCCCCGTTCGCAGAACGATTATCTGGAAATCGCCAGCCGCTTCCATACCGTGATATTGTCCGGGATTCCCATGATGTCGGCGGCGATGTCTTCCGAGGCGCGCCGCTTCACCTGGCTGATCGACGTGTTCTACGATCAGAAGGTCAAGCTGCTGATGTCGGCGGAAGTGCCGCCGGAAGAGTTGTACACGACCGGCATGCTGGCCAACGAGTTTCACCGCACCGTCTCGCGCATCGTCGAGATGCAGTCGCGCGAATACATGGATAAAGAGCAGCGCAGCGCGGCCGACGCGCTGGCGTAGCGCGTAACGGAAAATGAATATGACACCATCGACCATCCTGAAGCTGATCGTGCTGTTGGGCGCGGCCCTGCTGGAACCGGCCCGGGCCCAGGACATAGGCCAGGCGCCGCAGGGCGCGCCGGGCGTGCCGGCCAGCCATTCGATCGAGCAGGCCGACGCCACGCTGGCGCAGGTGGCGCGCGACCGCGCCGCCGTGCAGCAGCGCTACGCCCAGGACGAGCAAGTCTGCTACGGCAAGTTCTTCGTCAATCACTGCCTGGACCAGGCGCGGGAAAGGCGCCGCGCGGCGCTGGCCGAGTTGCGGGCGGTGGAAGTGGAAGCCAACCATTTCAAACGCAAGGATGCGGTGGACCGGCGCGACGCCGAGCTGGCCGAGCGGGTCCGCAAGGACGAGCAGGAGCAGGCCGCGCGGGCCGCCCAGCCTCCACGCCCGGCCAAGTTGCCGGCCGACGAGACGCCCGCGCCGGCGCCGAAAGGCGGCCCGACGCTGGAGCAGCGCCAGGCCGCGCATGACGCGCACGAGCAGCGCCGCGCCGCCGAGGAAGCGGCCGGCGCCAGCCGGCGCGCCGCCAATGTGGCCGCCTTCGAGCGCAAGCAGCAGGAGTCGGCCGAGCGCCAGGCCGCCATCGCGAAGAAAAAGCAGGAAGCGGGCGCCAAGCGCGCCGCGCGCGAGGAGGCCGAGCGCAAGAAGGCCGCCGCCGCCGCCGCTGCCGCCGCATCGGCACTCAAGCAATAAGGCCGCCGGCGCGCCGCCGC
>JAZJZQ010000003.1:8917-12514 GCA_040389625.1 Pseudomonadota bacterium | reverse complement strand
CCGCCGCTGCCGCCGCATCGGCACTCAAGCAATAAGGCCGCCGGCGCGCCGCCGCTCCATCAAGGCTGGTGGCGCATGGCTGATGCTTGCGCGCGGCGGGCGGCGCTGGGCGCGCGCAGGGCAAACGCCGGGGACGACCCCGGGCCCGTCGCCTTGACGCGCTAGACGGCCCGTTTCAGGCGCTGCACGGTGTAGCTCGGTTTTTCCTTGGGCGGTGCGACCAGCTTGATGATGGCCATCGAGCAGTTGTCGCCCTTGCCGGCGGCCCGCTCGATGGCTTTGTTGATCAGCAGTTCCGACGCCTGGCGCGGCGTGTTGCGCGCCAGCGCGGCGGCCAGTTCCAGGTCGGTGAAGTATTGCCACAGGCCGTCGGAACACAGCAGGAAGGCGTCGCCGGCCTGCAAGCCCTCGTGCCGGCCGACGGTGACGAAGGGTGGCTTGAGGCTGTTGCCCAGCACGTTGCTGAGCAGTTTGGAATTGCGGTGTTTCTTGGCCGCTTCCAGCGGCAGCTTGTCGTTGGTCACCAGATGGTCGACATAGGCCGCGTCGTTGCTGCGGGCGGCGCAGGCCTGGCCGGCAAAGCGGTACAGGCGCGAATCGCCCACGTGGGCCCACACGGCCTGGCGCTGGGGCGTGAGCACCAGCAGCACCAGCGTGCTCTGCGGTTCGCTGCTGGCGGCGATGGGGTTCATCTGGATCACGTCGTGCGCCTCGCGCGCGATGTTGCGCAGCAGTTCTTCCAGGCGCTGCAGGTTGGCCGTGTCGCCGACGCGGAATTCGTCGAACAGGTGCTTGCTGGTCAGCAGTACCTGGTCGGCCGCCGTGGCGCCGCCGCTGATGCCGTCGGCCAGCACGGCCAGCACGTAGCCGGGTGCCTGGGCGGCCGTGTACAGGGCCACCCGGTCATTTTGCTGGGGCCGGTTGCCAATGTGCTGGGCGGTGCCGGCTTCGATTTTATAGGCGCTCATATGTCACACTGTATCCCGGTCGGGGCCGGCCGTGGCGTCCGCCACATCAATTCTGTTGGCGGCAGGGCTGGGGTAGATTAAACTATGCACCGTTACGCAGTTTTGTTGCAAGCATGGTTGTTGGCTAAGCGAAACTATTTGGATTGTATGCGTATCTGCCCGGAACGCACGGAACAATTTGTAACAGAAAACCTCACCATGACAGATGCACAAGAAATACAGCGACGCCTGATTGAACTCGACGTGGAACACCGCGACCTCGACGCGGTGATCGAAATGCTGACGCTGGACGGACACCACGACCAGTTGCAGCTGCGCCGCCTGAAAAAGCGCAAGCTGCAGCTGAAAGACTATATCACATTGCTGAAAATGCAATTAGTGCCGGACGTGCCGGCCTGACGCCAGGCGCCCCGCACGCCACCTCTAAGCTTATTTTGACCGAACACCAGTTACCGCTTGCGGCCGCGCAGGCCGAGACCGGCGCCGCCACATCGCCGCCGTCAGCGCCGGCCGCCGTCTCCCCCGCGCCGGGCCGTCACGATGCCGAGGTCGAACGCCTGTTCGGCGCCGGCGGTCCGCTGGGGCCGGCCGTGGGCAGCTATCGTCCGCGCCGCTCGCAGACGGAAATGGCCAAGGCCGTGGCCCAGGCCATCTCCGAACAGCAGACCCTGATCGCCGAAGCGGGTACGGGTACGGGCAAGACCTTCGCCTACCTGGTGCCGGCCCTGCTGTGGGGCGGCAAGACCATCGTCTCCACCGGCACCAAGAACCTGCAGGACCAGCTGTTCCTGCGCGACATCCCCACCGTGCGGGCTGCGCTGCAGGCGCCCGTGTCGGTGGCGTTGCTCAAGGGCCGCTCCAACTACGTGTGCCACTATCACCTCGAGCGCACGCTGCAGAACGGCCGCATGACCTCGCGCGACGACGTGGGTCACCTGCGCGAAATTTCCCGCTTCCTCAAGATGACCAGTTCCGGCGACAAGGCCGAGCTGGCCAAGGTGCCGGAAAACGCCATGATCTGGAACCTGGTCACGTCCACGCGGGAAAACTGCATGGGTGCCGAGTGCCAGTACTACCAGGACTGCTTCGTGATGAAGGCCCGCAAGGAAGCCCAGCAGGCCGACGTGGTGGTGGTCAACCACCACCTGTTCTTCGCCGACGTGGCGCTGAAGGACACCGGCGTGGCCGAGCTGCTGCCGTCGGCCAACACCATCATCTTCGACGAGGCGCACCAGCTGCCCGACACGGCCACCCTGTTCTTCGGCGACACCTTCTCCACTTCGCAAGTGCTGGAGCTGTGCCGCGACGTGCTGGCCGAGGGCCTGGCCCACGCGCGCGACGGCGCCGACTGGGGCAAGACGGTGACGGTGGTGGAAAAGGCGGCGCGCGACTTGCGCCTGACTTTCCCGCAAGACATCGTGCGCCTGTCGCTGCCCCAGATTGCCCCGTCGAGCGACTTCTTCCCGGCCCTGCAGACGCTCAAGGACGAACTGGACGGCCTGATCGCCGTGCTGGAAACCCAGGCCGTGCGGGCCGAGACGCTGGAACAATGCCGGGTGCGCGGCATCGAGCTGGCCCAGCAGCTGGCCGCCTGGAAGTACGATCCCAAGGCCAAGGTGGACAAGGGCGAGGAAGCCGTGTTCTGGGTCGAGGCCTACACCATGTCGCTGCAGCTGCACAAGACGCCGCTGTCGATCGCGCCCATCTTCAACGGCCAGCGCGAAGGCGTGCCGCGCAGCTGGATCTTTACCTCGGCCACGCTGGCCGTGAAGAACGACTTCAGCCACTTCGCCAACCAGATGGGGCTGACCGACGAGCTGTCGATGTCCTGGCCCAGCCCGTTCAACTACGAGCAGCAAGGCATCCTGTACGTGCCGCAGGGTATGCCCGATCCTAATTCCATCGGCTACACGGACGCCGTGCTGGACAAGGCCTTGCCCGTGATCGAAGCGGCCGGCGGCAAGACTTTCCTGCTGTGCACCACGCTGCGGGCCGTCAAGCGGGCCGCCGAGCGCCTGCGTGACGAGTTCGCCAAGCGCAACCTGCCGTTTCCCCTGTTCGTGCAGGGTGACAAGGGGCGCACGGAATTGCTGGACCAGTTCCGCAAGGCCGGCAATGGCGTGCTGATCGGCAGCCAGAGTTTCTGGGAAGGGGTGGACGTGCGCGGCGACGCGCTGTCGCTGGTCATCATCGACAAGCTGCCGTTCGCGCCGCCCGACGATCCCGTGCTGGCGGCCCGCATCGAAGTGATGGAAAAGCAGGGCATGAACGGCTTCATGCACCACACCCTGCCGGAAGCGATCATCAACCTCAAGCAGGGTGCCGGCCGCTTGATCCGCGACGAAGGCGACCGCGGCGTGCTGATGCTGTGCGATCCGCGCGTCATCTCCAAGCCCTACGGCCGGCGCATCTGGCAAAGCCTGCCGTCGTTCAAGCGCACGCGCGAGCAGGACGAGGTGCTGGCCTTCTTCCGCGACAAGGATGGCAGCGCCGACGCCGAACCGCAGTAATGGGCATTGGGGGCAGTTTGAGGTGCCCCGCGCATATGCTGCTTACGCTTCCGGCAGGATCACCACCTTGCCCGTCACCAGCCGCGCCGCCATGTCGTTCAGGGCCGATGCCGTGTCGG
>JAZJZQ010000003.1:0-8817 GCA_040389625.1 Pseudomonadota bacterium | reverse complement strand
ACCTTGCCCGTCACCAGCCGCGCCGCCATGTCGTTCAGGGCCGATGCCGTGTCGGCCAGCGGGTAGCGGGCCGAGATGTGGGGCTGGATCTTGCCTTCCTTGAGCCAGCCCAGCAGCTGCCCCATGGCGGCCAGGCTGGCCTTCGGTTCGCGCTTGACGAACTCGCCCCAGAACACACCCACCACCGACGCCCCCTTCAACAGCGCCAGATTGAGCGGCAGGCGCGGGATCTCGCCGTTGGCAAAACCCACCACCAGATAGCGGCCGCGCCAGGCGATGGTGCGGAATGCCGGTTCCGCATAGATGCCGCCCACCGGGTCGTAGATCACGTCCGGCCCCTTGCCGTCCGTGGCGGCCTTGACGGCGTCGCGCCAGTCGTCGTTGCTGTAGTTGACCAGCACGTCCGCGCCGTGCGCCTTGCACACTTCGAGCTTGGCGTCGCTGGAGGCGGCCGCGATCACGCGCGCGCCCAGCGCCTTGCCGATCTCGATGGCGGCCAACCCTACGCCGCCAGCTGCGCCCAGCACCAGCATGGTTTCGCCCGCCTTGAGGCCGGCCCGGTCCACCACCGCGTGATGCGAGGTGCCGTAGGTGAGGGTGATGGCGGCCGCCGTGTCGAAGTCCATGTCAGGCGGCATGGGCATCAGGGCCTGCACCGGCACCGCCAGCTGCTGGGCAAAGCCGCCCTGACCGGTGAAGGCGATCACGCGCTGGCCCACCTGGTAGCCTTGCACATCGTCCGCCATGGCCCGCACCACGCCCGCCACTTCGCTGCCTGGCGTGAACGGCAGGGCCGGCTTGACCTGGTATTTGCCCTGGATGATGAGCACGTCCGGGAAGTTGACCCCGGCCGCCTTCACATCCAGCACGACCTGGCCGGGGCCGGGCACGAGGTCCGGCAGTTCTTCCAGGGTCAGGGTGTCGGGCAGTCCCCATGCCTTGCAGACGATGGCTTTCATTGTTGGCGTTCCTTGTTGGTGGTTGGAAATTAAAATAGTACGACCGTTAGATTTTTTTTATTATGCCTGAAATGGCCATCCGTGCGCAGCCGTTGTGCACGCTGGCGCCCGTTTGCGCCAGCGCAAAGTGCGGGGCGGGGGGAGGGCTAGAGTGGGTTAGCGCCTGACTGGTTGGAGGAAGAAACGGAGGGGATGTGATGACGATCCGCTACGGCTGTTTCTTTAGCTACGCGCATGGCCAGCATGCGTACATGAGCAAGTTCAAGAACGACTTGATCGACGCGCTCAAATGCTATCTGGAACCCCATTTCGACACGGAAAAAGAGCTGTTCGTCGACAGCGAACAACTGGGCGGCGGCGACGACCTGGACCAGCGCATCGCGCGCGCCATGTGCGAGAGCGTGTGCATGATCGTCATCTACACGCCCAAGTACGAAGCCCACGCCTACACCCGGCGCGAGTTCGCCGCCATGCAGCTGATCGAGGCGGAGCGCCGGCTGTGGTATCCGCTGCCCAGCCATCTGACCATCCCCGTCATCATGACGCGCCACCCTTTGAGCCTGCCGCCGCAGATCACGGAGCCGGGCATGTACGTGGACTTTTCCCGCTACACGCTGGCCAGCACCGACCTCAAGACCAATCCGGACTTCCTGCCCGATATCGAAAGAATCGTCCAGCGCATCGCCAGTCACTACCACTACCTGAAACGCTGCATGCCGCCCGAGCACGATTGCAGCCGTTTCGTGTTGCCCGACATCCCGCCGGAATGGCGCGCCATTCCGCCCCCTCACTTTCCACGCTAAAGGTTCGTCATGGAACTCTCCTCCCTGTCCCTGCCGCCGCTGACGGCGCCCGGTGAAGTCGTGACCTTCTATTCCTACAAGGGAGGGACGGGGCGCACGCTGGCCCTGTCCAACCTGGCCGTGCTGCTGGCCGGGCAACGCCACGCCACCACGCCCCTGCTGATGGTGGACTGGGACCTGGAGGCGCCCAGCCTGCACCACTACTTTCCCTGCCTGGAGCCGGGGCCGGGCCTGCTGGAACTGTTCGAGGCCTGCCGCGACCAGCTGCAGCGGCGCGCCATGCCGGGCCTGGACGAGGTGACGCTGGCGCACGATGTGCTGCAGGCCGTGGGCTGGGAACAATACGTGTGCCGGGTCGACCAGGCCTCGCCCCTGTACCTGATGCGGGCCGGGAACTTCGACGACAGCTATGCGGAGCGGCTGGCGGCCCTGCGCTGGGATGCGTTGTTCGACCGCTGTCCGGCCCTGTTCCGCTGCTTTGCCGACATGCTGGCGCGCCATTTCCGCCACGTGCTGGTGGACGCGCGCACGGGCCGGGCCGACAGCGCCGGTATCTGCACCACGCTGCTGCCGCGCAAGCTGGTGGTGGTGTTCACGCCCGACCGCCAGAACCTGGACGGCGTCCAGACCGTGGTGGCGCGGGCCGCCGCCTACCGCCGCAGCCACGAGGACGAGCAGCGTCCCTTGCTGGTCTACCCCTTGCCGGCGCGCATAGAGATGGCCGACAGCGCCCAGCGCGCCCAGTGGCGCCGGGGCGACGCCCGGCTTGGCATCGCCGGCTACCAGCCCCTGTTCGAGCGCCTGCTGGGCGACTGCTACGGCCTGGCTGACTTGAGCCTGGAAAGCTATTTCGACGAGGTGCAGCTGCAGCAGAGCCGTGGCTTTGCCTACGGCGAGCAGCTGGCCGTGCGGCTGGAGCAGGGCGGCGACCGTTTCTCGCTGAGCCGCACTTTCGCCACCTTGCTCGAGTGGCTGGACGGCGACTATTTCCCCTGGCAATCGAAGCGCGAGATCGGCCTGCTGGCCGCCATCGGCGCCGCCCGGCGCGACATGGAGCAGGGCGCCGCCCGTGGGCTGGCGCTGCCGCTGGCGGCGCAGTTGCACCGGCTGGGCGAACTGTATCGCGGCGAAGGGCGGGTGGCCCAGGCCCGCGCCTGTTTCGACGAGAGCGTCGCCCTGCGCCAGCGCAGCCTGGGCGAAGACCATGCCGACACGCTGGCCGGCAAGGCCAGCCTGGCCGCCCTGATGCGCCAGCAGGGCCAGCTGGGCGAGGCCCGTTTCCTGCAGGAGTGCATCGTCGACGCCAGCGCCGCCGCGCTGGGACGCGACCATCCCGACACGCTGGCGGCCCAGGCCCAGCTGGCCGCCACGCTGGCCCTGCAGGGCGAGGGTGCCGACGCGCTGGCCTTGCAGGAAACGGTGCTGGGCGCCTATCAGCGCCTGCTCGGTTCGCACCACCTGCTGACGCTCGACAGCCAGGCCGCCCGCGCCGACATGCTGTGCCAGCGGGGCGACTACAGCCTGGCGCGCGACGTGCAGGAGCAGGTGCTGGCGGCCCGCATGCGCCTGCTGGGCGCCGAGCACGGCGACACGCTGCGCAGCAAGACGGCACTGGCCGGCACCCTGGTCCAGCTGGACGAGCTCGACACGGCCCGCTGCCTGTTGGAGACGGTGTTGCGGGTCCGCCTGCGGCGCCAGGGGCCGGACCACGCGGACACGCGCCAGGCGCGGGCGCGGCTGGCCGACATCCAGCAGCGGCTGGGCGAACCGGCCGGCCTGTACCGGGAAGGGGGCATGGATGAGGAGGGACAGGGCGACCCCATGCTGGCGCTGGGCGCCATGGGCGGTGCCCTGCTGGGCGTGCGCGAGCCGGCCGCCGACACCTACCGGCACGACGCCTTGCTGGCGCTCGACGGGCTGCTGGCCGGGCCGCGCGGCACGCCCCGCTAGCGGCCAACGGTTCCAAGTTCGACCGGCTGCCGGCGCCGGCGGGGCCGGCGGCCCGGCCGGAAATTTATCTGCGCCGCGATGGTCCGGCCATGCGCAGTACGGCCATTGCTTCAGGTAAAATTGTCGTATGAGAATACTGATCAGTAACGACGACGGCTACCTGGCACCCGGCATCAACGCCCTGGCCGAGGCGCTGGCGCCCATCGCCGACATCGTGGTAGTAGCGCCCGACAGCAACCGCTCCGGCGCCTCGAACTCGCTGTCGCTGGACCGGCCCCTGTCCGTCCAGCGGGCCGCCAATGGTTTCTATTTTGTCAATGGAACACCGACCGACTGCGTCCACGTGGCCCTGACGGGCCTGCTCGATTACCGGCCCGACCTGGTCGTGTCGGGCATCAACAACGGCCCCAACATGGGCGACGACACGCTGTACTCGGGCACGGTGGCGGCGGCCACCGAGGGTTATCTGTTCGGCATCCCTTCGATCGCGTTTTCCCAGGGTTCCTACGGCTGGGAACATGTGGCGGACGCGGCCCGCCATGCGCGCGACATCATCGAGCGCTACGGCGCTGCGCTGCCCAGCCCCTACCTGCTCAACGTCAATATTCCGAACCGGCCCTACGCGGACTTGAACAAGGTGGTGGCCACCCGGCTGGGCCGGCGCCACCAGGCCGAGCCCGTGATCAAGGCGCTCGATCCGCGCGGCAAGGAAATTTTCTGGATCGGTCCGCCCGGCGCCACCCGCGACGCCGGCGAAGGCACCGACTTCCATGCCTGCGCCCAGGGCTGGACGTCGATGACGCCGCTTCAGATCGACCTGACCCACAAGAGCCAGCTGGACGTGCTGGCGCAAGGCCTGGCATGAACGACAAACCCCGCACCTTCCCCTTGCCCCTGTCTTCGGTGGTCGATGCGGGCGCCAAGAAACCGGCCGTGCGGGGGCCGGTCGCCACGCCCCAGACGGCGACCCAGAACGCGGCCCTGAATGCGGCCCAGCACGCCACCCGTGGCGGCGCGCCGCTCCATCCCCAGTATCCGGGCAGCCGGCCGGTCGCCTCGCCGTCCAAGTCGCACCGCGAGGCGCTGGACCGGGCCTTGCAAACGGCCGCCGCCCCCGTGCCGCGCCAGAATCCCCTGGTGTCGGACGCCGTGCGGCGCGCCATGGTGGAGCGGGTGGCCAAACAGGGTGTCCAGGACGGCCTGGTGCTGGCCGCGCTCGACAGCGTGCCGCGCCACCTGTTCATGGAGGAGGGGTTGGCGGCCCAGGCCTATATCGACGCCTCGTTGCCCATCGGCCACCACCAGACCATTTCCCAGCCCTACATCGTGGCGCGCATGATAGAAGTGATGCGCAACGGCGGCGAGCTCAAGCGTGTACTGGAGATCGGCACCGGCTGCGGCTACCAGGCGGCCGTGCTGTCGTGCGTGGCGCGCGAAGTATGGTCGATCGAGCGCATCAAGCCCCTGCACGAGCTGGCCAAGGCCAATTTGCGCCCGCTGCGCGTGCCGAACCTGCGCTTGCATTACGGAGATGGTATGCTAGGCTTGCCGCAGGCGGCCCCATTTGACGGTATCATTCTGGCCGCGGCGGGCCTGGAAGTGCCGCGCGCACTGCTGGAACAGCTGGCCATCGGTGGCCGGCTGGTGGCGCCCGTGGGCGCCCGCGCCCAGCACCTGGAGCTGATCACGCGCACGGCCAAGGCCGAGTGGGTCAGCACCACGCTGGAAGATTGCCATTTCGTGCCGCTGCGCCCAGGCACCGTGTAAGCGGCCGGCGCCGCCGCCCATCCAGCACACACCAAGGTACCTGACCGTACCTGAAGTAGCCCAAAGTACCTTGAGTACCGAATACACAGATTAAGATGAGAATGACTAATAAAAGTTCCCTGCTAGTTGCGACCCTGACGCTTGCCCTGCTGAGCGCCTGCAGTACCACCCCCAACCAGGCGCCGGTGGTCGAGCGCAATCCCGCCCCCCAACCCAAGCCCGTCACCCCCAGCGAAGAGGCGCAGAAGGAGCGCGACGAACGGGGCCTGTACACGGTCAAGAAGGGCGACACGCTGATCCGCATCGCGCTTGAGCACGGCCAGAATTACCGCGACATTGCCACCTGGAACAACCTGGCCAATCCGGACGACATCAAGGTCGACCAGGTGCTGCGCGTGCAGCCGCCCGACAGCGCCGCCGTGCAGACGGCGGCCGTCGTCATGCCGCCGGCCGACACCAAGGTGCCGCCGGCCCCGCCCGTGCCACGCAAGACGGGCCCCAAGGGCGAGAAGCGGCCCTACACGGACGCCACCCTGGCCGAGCTGCAAAAGGCGGACGGCGTGGTGCCCGAGCGCACCGAAGTGGCGCTGGTCAAGCCGGCCGTGCTGCAACCGCCGGCCGCTACCGTGCCCACCCTGCCGCCGCTGGCCGCCGACGAGGAAAAGCTGAGCTGGATGTGGCCGGCCGACGGCAAGGTGGTGGCCAGTTTCGACGAGGGCAAGAACAAGGGCGTGGACATCGCCGGCCGTGCCGGACAGCAAGTCGTGGCGGCCGGTGCAGGAAAAGTGATGTACGCCGGCAGCGGCATCCGCGGTTATGGTAATCTCGTCATTGTGAAGCACAGTAATAGTTTGCTGTCGGCCTATGCCCACAACCGCAGCATCGTGGTCAAGGAAGGCCAGAGCGTGAACAAGGGACAAGTGATAGCCGAAATGGGCGACTCGGATACCGACTCCGTCAAGCTGCACTTTGAAATCCGGCAGCAGGGCAAGCCGGTCGATCCGTCCAAATTCCTGCCTAACCGTTAGCGTATCGCCATGACACACACGCCGCACGACCCGCTGGAAGACGACCCGGCGCCGGATGATTATCCGGACGAGCCGGGCGACGACATTGCCGTTGACACCATCGGCCACGCCGACGGCCCCGTCGACGGCGAGGCGGTGGCGGAAGTAGGTGCGGTGCTGGAAAGTGTCGACGAACTCAAGAAGGTGCTGGCGGCCGAGCTGTCGACCGACACCACCCAGCACTACCTGAACCAGATCGGCACCCGGCCCTTGCTGACGGCGCCGCAGGAAGTGCATTACGCCACGCTGGCCAAGCAGGGCGATTTCAGTGCCCGCCAGACCATGATCGAGCACAACCTGCGGCTGGTGGTGTCGATCGCCAAGCACTACATCAACCGCGGCGTGGTGCTGCTCGACATGATCGAGGAAGGCAACATCGGCCTGATGCGGGCCATCGACAAGTTCGAACCGGAGCGGGGCTTCCGCTTCTCCACCTACGCCACCTGGTGGATACGCCAGAGCATCGAGCGGGCCATCATGAACCAGGCCCGCACGGTGCGCCTGCCGGTGCACATGGTGCGCGAGCTGAACCAGATCCTGCGCGGCAAATACCACCTCGAGGCGCAGCACCACAACGGCAAGGACGCCACCGCCGAGGACATCGCCCAGCTGGTCGGGCGCTCGGTCGAGGAGGTGCAGGATATCCTGGCCCTGTCCGAGCACGCCACCTCGCTCGACGCGCCGCTCGACAACGATCCCCAGTCCTCGCTGATGGACATGCTGCCCGGCGACAGCGAGGACAGCCCCGACGCCCGCGCCGAGCACCACGAAATGACGGTGCTGGTGCGCGACTGGCTCACCAAGCTGCCCGACAAGCAGCGCATCGTCATCATGCGCCGCTTCGGCCTGGACAACGACGATCCGGCCACGCTGGAAACGCTGGCCGAGGAAATGGGCGTCACGCGTGAGCGGGTGCGCCAGATCCAGCAGGAAGCGCTGGTCAAGCTGAAACGGGCCATGGCCGCGCGCGGCGTGGTGCGCGACTCACTCCTGTAAGCCGTCATTGTCCCGCTCCTGATGGCGCGGGCGCGCCCGCCATGGCGTCGCGCTGCATGGCCGTCGGGCCGCGGCGCACCGTCCGGCCGCCGCTTTCTGCTATCATACGGCCCGCCCTGGCACACCAGCGGCCCGCCTGTTCCCTCCTCATTTATTGAACGTTATGCAAGAAAATATCATCGACATCAAATCGCTCGACATGGACGCCCGTGGCGTCGGCCATTTGGACAATGAAGACGGCTCGCCGGGCAAGGTGGTGTTTGTCGAAGGCGCCCTGCCGGGCGAGCGGGTCAGTTTCGAGACGTTCAAGAAAAAGAAGAACTGGGAAGCGGCCCGCATGACGGCCCTGCACCATGAATCGTCGCTGCGGGTCAAGCCCAAGTGCGTCCATTTCGACTACTGCGGCGGCTGCTCCATGCAGCACCTGGAGCCGTCGGCCCAGGTCGCCATCAAGCAGCGCGTGCTGGAAGATAACCTGTGGCACATCGGCAAGGTCAGGCCGCTGACGGTGATGCGCCCCATGTACGGCCCCACCTGGGGTTACCGCTACCGCGCCCGCCTGTCGGTGCGCCACGTGGCCAAGAAGAACACGGTGCTGGTCGGCTTCCACGAAAAGAAATCGATCTTCGTGGCCGACATGACGAGCTGCCAGATCCTGCCGCCGCATGTGTCGGACCTGCTGCTGCCGCTGCGCGCGCTGATCGGTTCGCTGACGCTGTACAACCAGATTCCGCAGATCGAAGTGGCGGTGGGCGAGGACGTGACGGCGCTGGTGCTGCGCATCATGGCGCCGCTGACGGCCGACGACGAAGTCAAGCTGAAAGCCTTCGCCGACCAGTACCAGATCCAGTTCTGGCTGCAGACCAAGGGCCCGGACACGGCCGCCCCTTACTATCCGCTGGAGCCCCAGCTGCACTACCTGCTGCCCGAATTTGGCGTGCGCATGCCGTTCAAGCCGGTCGACTTCACCCAGGTCAACCACCACATCAACCGCGTGCTCGTGCACAAAGCGCTGGGCCTGCTGGAAGTGCAGCCGGACGACCGCGTGGCCGACCTGTTCTGCGGCCTCGGCAACTTCACGCTGCCGCTGGCCACCCAGGGCCGCGAAGTGGTGGGCATCGAAGGCAGCACCAGCCTGACCGAGCGCGCGCTCGACAACGCCAAGGCCAACGGCCTGTCGGCCAAGACGGCGTTCTCGACCCGCAACCTGTTCGAGGTGACGGTGGAAGACCTGATCGCGCTGGGCAAGTTCGACCGCATGCTGATCGACCCGCC
>JAZJZQ010000002.1:0-5193 GCA_040389625.1 Pseudomonadota bacterium | reverse complement strand
GCGCCCAGCATGCCTTCCAGGATCGCTTGCGCGTAGGGGCCGGTGACGGCGCTCATGGCGTCGAAGCGCATGGTGAAGCCGCGCGCGAACAGGGCGCGGATGGCGGCGAAATCGAACAACCCTTCCATCAGCTGCGCGTAGTCAGCCACGGAATCGATCACCTCCACCGTCATCTGCTCGACGCGGGTGCTGCCCAGGCGGTCCAGCTCCACGTCGGGCGCGTCGCTGGCGCGGTAGCGCTGCAGCGCCGAGCTGCGTTGCCACACGGCCTCGGTCAACGCTTCCGGCGCCGGGCCGCCATTGCCGATGTTGTACTTGATGCCGAAGTCGCCGTCCGGCCCGCCCGGGTTGTGGCTGGCCGACAGGATGATGCCGCCGGCCGCGCCATGCTTGCGGATCACGCAGCTGGCCGCCGGCGTGGACAGGATGCCGCCCCGCCCCACCAGCACGCGCGCATAACCGTGGGCGGCGGCCAGGCGCAAGATGGTCTGCACGGCGGCGCGGTTGTGGTAGCGACCATCGCCGCCCAGCACCAGCGTGCGGCCGCTGCAATCGCCTAGCGTGTCGAACAGGCTTTGCACAAAATTGTCGAGATAGGCGGGTTGCTGGAATACCGTCACTTTCTTCCGCAAGCCCGAAGTGCCCGGCCGCTGGCCGGGGTATGGCGTGGTTGCCACCGTCTGTATCGTCATGTTTGCTCCGCGTGTCAGGGGAGTGCAGCGGGCGGCCGCGGCCGCCCATTCACAGCCGTGTTTTTACCCCGTTCGGCAAGAACACGGCGCGCGCATGCATGCTCACGCGGACGATCTTAACTCAGGCGGCGGCCTTGATACCGTCTTCCTTGGCGGCGGCGGCCGCGTTGTCCTTGACGAACAGGGTCAGCACGCCGGCCAGCACCATGCAGGCGCCGCCCAGCATCAGCGTCTTGACGGGGTGGCCGTCGAAGAAGTGCTTGGTGATGGAGCCCAGCAGCAGGCCGCTGCAGATCTGCGGAATGACGATGAAGAAATTGAACACGCCCATGAAGTAGCCCATGCGGCTGGCCGGCAGCGCGCCGGCCAGGATGGCATACGGCATGGTCAGGATGCTGGCCCAGGCGATGCCCACGCCGATCATGGGCAGGAACAGCAGGTTCAGGTTGTGGATGGCGAAGATGCTGATCAGGCTCATGCCGCCGATGGCCAGGCAGGTCATGTGCACGAACTTGCGGCTGGTGTAGCGGGCAAAGATAGGCAGGATGAAGGCGGCCAGCGCCGACACGCCGCCGTACACGGCGAACATCACGCCCACGTGGTTGCCCGCTTCCTGGAAGGCGGCCGACTGGGCGTCCACCGTGCCGAACACGTTTTCCGCGATGGCCGAGGTGGTGTAGATCCACATGGCGAACAGCGCGATCCAGGTGAAGAACTGGACGAAGGCCAGCTGCACCATGGTCCTGGGCATCTTGGCAAAGCCGCCCAGGATTTCGGCCATGGCGTGGGCCAGGCCCTTGCTGCGCTGGCGCTCGGCGCGGAATGCTTCCAGATTCTCGGGCGGCGCTTCCTTGGCGGTAAACACGGTCCACATCACCGACAGCAGGTAGACGGCGCCGCCGATGTAGAAGGAGTAGCGCACGGTGTCGGGAATGGAACCGTTGACGGGCACATTGCTTACACCCAGCACATCGGAGAAGATGGTGGGCAGCAGCGAGGCGATCACGCCGCCCCAGCCGATGAAGAAGGTTTGCATCGCAAAGCCGGCCGTCTGCTGCGCGGGACCGAGCTTGTCGCCGACGAAGGCGCGGAACGGTTCCATCGACACGTTGATGGCGCCATCCATCAGCCACAGCACGGCGGCGGCCATCCACAGCGCGCCGCAATTGGGCATCAGGAACAGGGCGATCGAGGCCAGCACGGCGCCGACGAAGAAGAAGGGACGGCGGCGGCCCCAGAACGGGTGCCAGGTATTGTCTGACAGGTAGCCGATCACGGGCTGCACCAGCAGGCCGGTGACGGGCGCGGCCAGCCACAGGAAGGCCAGGTCTTCGGGATTGGCGCCCAGCGTGGAGAAGATGCGGCTGGTGTTGGCGTTTTGCAGCGCGAAACCGAACTGGATGCCGAGAAAGCCGAAGCTCATGTTCCAGAGCTGCCAGAACGTCAGCCTGGGTTTGTAGGAAGAAGGTTGCATGCCGCGTGTCCCCGTTTATGTAGTCCGGGCTGCGCACCGGATCGATCCATCAAAATACGAATTTGTAGCAAAATAACACGCGCACCTACACGTGTCAATCGAAACAACTTCATAGTAAAATAAAGCAGTTAGCCACTCACAGCGCCGTGGTTTTGTAGTCAAATGTAGTCAAATAACATAAATCAAAACAAGCTCCAACAAGACGAGACCCCACCACATGACAAGCAAGCACTACGCCGGCCTGGCCCTGCTGATCGCCGCCAGCCCCACCGTCCTGGCCCAGAACCTGGAGCGCCGTTTCGACAGCGCCACCCTGCATGGCAACCAGCTGGAAATCCGCACCAGCGACGGCCAGTACCTGATCAAGCCCTACTCCACCAGCATCGTCGAAACCACCTTCGTGCCCACCGGCCAAAGCGTGGAGCCGGAGTCGCACGCGGTGGTGCTGGCGCCGGCGCCGGTGCCGGCCACGCTCAAGAACAAGGGTAACACCTTCGAATATGCGACCGGCGGCATGTCCGTCACCATCACCCGGGCACCGTTCCAGATCGCCTACGCCTACAAGGGCCGTCCGCTGGTGGCGGAAAAACGGGGCTACGGCAAGACCGGCTACGGCGAGCGCATCGAGTTCGCGCTGGACGCGACGGAAGCCCTGTACGGCGCCGGCGCCCGCTCGGTGGGCATGAACCGGCGCGGCCACCGCTTCACCCTGTTCAACAAGGCGCACTACGGCTACAGCGACCATTCGGAGCTGATGAACTACACCATGCCGCTGGCGCTGTCGTCCAAGCGCTACGCGCTGCACTTCGATAACCCGCAGACGGGCTACCTCGATTTCGACAGCAAGGGCGACAACAGCCTGTCCTACGAAACGGCGGGCGGGCGCAAGACCTACCAGGTGATCGCCGGCGACCGCTGGGAAGACATCATCGGCAGCTACACCAGTTTGACGGGGCGCCAGCCGATGCCGCCGCGCTGGGCCTTCGGCAATTTCGCCATGCGCTTCGGCTATCACAGCGAGGCCGAAGCCCGCAAGACAGTGGACCAGTTCATCGCCGACGACATCCCGGTCGACGCCATCGTGTTCGACCTGTACTGGTTCGGCAAGGACATCAAGGGCACCATGGGCAACCTGGCCTTCGACCAGGACAACTTCCCCCACCCGCAGCAGATGATCGCCGACTTCAAGGCCAAGGGTGTCAAGACGGTGCTGATCACCGAGCCGTTCATCGTCGACACGTCGTCGCACTGGCAGGAGGCGGTGCAGAAGAAGATCCTGGGCACGGACGCCAACGGCGCGCCGCTGGCCTACGACTTCTATTTCGGCCACACGGGCCTGATCGACATCTTCGGCCAGCCGGGCCGCGACTGGTTCTGGGACATCTACAAGGGCCTGCACGACATGGGCGTGGCCGGCGTATGGGGCGACCTGGGCGAGCCGGAAGTGCATCCCGGCTCGATGCGGCACGCCACGGGCACGGCCCAGCAGGTACACAACATCTACGGCCACCAGTGGGCCAAGCTGGTGGCCGACGGCTACCGCCACGACTATCCGGCCGAGCGCCCCTTCATCCTGATGCGGGCCGGCTATTCCGGTTCGCAGCGTTTCGGCCTGATCCCGTGGTCGGGCGACGTGGACCGCAGCTGGGGCGGCCTCAAGTCGCAGCCCGAGATCGCGCTGCAGATGGGCATGCAGGGCCTGGGTTATATGCACTCGGACCTGGGCGGCTTTGCCAACGCCAACCTGGACAACGAGCTGTACACGCGCTGGCTGCAGTACGGCGTGTTCCAGCCCGTGTTCCGCCCGCACGCGCAGGAGGAAGTGCCGTCCGAGCCGGCCTACCGCGACGCCGCGACCAAGGCGCTGGCGCGCGATGCGATCCGCCTGCGCTACCGCATGCTGCCGTATAACTACACGCTGGCCTTCGACAACAACCAGCTGGGCCTGCCCCTGATGCGCCCCATGCTGTACGAGGAACCGGGCAACGAGCAAGCGCGCGCCATCGCATCCACCTACCTGTGGGGCAAGGACTTGCTCGTCACCCCCGTCACCAGCAAGGGCGCCACGCAGCAGCAGGTGTGGTTCCCCGCCCACAACGCGTGGTTCGACTACTACACGGGCCAGCGCCAGGACGGCGGCGTGAGCAAGGCCGTGACGCTGGCGCCGGACCACATTCCCGTCTACGTGCGGGCCGGCGCCTTCATCCCGCTGGCGCCCGTGGTGCAAACCACGCGCGACTACTCGACCAAAAACATCGAACTGCACTACTACCACGACCACACGGCCCGCAGCGGCCAGGGCAAGCTGTATGACGACGACGGCGAGACGGCGCAAGCCTACGAACAGGGCAAGTATGAACTACTGCATTTCGCCAGCAAGCTGCACGGACGCCAGCTGACGCTGTCGCTGTCGTCGGAAACGGGCGCGCACTACCAGCGGCCGCAGCGCAGCATCGCGCTGCAGGTGCATAACGTGGGCGCCCGTCCGGACGGCGTGCAGCTGGACGGCCAGCCGGCCCCATTTGCCTGGGACGGCGCCGCGCGCCTGCTGACGGTGCAGCTGCCGGCCAGCGACCGTGCCGCCAGCACGGTGGCGATCGCACTGGCGGCGGCCGACGCGCGCTGACCAATCCGCAACAGTTAGCAAAACCGCCACCTGCGGCGGCCTGACGTGTATATTAATGGCCTTCGAACCGCCCGGTTCGAAGGCCATTTTTTCATTTCAGGGAGACGCGAGTGTCATCTACCTTCATCAAGGCGCTGCTGGCGATAAGCGCCATCACAGCCGCCAGCGGCAGCGCCTATGCGGCGCCGGCCGCCAAGCCTACCGTGGCCGAAGCCGAACGCTTCCTGGCCGACGCGGAAGCCCGGCTCAATAAACTCAACATCGAACAGGCGCGCGGCGCCTGGGTCGGCGAAAACTTCATCACCGACGATACGGAGGCGATCAGCGCCTTCTTTTCCGAGCGCTACCTGACCGCCTCCGGCGAGATCGCGCTGGCGGCGCGCCGCTACAACGGCCTCAAG
>JAZJZQ010000001.1:7542-11048 GCA_040389625.1 Pseudomonadota bacterium | reverse complement strand
CAGAACCAGCGCCTGGCGCTGTACGACGGCATCCTGATCAAGGAAAACCATATCGCGGCGGCGGGCGGCATCACCGCGGCCGTGGCGGCCGCCATGCGCCTCGACAAGGGCGTGTCGATCCAGGTGGAAGTGGAAAGCCTGGCCGAGCTGGAAGAGGCGCTGGTGGCTGGCGCTACCTCCATCCTGCTCGATAACTTCAGCCTGGAGATGATGCGGGCGGCCGTCAAGTCCAACGCCGGCCGCGCCTTGCTGGAAGCATCTGGCGGCATCAACTTCGACACCGTGCGCGCCATCGCCGAAACGGGTGTGGACCGCATCTCCATCGGCAGCCTGACCAAGGACGTGCGCGCCACCGATTATTCGATGCGCATCGTCGGCTGACGCAGCTGCTGCGACGGCGGTGCCGGCCAGGCCGGTACTGCCGCGCTTCCCCGGCGCCTACTACAATTGCCGCGCCAACATTCTCTCCAAATGTCGCAATCCAAAAATTTACATCGGCTGTTGCGGCCAGTGCGCACTCGGGCGCACACGGTAGCAATTCCACTGTGTTTCGGCAGGAAATAGTGATATTACTATCGTGATGGCACGCGCCCCGAGCTGAATCTTCACGCGCCTGCCTGCAGCCGGCGCCCGTCCGGCACTGCTCACTTTTATCTTGCATCCCGCGATGCGGAGGAGGTGGAGATGGAGAGCGTTCCCCGCAAGGACTCCTCGGCCGCGCCGGCGAACGGTGCCTTGCCGCGCTGGGCGCTGCCATCGCCCGCATCGGCTGCAGCGGCGGTGTGTACCTTGTGCGTATTGCTGGCCACGCCCGCCCGCGCTGGCGACCCCGCCCCGCCCAACGAGTACTACAACCTGTCGCTGGAGGAACTGGGCGACCTGCACATCACCTCCGTCTCGAAGCGCGAGGAAAGGCTGTCCGACGCGGCCGCCTCGGTCTACGTCATCACCAACGATGCGATACGGCGCTCTGGGGCGCGCAGCCTGCCCGAAGCCTTGCGTCTGGCTCCCAACCTGCAAGTTGCGCGCATCAACGCCAACCAGTACGCCATCAGCGCGCGCGGCTTCAACTCGAGCACGGCCAACAAACTGCTGGTGATGATAGACGGGCGCACCGTCTACACGCCGCTCTATTCAGGCGTGTTCTGGGATGCGCAGAACACCATGCTGATGGATATAGACCGGATCGAAGTGGTCAGCGGTCCCGGTGGCACCGTGTGGGGCACCAACGCCGTCAATGGCGTCATCAACATCATCACCCGGGAGGCCGGCAAGACCGTGGGCGACGCCGTGCAGGGCGGCACCGGCGACGGCGTGCGCGAGGCGGCCGTGCGCCATGGCAGCGCGTTCGGCGGCGGGGCCTACCGCCTGTATGCCAAGACGGACGTGTTGCCGGACATGACGCGCAGCAGCGGCAAGCCGGCGCGCGACGGCTGGCATCAGCACCAGGCCGGCTTCCGGGCCGACTGGCAGCACGGCGACACTGGCAGCACCGTGATGGGCGACGTCTACGACGGCCGCGAATCGCAGGTGGTGGGCGCGACGGCCAGCCTGTCCGGCGCCAACCTGCTGGCACGCTGGGAAGGCAAGCGGGCCAATGGTGCCAGCCTGTCCGTGCAGGGCTACCTGGACCGCACCCGGCGCGATGTGCCCGGCCTGTTCGGCGAAACGCTCGACACCCTGGACCTGGACCTGCGCTACAACTTGCCTGAAGCCGGCGGCGTGCAGACCATCTTCGGCGGCGGCTACCGGCTGTCGGCCGACGAGGTGCGCAATTCCGCCGTACTGGCCTTCCTGCCGGCCCGGCGCGACCTGCATTGGTCCAATCTGTTCGTCCAGCAGGAGCGGGCGCTGACGCCGGCGCTGCGCCTGATCGGCGGGCTGCGGATGGAGTCGAACCACTACACGGGGCTGGAATGGCTACCCAGCGTGAAGCTGGCCTGGAAGCAGGACGAACAGCACAGCTACTGGGCCGGGCTGGCCCGTTCGGTGCGGGCGCCGTCGCGGCTCGACGTGGAACTGTATGCGCCGGCCAAGCCGCCGTTCCTGCTGGCCGGCGGCCCGGACTTCCGCTCCGAACTGGCCGACACGCTGGAACTGGGCACGCGCGGCCAGCTGCCTGACGCGCTGGTCTATTCAGCCACGCTGTTCCACAGCCGCTACCGGCGCGTGCGCAGCCTGAGCCAGCATGGCGGCGTGTACACACTGGACAACCAGATCGCGGCCCAGGTCAGCGGGCTGGAAGCGTGGGGCAGCTACCAGGCCGCGCGCTTCCTGACCCTGGACGGCGGCTGGACCTGGATGCGTCAGCGCGCGCAGGGGCCGGTGGCGGCGTCGCCGCCCGGCGACGATCCGCGCCAGCAGCTGCAGCTTGGGGCCGGCTGGAACCCGGGCGGCGCCTTCGATGTCGACCTGCGCCTGCGACACGTGGGGGCGCTGCCCCATCCCGCCGTGCCGGCCTACACGGTGCTCGACCTGATGTTCGGCTGGCGCGCCATGCCAGCGTGCGAACTGCGCTTCGGCGTGCGCAACCTGCTCGACCGGCGCCATGTGGAGTTCCAGTCGGGTAATCCGGTGGCCAACGATCCGGTGCTGGTCGAACGGCGGCTGGTGCTGTCCCTGACGGCGAGCTTCTGATGCGCGCCGTCCGTCTGCTCCTTTGCCTGCTGGCCTGCCAGCTTGCCCTCCACCTGCCGGCGTCGGCGGCGCCGGGAGCCGATCCCGGCAACGCCGCCATGGTCAACAAGATCAAGGCGACCTATGTCTACAAGTTCGCCGGTTATGTCGACTGGCCAGCCGGCGACACGCAAGCGGCGGCCGGCCCGTTCACCATCGGCGTGGTCGACGCCGAAGGGGTGACGGCCGAACTGAAGGCCCTGAGCGCGGCCTATCCGCTCAAGAACCGCCCGGTGCAGGTGCGTGAACTGGCGCCCGGCGCCGCGGTGAGCGGGGTGCAGATGGTGTTCATCGGCCAGCACGCCGGCAGCGGCGCGCGCCAGATGTTGAGCGGCCTGGCGGGCAAGCCGGTGCTCACGGTCACGGAATCGGAGGGCATGCTCAGCGCCGGCAGCACCATCAACCTGTTGACGATCGACGAACGGATACGGTTTGAAGTATCGCTCGCCCATGCCGCCGCGGCCGGGCTGAAAGTCAGTGCACGCCTGCTCGACGTGGCCTACAAGATCGAAGGGAAGGAGCCTTGATGAAGTCATCGTTTCGCTTGCGCTCGGTCAGCACCAAGCTGCTGTTGCTGGTGTTGGTGGCCAACCTGTGCACCCTGCTGGCGGCTGGCGCAGCGCTGCTGTACCACGACCTGAACGAGGCCCGGGCCCGCACGACGGCCGACCTGACGGCGCTGGCCAACCTGATCGGGCAGGGCAGCGTGACCGCGCTCGAATTTGCCGATCCCAAGGTGGCCAGTGAAAACCTGGCCCATTTGCGCTCGGCGCCCAACATCGCGGCGGCCGCCATCTACACGGTGCATGGCAAGCTGTTTGCCAGCTATG
>JAZJZQ010000001.1:3784-7442 GCA_040389625.1 Pseudomonadota bacterium | reverse complement strand
GGACGACGGAGGACGAGGTGGGGGAACTGGCCGACGCCTTCAACGGCATGCTGCAGGCGCTCGAGCACGAGATCGGCGAGCGGGGCGCGGCCGAGCAGGCGGTGCGCAACCTGAACGCGGACCTGGAGGCGCGCGTGCACAGCCGCACGGCCGAACTGGAGGTAGCCAACCGCAGCCTGACGGCCCGCACCGCCGAGGCCGAGAGCGCCAACCGCGCCAAGGCCGACTTCCTGGCCAACATGAGCCACGAGATCCGCACGCCGATGAACGGCATCCTGGGCCTGGCCTACCTGCTGGACCGGCGCCAGCTCGAAGGCGAGGCGGCCGAGATGGTGCGCAAGATACGCAACGCGGGCCGCTCGCTGCAGGCCATCATCAACGATATCCTCGATTTTTCCAAGATCGAGGCGGGCCGGCTGGAACTGGAGCATGCGCCGTTCCGGCTGCAGGATGTCTGCGACAACCTGGCCGCCATCATGGCCGCCAACGCCGGCGACAAGGAGATCGAACTGGTGATCGCGGCGCCGCCGGCCTGCGGCGGCCACCTGATGGGCGATGCGCTGCGGCTCGAGCAGATCCTGATCAACCTGACCGGTAACGCCATCAAGTTCACGGACCGGGGCGCCGTCAAGGTCGGCATCACGCTGATGTCGCAGGACGAGCATACGGTCATGCTGCGCTTTGCCGTGTGCGACACCGGCATCGGCATCCCGTTCGAGCAGCAGGCGCAGATTTTTTCCGCCTTCTCCCAGGCCGACGCCTCGACCACGCGCCGTTTCGGCGGCACCGGACTGGGGCTGACCATCTGCCGCCACCTGGTGAGCCAGATGGGCGGCGAGATCGGCGTCATCAGCGCGCCCGGGCGGGGCAGCGAGTTCTGGTTCACCGTGCCGCTCGACTGGCACAACGGCGACGAGTATGCGCCGCCGGAACTGGCCCACCTGGACGTGCTGATCGCTGACGACAGCGAGATCGCGCGCGAGAACCTGACCCTGACGGCCCGTTCGATCGGCTGGACCGCCACCATGGTCGACAGCGGCGAGGCGGCGCTGCAAAAAGTCCTGGCCAAGCACGCGCGGCACAGCGCATATGACGTGCTGCTGGTGGACTGGAAGATGCCGGGCATGGATGGCCTGGCACTGGCCCACCGCCTGCGTGGCGCCCTGCACGAGGAAACCACGCCCATCGTGCTGATGGTGACCGCCTATTCCCAGGACGAGCTCAATCAGCAGGCCGCCATCGGCGACGTGGATGGCGTGTTGAGCAAGCCCGTCACCAGTTCGGCCCTGTTCAACGGCGTGGCCAACGCCTTGCGGCGCCGCGCCGCGCCGGGCAGCATGCAGATCCAACCGGCCGACAGCGGGCAGCGCCTGCCGGGCGTGCGGGTGCTGGTGGTGGACGACAGCGAGATCAACCGCGAGGTGGCGCTGCGCATCCTGATGGCCGAAGGCGCCACCGTGGAGCTGGCGCAGGACGGCGTATCGGCGCTGGAGTGGCTGCGTGCGCATCCGCAGGACGTCGATATTGTGCTGATGGACGTGCAGATGCCGCAGATGGACGGGTACGAAGCGACCCGCCAGTTGCGCGCCACCCCGTCCTGCCAGGCCATTCCCGTGATCGCGCTGACGGCCGGCGCCTTCCGCGCCCAGCAGGACGCGGCCCATGCAGCCGGCATGGATGCCTTCGTCGCCAAGCCGTTCAATGTGGATGAACTGATCGCCGCCATCCTGCGCCTGACCCGCCACGCCATGTCCGTGCCGGCGGCGCCCGTTGTGGCGGCGAACCCGGCGAATGCGGCGAATAGGGCGAATGCAGCGGATGCGGCGGATGCCGTGGAAGTGCCCGCACCCATTGCGCGCGAGCGCTGGCCCGGTATCGCGCTGGAGCGGGGACTGGCGGTGTGGAAGGATGCGGGCGACTACCGCCGCTTCCTGCTCAAGTTCAGCGCCGACTACGGCGACAGCGTGGCGCGGGTGGCGGCCTGCTATGCGGCCGGCGATGCGGTGGCCGCGCGGGCCCTGACCCATAAGCTCAAGGGCAGCGCCGCCAGCCTGGCCTTGATGGAGGTGGCCGGCGCGGCGGCGTTGCTGGAGACGGCCGAGCGGGCTGGCACCGATCCCGATGCGGCGATGGAGCCGCTGCAGCGGGCCATCGCCACCGCGCTTGAATCGATCGCCGGCTACGCGGCCGAGGCGGCGCCGCCCGCCGTTCCGGCACCGGAACCGGAGTCCGAGCCGGACGGAGATTGCGCCGCGACGGCCGAACTGCTGCGCGAGCTGCTGGCCGCCCTGGACGCCGACGCCCGGGGCCGGGCCAGTGCCCGGCTCGACGCGCTAGCGCCCCGCATCGGCGCCGCCAGCGCCGGCCAACTGAGGGCCCGCATCGACGATTTCGACTTCCGCGCGGCCGAGACGTTGACGCGGGAACTGATGACGCAACTGGACGTGGCAACACGGGAGTAGATCATGCAAGCAGGTCCCATCCTGATCGTCGATGACGAACCGAGCAACCTGGCGCTGCTGGAGCAGATCCTCGGCGACCAGTACACGCTGGCCTTTGCCCGCAACGGCGCCGAAGGCCTGGCCGCGGCCCGCAAGCACCGGCCCATCCTGATCCTGCTCGACGTGCAGATGCCGGACATGGACGGCTACGCCGTGTGCCGCAGCCTGAAGAGCGACCCGCTGACGGAAGACACCCCGGTGATCTTCGTATCCTCGATGAGCGAGGTGGGCGATGAGGCCGCCGGCTTTGCCTGCGGCGCCGTCGACTACATCATCAAGCCCGTGTCGGCGGCCCTGGTCCATGCCCGGGTGCGCAACCAGCTGTCGCTGGTGCGGGCCGCCAAGCTGGAACACTACGTGCGGGAACTGGAGCTGGAGCAGGCCAAGACGGCACGCTTGAGCCGTATCCACGCCGTGCTGAGCGGCACCAACAGCGCCATCGTGCGCATCCGCCAGCCGCTGGCCCTGCTGCAGGAAGCGTGCCGCATCGCCGTGGCCCACGGCGGCTTCGGCCATGCATGGATAGGCCTGGCCGACGCCGGCCAGGCCATCACCCTGTCGGCCAGCGTGGACGGCGCCGCCGCCGCCACCGGGCTGCCGCCGCCGGCGCGCGACATCGTGGCCCACGTGCTGCACCACGGCGCGGCGGCCGTGTGCGACGACGGCAAGGTGCCGGCCGACTGTGGCGCCAACTGCGCCGACGCGCGGGCGCGCGGCTACCATTCCGTGCTGGGCCTGCCGCTGCACGCGTCGGGCGGCGTGATCGGCGTGATGCTGCTGTACGCGCGCAGCGCCGGTTCTTTTGACGACGAGGAGCGCAAGCTGCTCGACGAACTGGCCGGCGACATCGCCTTTGCGCTCGAATCGATAGAGAACGAGAAGCGCGCCAACTTCCTGTCCTATTACGACGCCTTGACGGGCGTGCCGAACACCACGCTGTTCCTGGACCGGCTCGAGCAGCTCGTCAACGGCGCGCGCCACGAGGCCGGCAGTGCATTCGTCATCGCGCTCAACCTGGAACGGTTCAAGCAGGTCAACGACGGGGTGGGGCGGCACGGTGGCGACCAGGCCCTGCGCACGGTCGCCTCGCGCCTGAGCCAGGAGCTGTGCCGGCCTTGCACCGTGGCCCGTATCGGCGCCGACAATTTCGCGCTGGC
>JAZJZQ010000001.1:0-3684 GCA_040389625.1 Pseudomonadota bacterium | reverse complement strand
AGCTGTGCCGGCCTTGCACCGTGGCCCGTATCGGCGCCGACAATTTCGCGCTGGCCGGCGAACTGGCGCCGGGCGACGACCTAGCCGCCCTGTGCGAACAGGTGATCGAACTGGTGAGCGCGCCCATCACGATAGGCGAACAGGCGGTACAGCTGGCGCCCCGCTTGGGGGTGGCCGTGTTCCCGGCCGACGGCGACGACGCCGAAGCCCTGCTCAGGAACGCGGAGGCGGCCCAGAAGCAGAGCAAGGCGGCGCTGGCCCGCTTCCTGTACTTTTCGCAGGAGCTCAACGCACGGATGGCGGAAAAGCTGGAACTGGAACAGATGCTCAAGCGCGCCATCCAGGAAGGGCAGTTCGTGCTGTACTACCAGCCCAAGGTCGATCTGCGCACCGGCGCCATCGCCGGCGCGGAAGCGTTGATACGGTGGCAGCACCCCGAGCGCGGCATGGTGCCGCCCGACCGCTTCATCCCGCTAGCAGAAGAGACGGGCTTGATTGTGCCGATCGGCGACTGGGTGATACGGGCCGTGTGCGCCCAGCAAAGCGCATGGCGGCAGGCCGGCGGCCCGGTGGTGCCGGTGGCCCTGAACCTGTCGGCGCTGCAGTTCAGGCAGGGCAACGTACTGGCCACGCTGCGCAGCGTGCTCGAGGAGCATGCGCTCGATCCGGCCTGCGTCGAATTGGAGCTGACGGAATCGGTGGTGATGCAGGAGCCGGCCATTGCCCAGCAGACCATGCTGGCCTTCGGCGCCCTGGGCCTCAAGCTGTCGCTCGACGACTTCGGCACCGGATACTCATCGCTGGCCTACCTGAAGCGTTTTCCGTTCCAATACGTGAAGATCGACCGCGCCTTCATCACCGACGTCACCTCCAACCCCGACGACGCGGCCATTTCGATGGCCATCATCGCCATGGCCCACAGCCTGCGCATGCGCGTGATCGCGGAAGGTGTGGAAACGGCGGCCCAGCTGCAGTTCCTGCGAGCCCGCGACTGCGACTATATCCAGGGCTATTATTTCAGCCGTCCCGTGGCGGCGCCGGCCTTCCACGCCATGCTGGCCAGTGGGCAGTGCCTGGACCTGGGCGTATGCGGCGCCGGCCCCGCGCCGACCATCCTGGTGGTGGACGAGGCGACGGAACTGCGCGATTCCGTGCAGCGGGCGCTGGGCAACGAGGGCTACCGCATCCTGCAGGCCAGGTCGGCCAGCGAAGCGCTCACCGTGCTGGCCACCGAGTCCGTGCAGGTGGTGCTGAGCGACCGCATGGTGCACAAGCGCGATGGGCGACCCTTGATCTCCATCGTCGCCCGGCTGTATCCCGATACGATACGGATCGTGTTGAGCGGCTACGCCGAGCTGCAGGCGGCGCTCGATGCGCTCAACCGGGGCGAGGTCTACCGCTTCCTGACCAAGCCGTGGGACGACCAGCTGCTCAAGCACACGGTGGTCGATGCGCTGCGGCGGCACCAGTCGGGCTGACGGGCAGGCCGTGCGTCAGCGCGTCATTTCCTTGCGCATGCGCGCCAGCGGCACATGCACGTCACCTGGCAAGGTCAAGTCGAGCTGCTCCATCTTCCTGAAACCGCAGGCCAGGTAGAGCGGGACGCCGGGCAGGGTGGCGGCCAGTTCCAGCGCGCCGAAGCCGGCGCCGGCGGCCTGCTGTTCGCAGTGCCGCAGCAGCATGCGGCCCAGCCCCTGGCGCGCCGCGTCCGGCGAAACGAAGAAGGCGCGGATGCGGGCCGGTTCGGTGGCCGGATCGAGCAGGGGATCGGTGCCGCGCTTGGTGCGGTCGGCCCCGAACAGCGTGGCGCGCTTGCTCCAGCCGCCGCAAGCCAGCATCTCCCCATCCCGTTCAATCAGAAAGTAGGTCTGGTCCGCCACCAGCTGCGTGTCGACGCCGAACACGTGGCGCGTGATGGCTTGCGCCTGCTCTTCCGTGTAGAAACCGGCGCTCAGTTCGATGCCGGAGCGGGCGATCAGCGCCTCCATGCGGGCAATGTCGTCGGGCAGGGCGGCGCGCAGTTGCAGGGCGCTGGTGGTCGGGCTGCTGGTGGCTTGGTTCATTCGGTGGCGAAGCGCAATGGGCTGCGAGGTGGTTGTGATGGCGTCAAGTTAGCGCAGTTTGCCAGCCCCGTCCAGCGCCAGGCGCCGCGTGCGCCGTGCAAATTGGCTGGCAGGGCGGGAATTGGGTATGATGTGATGACGAGGCTGCCTACGGCAAGGAGCAACTATGCGGTTTGCGTGGTCGAATCACGATTCCCGGCGAAGCCATTGGCCCGGCCTGCCGACGCTGCTGGTGCTTGCGTTGATGCTGCCATGCGTGGCCGTGCCGGTTGCTGCGCGCGAGTGGCTGGTGGCCGGCGCGCACTTCGAGCGCGTGTACGAGCGTACGCCCGAGGGGGAATTCGCCGGTCTCGGCCCGGCCATCGTGCGCCGCGTGGCGCAGGCGATGAACGATACAGTGCGCTTCGAGCTGTATCCGTGGCCGCGCGCGCAGGCGCTGGTGGCGCAGGGCAAGGTCGATCTGCTGGTCGGCCCCTACAAATCGCCCGCCCGCCTGGGACAGATGGCGTTTTCCCAATTGCCGTTCTACCGCGACCAGATGGTGTTCTACGCCCGTCCGGAGGCGCGCATCGGGTGGGATGGCGACTACGGCAAGCTGAGCGGACGCCGTATCGTGATCCTGAACGGCTGGGTTTATGGTGCCGCCTTCGCCCAGGCCAGCGGCAGCCTGCACACCAGCGTGGCCAACACGGTCGAAAGCGGACTGCTGATGGTGGCGCACCAGCACGTGGATCTGTTTGCGACCAATGTGCGCAACACGGAGCCGGTGCTGGCCCGGCTCCATCTGGCCGGCGTAGTGACGGCCTTGCCGCAGGCGTTCGACCAGCAGGACGGCTATTTCGCCTTTCCCCGCGACGCGGAACACGACGAATTCCGCGCCCGTTTCGACGCGGCCTTCAAGATGCTGGTCGAGCAGGGCGAGTTGAAACGCCTCGGGCAGCGTTTCGGCGTGCAGGTGCCTTAGTCCTTGCGGCGCGACGCAGGATGGTGCAAGCCATCTGTTCCGCTTCACTTGGCATCGTCCAGCTTGTGATCGAGCGGTTGATAGTTTGTTCCGTCATAAACATCGCTTGTCAGCCGCCCATCTTGCTTTCTTACGCGGACGCTAAATAAGCGTGCACCCGTTTCGGCAGTGCCGCCACAGTGTTTTGAGTGACGTTCGCGAACTACAATGTCGAAGTACGACGGCTTCTCGATCACATCTATGACGCCACATTCATCTTTCAGCGTGGTCAGGTGAAATTTATGTATGGCATTTGTGGCAAGTCCGATTGCTTCATCTCTTGTTGCTACCTGCCCGGACCATGCCGCATTCGATGCCAGGAACAACAACGCAGAGAAATAGTGAAATGACTTCATAATTAGCCGATTGGACACTTACTCAACAGCATGACTTGCGCTGCTGTCTGCCTGCGGGGCGGGGCAGAGCTTCCACATGCGGCATGTCGGCCGACTGCACGGTGCTAGGTAGAAAGACGCCAGCGGGGGCGCTGCAAGTGTGTGCGGTGCCGGCCCAGCGGACCGGCACCGCACCAGTCTTATCCCTTGCGGCGCGGCGGCGTGAGTACGCTCGGCAGCGCCTTGGGCAGCGTTTCCGGATAGTCGCGGCTGAAATGCAGGC